>JBKBRS010000096.1:0-5040 GCA_046292095.1 Thiobacillaceae bacterium
CCCATCCCCGGGCTTAACATCCCCCCCGAGCTGGCCACCAAGTTCGACCTCACGCCAAAAACGGTGACCGCCGTGCTGGTGGGGCTCAAGAGCCGCGCTCAGGTCTTCGCCATGCAGCGCTGGGTGCAGGACTACCGGGCGGAGCCGATCATGGCCGTGCTGCCCGGTGTGGCGCTGGATCAGCTCTGGGATCTGCTGGCCATAGGTGAACGCTCACTCTTGACGATATCAGCGCTGGTTGCCGGGGTGAGCCTGGTGGGTCTGGTCGCGGTGATCCTCGCCGGACTGAACGAGCGGCGCCGGGAGCTGGCCATCCTGCGTTCGGTGGGGGCAGGGCCGCGGCGGGTGCTGTTCCTCCTGCTGCTGGAGGGGGCGGGGTTGACGCTGGCGGCCTGCGTGTTGGGCCTGCTGTTGAGCCTCGCCCTGGTGCTGGCCGTCGGCCCCTGGCTGGCGGCGTACTCAGGCATCCATCTGCAACTGACGTGGCCGCATGCGGCGCAGTGGGCCTGGCTGGGCGCGGTCTTCGCCGTCGGCACCCTGGCGAGCCTGGTCCCCGCCTGGCGCGCCTATCGACTCTCGCTGGCCGACGGGTTGACGCCGCATGTGTAAAATCTGGGCCATGCGCCTGACCCTCCTCGCCCTCGCTGCCCTGCTCGTCGCTTGCGAGCCCGCCACGGGGCAGGACTACAAGCTGGGCGAGAAGATCCGGCCGGCGCCATCGGCGCAGCGCCCGGCGGCCCCGCCGCAGGCCGGTGCGCCGCGCACCCTGACCTGGGACGACCTGCTGCCGCCCGACTGGGACCCGATGGCCGCGCTCATGGGCCTGGACCTCGCCCGGCTCGACGATGCCGACCCGCGCGCGCAAAAGGCTTTGGATGACCTCAAGCGCGCTTGGGACAGCGCCCCCCCGAATCGACAGCTCAATGGCCAGCGCATTCGCATCCCCGGCTTCGTGGTGTCGTTGGACGGCGGCCCCAAGGAGTTGCGCGAATTCCTGCTCGTGCCCTATTTTGGCGCCTGCATCCACGTGCCGCCGCCGCCGCCCAACCAGGTGATCCACGCCGTGGCGCGCACGCCGGTCAAAAACGTGCAGACCATGGACGCGGTGTGGGCGACCGGACGGCTGCAGGTGGTTCGTTCCGACACCCCCTTCGGCGCGGCCACCTACGTGCTGCAGGTGGAGAGCGTGACGCCTTACAAAGGCAAATAGGCCATGCAGCTCCTTCGCGCCTGGTTCTTCACGCTGGCCCTGCTGTGGGCGCAGCTTGCCGGCGCCCTGCATGCCCTGAGCCATGTGCACGATACCGAGGACGACCCTGGACATCCCGTCTGCGAATGGTGCGTGGCCTACGGCGGCGTGCAGCACGGCGCTGCCGCCCATCCCCCGCCCATCGCCGCGGTCGTCCCTTCCCATGCCCCCGAACCAGGCGTTTGGGACAGCCATCCCCAGGCGCCCGTCGCGCGCCCCTATTCCATCCGCGCCCCGCCGACAGAGCCCGTCTGAACGCGCTTAAGTCCACCCGTCGCGAGGCGGGTGGGTGTTTATTGTTACGTTCGACGAGGTTCACTCATGCATCCAAGATTCAGCCTGCTGGCGAGCGCGCTCGCGCTCGCCGGCATCAGCACCCTGGCGCAGGCCAACCCAGAGATCGAGGCGCTGCGCGCCGAGATCGCGCAGATGAAGCAGCACTATGAAGCGCGTCTGAAAGAACTGGAGGCGCGGCTTACGGCCGCCGAGGCACAGACCAGCGCCGCCCCGGCCGCGAGCTCCGGCGACCGCTTGGGGGCGGTGACCGCCGGCACCGCCTTCAACCCGCAGATCTCCGTCATCCTCGACGGGGTCTATTACCGCGACAACAAGCAGGGCGAAGGGCCGGAGCTCTACGGCATGCTCGACGGCATCAACCACGGACATGCCCACGGCGACGGCCACGGTCATGGCCTGGAGCGCGGTTTCAATCTGCGCGAGACCGAGATCATCTTCTCCGCCGCGGTCGATCCCTGGTTCGACGCCAACCTCCAGCTCACGGTCGCCGCCGACGGTGGGGTCGAGCTGGAACAGGCCTATTTCGACACGCGCAGCCTGCCGGCGGGGCTCAAGCTCCGGGGCGGCAAGTTCTACTCCGGCATCGGTTATCTAAACGAAAAGCACCCCCACCAATGGGACTTCGTCGATCAGAACCTGCCCTATCGCACGCTGCTGGGCGAGCATGGCGTGGCGGATACCGGGCTGCAACTGACCTGGCGGCCGAAGACCGGCAGCCTCTACACCCTGCTGGGCGTGGAAGCCTTGCAGGGCAACGAGCAGGTCTTCGCCACGGCAGGCGAGGCTACGCCCACCGCGCGCGCCGACGGCCTGCCGCTGGCCGGCACCAGTGCGGGCGAACTTGCCGGCAAGAAGGCCGGCCCGCGCCTTTGGACCGCCTTTGCCAAGGTCTCGCCGGACTTGGGGGATGACCATGCCCTGCAGCTCGGGCTGTGGGGTGGTTGGGCGAACCAGCATCAGGAGGTCCACGACCATACCCTGGACAACCCCGGAGTGCCTTGTGGGGTACCCGGCGGCCTGTGCGTGCATGCCCTGGAGGGCAAGAGCCGGCTGTGGGGCCTGGATGCGGTCTACAAATTCGACGCCCCGCGCGCCTATGGGGCGGGCGACCTGACCCTCAACGCCGAATACCTGCGCGAGGTGAAGGACCTGTCCCTCGCCTTCCACGAAAACGGCGCCCTGGTGGGACAGCCGCGCAAGTTCACCCAGGACGGCCTCTACGTGCAGGGGGTCTATGGCTTCGCGCCGCGTTGGCAGGTCGGGCTGCGCTACGACGTCACGGGGCTGACCAACAAGGTGGAGGGCGCCAGCGGCGTGCTCATGGATTGGAACGACTCCGACCGCTGGTCGCTGGCGCTCACCCATCACTTCAGCGAGTTCTCGCGCCTGCGCCTGCAGGCCAGCCGTGCCAGCCTCGCCGTCGATGGCAACCGCGAACGGCTCAATGAGTTCTGGATCCAGTACCAGCACAGCCTGGGTGCCCACGGCGCGCACCAATTCTGAGGAGACGAGACATGTTGCGATTCCTGATCCTGTTTGCGTTGTCTTTCGGCACACCCCTCGCCTGGGCCTTGCAGGTGGCCGCCACGACGGCGAGCATGGGCATGCTCGCGCGCGCCGTGGGCGGCCCCGCGGTCGGCGTCACGGTCATGGCGCCGCCCGACCGCGACCCGCATCAACTTCAGGCCAAGCCTTCCATGATGCGCGCTCTGCGCGACGCCGATCTGGTCGTCGCCGTGGGCGCGGAGCTGGAGGTCGGCTGGCTGCCGGCGGCGCTCCGGGGCGCGGCCAACGGGCGCGTGCTGCCGGGTCAGCCCGGCTATTTCGAGGCGGCGGCGCAGGTGACCCTGCTGGACAAGGGGGTGGCCGACCGCGCGCGCGGCGACGTGCATCCCATGGGCAACCCGCACGTGCATCTCGACCCCGTGCGCATGGCCGACATCGCCCGGGCGCTCGCCCAGCGTCTTGGCCGCCTCGACCCGGCGCGCACCGGGGAATACCGCACCCGCGCCGAGGCGTTCGCGCGCGCGGTGACCGCGCGTCTGCCCGGCTGGCAGGCGCAGGCGGCGGGTAGCGGCGGCGCCGTGCTCTACCACAAGGACGGCATCTATCTGCTCGACCGCCTGGGGCTGCCTCTTCTGGGCACCATCGAGCCCATCCCCGGCATACCACCCACCGCACGACACCTGGCCGAGCTCACGGATCGGTTGCGCGGCCGGCGCGGGGTGGTGCTCTACCACCCCTACCAACCCGCCCAGGGACCGCAGCGGGTGGCCGGGGCCCTGGGGTGGAAGGCCATCGCCGTGCCCATGGAGCCCCCGGTGACCGCCTCGGCCGAGGACTATTTCCGCCTCATCGACCAGTGGGTGGCTGCACTCGCCCTGGCGAAATGACCCCCTGGCTGCGTCTCGTCGCCGTCGAGGCCGGCTACGGCCGGCCTGTGGTGGGCCCGGTGAGCCTGGAGCTCGGCCCCGGCGAGGTGCTGGGCCTGGCCGGCCCAAACGGGGTGGGCAAGTCCACGCTGATCGCCGCCATCCTCGGCGAGGCGCGCGTGTACGCCGGCCGCATCGAGCGTCCGCCTGGGCACCGGCTCGCGCATCTGCCGCAACGCCCCATCCGTCTCAGGGAGCTGCCGCTCACGGGGCGGGAGTGGCTCTCCACACTGGGTGTGGCCGCAGACGGACTGCCCGCGCATGTGGGGCGTTTCATCGACCGGCGCCTGGATCGCCTCTCGGGCGGCGAGCATCAGCTCCTCACCCTGTGGGGGGTGCTTTCCGGCGCAGGGGAGCTCGTGTTGCTGGATGAGCCCACCAATAACCTGGATCCGCAGCATGTCGGGTTGGCTGCCGAGGCCATTGCCGCCCGGCGCGCAACGCGGGCCACCCTGGTGGTCAGCCACGACCGCGCCTTTCTGGAGCGAGTCTGTACGCGTATCCACTTCATCGAAGCCACTGTTGAGGAGAGTCTCCATGTCTGAATCCAAACTCGTTGCCCTGTCCTTCCTCGTACTCCTCACCCATGCCGCCCAAACCTGGGCAGGCGAACGGGAGCAGGCGGAACACGCCCTGTGGCAGTGCGAACACCGCTACTGGAGCCTGGAGCACCAGCTCTGGCAACGCGACCATCAGCGCGTCGAGGCCGCCCTGAACAAATTGAAGACCCTGATGGCGGCGCACGAGAAACAGATCGCCGAACACGAGGCGGCCATGGAACGCCATCAGGCGGACATCGTCGAACACGAGCGCACCCTGGCAAGCGCCAGGAGCGATCCCGAGCTCGAACGGAGGCACCGTGCACGTGCCGAAACGCATGCGCGATTCCGCCAACACCACGCGGCCATGTCCAAGCTGCATGCCGAGGTGATGGACATCGTCGCCCGCATCGAGGCCCTGCCATCCGAACCGGCGCACTGAAACCTGGCCCGGCCAGGCGCGGGGTGCCCCTTTCCTAATGGACGACACCTTCCTACTGCCTTTCCTGGCCGGGCTGCCGCT
>JBKBRS010000096.1:5140-7942 GCA_046292095.1 Thiobacillaceae bacterium
CTGCTCGGCAACCTGCTGCGGCTGCGCGAGGAGTGGCTCGCCACGCTGGGGCTCACCCATCTGGCGGCGGCGGCCGCCCTGGCCGGCATGGGGCTGGGTTTGCCGGCGGTCCTGGGGGCGCCGGCCGGTGCGGCGCTGGGGGCACTCGGCAAGCACGCGAGCCGGCAGGGCAGCAACAGCGTCTATGCCCTGATGATCCTCGCCGGTTGGGCCCTCTCCCTCCTAATCGCCGCCAACAGTCCGCTCGGGCACGCCCTGGCGCAGGCCATGGTCGATGGCCAGCTCTATTTCGCCACGGCACGCGAAGCGTGGCTGGCCGGGACGCTCGCCCTGCTCACCCTGGGCCTGCTGCCCTGGCTCACGCCGCGGCTCCTCCGTGCCCGCCTGCTGCCCACCCATGAACGCGCCAACCGGCTGCCGGCTTGGCGCTGGCACCTGGGCTTCGACCTCACGGTGGCGGTGGCCGTGGCCGTGGCCACCGCGACCCTGGGTCTCATGGCGACCTTCGCCCTGGTCATGGTGCCGGCCTGGATTGCCTTCCGGCGCGCCGGGAGCTGGCGCTGGGCCTGGTTTCTCAGCGCCGGTATCGGCATTTCTGGCTATGGCATCGCCTTCGCCTTGGCCTTGGCCCTGGATCAGCCCTTCGGCCCCGTCCTGGTCCTGCTGCTGGTGTCTGGCCTCCTGGTTGACCGGATCGTGCGGCGGAGGGCGTGGGCTGCCGTTGTGTGAAGCGTATCACTTGTCGGCTGCCAAGCCTTGGGTCTAGTATCAGAAACCCCGGCAGACGAGGTGACCCGTGTCCCTGTTCAACCTGTTCCGCAAAGACAAGGCCGAGGACCTGATGGCCTTCCTCAAGCAGGGCCTGCCCGGCAGCAAGGAGGGGCCGGAGGTCCGCGTGGGGCAGGAGTCCAGCACGGTCGAGTCCGGCATCGAGGTGCAGGAGGCCGGCAGTGGTCTGGCCCCCGAGCTGGAGGAGGCGGCCGTGCTCTATGCCAACGGCAAGGTTGGTGAGGCCGCCACGGTGCTCAACCGCTATCTGCTCGACAACCCGGACAACCGCGATCCACAGCCCTGGTACATGCTGTTCGACCTGTACGAGGCCACGGGGCAGCTTGATCCCTTCGAGGACGCGGCGGTGGATTTCGCCGTCAAGTTCGAGCGCTCGCCGCCCACCTGGGCGCCGCGCACCCAGACCCAACGCCAGGAGGCGAGCGCGATGCCCTACATGGGCTTTGGCGCGAGCTTCGGCGCAGCCGACCGGGATCGTCTCAAGCGCTTCATGCTGGAGGCGGCCAGCAAAACGGCGGTGCGCGTGGAGGTCAGCCGCACACCGGTGCCGGACGAGGACTATATCCGCACCATACTCGACTGCCTGGTGAGGCTGCAGGAGCAGGGCAAGGCCATCAAACTGGTGGGCGGCGCCAACCTGATCGGCAAGCTCAACGCGCTGCGCAGTGAGGACAAGCTCTCCGAGCCCGGCTGGCTGCTGCTGCTCACCCTGCTGCAGCTCGAGGGCGACGAGACCCAGTTCGAGGACACCGCGGTGGACTATGCCGTGCGTTTCGAGGTCTCGCCGCCCTCTTACAGCCCGCCCAAGGTCCCGCAAGAGAGCCTGCAGACGGCACCGATCGCGGAGCCTTCGGGCCTGATCTTCCCACTGAAGGGCGTGGTCGGCGCCAGCGGTGACCCCCAGCTCGCCGAACTGCGCCGTTTCTGCCAGGACAAACCGCAGGTGGAGATCGACCTCTCCCAGGTCACCCGCATCGACTTCGCCTCGGTGGGGCTGCTGCTGGACACCCTCATCTCGCTCCACGAGGCCGGCCACAAGCTGCTCTTCAAGGAGGGCAACGAGCTGGTGAACGTGCTGCTCAACATGATCGGGGCCGGCCAGTACGCCGTGATCCTGGGACGCACACGGGTCTGAGGTCTGAGGACAGAAGACTGAGGACAGAGGACTGACAACCGAGGACCGAAGACTGAGGACTGTGCCATTGATGCGCCGCGCGCGTCCGTCGACAATCCGTCGGCCTCGGCATTTGACAAGCGCTCCCCTATGACGCATGGCGATCCCTCCGGCATGAGCCCCCCCGCCCTGCACGGCACCACCATCCTGTGCGTGCGCCGCGGTGCGCAGGTGGCCATGGCCGGCGACGGTCAGGTGACCCTGGGCAACGTGGTCATGAAGGCGACGGCACGCAAGGTGCGCCGGCTCTACAAGGACCAGGTGCTGGCCGGTTTCGCCGGCAGCACGGCCGATGCCTTCACCCTGTTCGAGCGCTTCGAGGCCAAGCTGGACAAGCACCAGGGACATCTCACTCGCAGCGCGGTGGAACTCGCCAAGGATTGGCGCACCGACCGCATGCTGCGCCGGCTGGAGGCCATGCTGATCGTGGCGGACACCCAGGCCACCCTGATCCTGTCCGGCGCCGGCGATGTACTGGAGCCCGAATACGGGATCGCCGCCATCGGCAGCGGCGGCGCCTATGCCCAGGCCGCGGCGCGGGCGCTGCTTGCGCACAGCGAACTCACCGCCGAGCAGGTGGTCGCCGAGGCCATGGCCATCGCCGCTGACATTTGTATCTACACCAACCGCAACGTCGTCGTCGAGACGCTGAGCGGCTAGGGCTGAGGCTTTGGCGCTGCTGACCCTCAATCCCGCACCGGCCGCTTGGCTAGCTTGCGCTGCAGGGTGCGCCGGTGCATCTTGAGCGCCCGCGCCGTGGCCGACAGGTTGCCGCCATGTTCGGCCAACACGCGCTGGATGTGCTCCCACTCAAGGCGATCGACCGACAGCGGCGTGTC
>JBKBRS010000097.1:0-7933 GCA_046292095.1 Thiobacillaceae bacterium
GCCCAGATGCTTGAGACCGGTGGCGACGAAGCGGGCGGTGGGGTACTGCCGCACGTCGAACCAGTTGCGGCTCACCACTTCGTCGTAGACCTCGCGCGAGCCCATGTCGAAGCTGGCGAGTTCCACTTCCAATGTGGCACGGACCGCCTCCAGGCGGGCGGGGTCGAAGGCGATCTGGCCGCTGAAGCGGCGAAACTGGCCCTCGACCGGCACCCCCATCTGCCGCGAGACGAAGCCGATCCGGCTCTGGTCGGTCAGGATGCGTTCGTATGAGGCGGCCAGCACCGGGCCGGCCGACAGCAGGCCAAAGCCGAGCAACAGCAGCAGAGTCAGCGGTCTCATGCATTTTCCTTTCGCGGCTTGATCCAGGGTAGCATGCGGGTGAGCACGTCGTCGCGGTCCACCCAGTGGTGCTTGAAGGCAGCGGCCACATGCACGACGAGCAGGACGACCAGGCTGTAGGCAAGCACTGTGTGCCCGGTGTCGAGGCGGTTGCCCAGGGCCTCGTCCTTGGCCAGCAGGTCGGGGATGGGGATCAGCCCCAGATAGACGGTCTGGAAGCCCTTGGCCGAGCTCATGAGCCAGCCGCTCAAGGGGATGGCCAGCATCAGGGCGTACATGAGCCAATGCGTGACGTTGGCAGCAGACCTCTGCCAGGCCGGCAGGCTGGCTGGCAGCGGCGGCGGCTGGTGGGTGGCGCGCCAGGCAAGTCGCAGCACGACCAGCAGGAACACCGTCACCCCCAGCCACTTGTGCCAGGCGTAGAACTTGAGCTTCTGCGGCGACAGCGGCATCTCGGTCATGGTCAGGCCCAGAGGCAGAGCCGCCAGGATCAGGACGGCGACGAGCCAGTGCAGGGCGATGGCGGTGCGGGTATAGGCGCTGGACATGCCGGTATGACGCTCTCCGGGTTGCGGGCGTTGGACTGAGTGCGGCAAGGCTCGGGGGAGGGTACCAGCCGGCTGGCCGTTGTACGGAGTCGTCACCGACAAGGGCAGGCACGTCGCCGTTGCCGGCACTCGCGGCCCGGCATCCTCCCGACGCTGCCTCTGTGACCAACGCATGCAGAGCGGAGTTCACAACCCCGGACCGGCAGCGGCCAGACCGCGGCCGGCGCAGCGCCGTCGCCGGTCAATCCGGCCGGGCGTCGGGTCGGCTGGCAGCCAGGGCCTGCTCCAGCGCCTTGAGCCGGGTGACATCGGTGCCCACGCCGAGGTAGCGCGTGGGGCGCCCCGCCTCGTCCTGATAGGGCACGATGGAGGTGTCCACCCAGTACAAGCTGCCGTCCTTGCGCCGGTTGCAGAATTCGCCGCGCCAGACCTCGCCCTGGCGCAATGCCTGCCACACCTCGGCGTAAAACCCGGCGCTGTGCACCCCCGACTTGAGCAGGCCGAAGCCCTGACCGAGTAGCTCGCGGCGTTTGTACCCGCTCGCCCGGCAGAAGGCATCGTTGACATAGGCGATGACCCCACTCGTATCGGTGATGCACACCAGGTTGTGCACGTCCAGGGCCAGCCTCAGCACGCGGCTTTCGCGCAGCGCCGCGCGCAGATCCTCGTTGAGCCGACGTTGGCTGCGGGCACGGCGGACGCGCAGGGCGATGGTAGCCGCCAACGCGTTGGGGGCGACCCGCTCCGGCAGACAGGTCTCGCCCACGCCGTCGAGTAGCGGCAATGGGCGCGTGTCGTCGGCGCGCATGAGGAAGACGATGGGCAGTTCCTGGAAGCGGGCATCCGCCCGCAGCACGCCTGCAAGCTCATCCCCGCTGCAGGCCGCCATGTCGCGCTGCAGCACCAGACACTCGGGCCGCAGCCGCACGGCGGCGGCATGGGCCGCGTAAGGATCGGTGAGGGTCTCGACCTGCATCCCCCGCGCCTCGATCGCCTCGGCGTATGCGGCCAGGGCGGCCACGTCGTCCGCGACCAGGAGGACACGATAGGGGCGCTCCGGAGTGCGCAACAGGTACGTGTCGATCTGCAACATGAGCCGGTCCAGATCGACGGGTTGGGTGAGGTAGCGCGTCGCGCCGGCGCGTTGGGCAGCGAGCCGGGCGTTAATATCGTCGCGCGCCGAGATGTAGATGCGTGGCGCCAGCAGCCCATCGGCCGTGAGCGACAGCGGCAGCGCGGGGGCGCCCGGGCCGGTGACATCGTAGATCTCGAGGGCTGCCGGCCCGTCCACAGCCGTCGCAGGCCCACCTGGGATGGCCGGATGCACCCGCACGGCATGTCCATCGCGCTGCATACGCTCGGCGAGGGCATGGACCAGGGTCGGATCATCCTCCACCAGCAGGATCAGGGGGGGCTGGCAGGTCTGCGGCGCGCTTGCCGGGCAGGTGTCTTCGGTATCCAACGCGTTCGTCTCTGACTGTGGTGTCGGTTCGGCACGCCGGGTCGGACCGTCCTGGTGCCTGCCGCCCTTATCGGCGATTACGGGCCACAACTTGAATCTCGGGCGAGACGCCGACAACCCGGTTGGCCTCCAGCCGCAGTCCCATTGTTGCCCCTTGCGGCGCCTCGTACAATGGCCCATGCGTTTGCCCACGGCGACCCCTGGCGCGCCATTCGAGAATCGGAGAGCCCCATGAGCGAACCCCTGCTGCTCGCCAAGCACGGTGACACCGAATTGCAGCTCCTGCCCCGTATGGCCAATCGCCACGGCCTGATCACCGGCGCCACCGGCACCGGCAAGACGGTTACCCTGCAACGGCTCGCCGAGGGTTTCAGCCGCATCGGCGTGCCGGTCTTCCTCGCCGACGTCAAGGGCGACCTGGCCGGCCTGGCCCGGCCCGGCGGGGACAACCCCAAGGTCGCCGAGCGGGTGGCCATGTTGGGCCTGACTGACTTCCACTACGAGGGCTGTCCGGTCACCTTCTGGGACGCCTTCGGCGAGGCGGGCCACCCGGTGCGCGCCACCATCTCCGACATGGGTCCGCTGTTGCTCGGGCGTATGCTCAATCTCAACGAGACCCAGGCCGGGGTGCTCGCGCTGACTTTCAAGATCGCCGACGATGCGGGGCTGCTGCTGCTCGACCTCAAGGACCTGCGGGCGATGCTGCAGTATGTGGGCGAGAACGCCCGCCAGTTCACCACCGAGTACGGCAACGTCTCCGCCGCCAGCATCGGCGCCATCCAGCGCGCCCTGCTCACGCTCGAACAACAGGGGGGCGAGCGGCTCTTCGGCGAGCCCATGCTCGACATCGCCGATTTGATGCAGACCCTGGATGGCCGCGGTGTGGTCAACATCCTGGCGGCGGAGAAGCTGCTCGCCGCCCCCAAGGTCTATGCCACCCTGCTGCTGTGGCTGCTCTCCGAGCTTTTCGAGAACCTGCCCGAGGTGGGCGACCTGGACAAGCCGAAGCTGGTCTTCTTCTTCGACGAGGCGCATCTGCTTTTCGACGACGCCCCCCGCGCCCTGGTGGACAAGATCGAGCAGGTGGTGCGGCTCATCCGCTCCAAGGGTGTGGGGGTCTATTTCGTCACCCAGAACCCGGCCGACATCCCGGACAGCGTGGCCGGCCAGCTCGGCAACCGGGTGCAGCACGCCCTGCGGGCCTACACGCCAAAGGATCAGAAGGCAGTGCGCGCCGCGGCCGAGACCCTGCGCGACAACCCCGATCTGGACGAGGTCGCGGCGATCACCGAACTGGGCGTCGGCGAGGCCCTGGTGTCGCTGCTCGACGACAAGGGCAAACCCGGCGTGGTGGAGCGCGCCTGGATCGTGCCGCCGCGCAGCCGCCTGGGGCCGCTGACCGAGACGGAGCGCCGCCAGGTGATGGCCGCCTCGCTGGTGGCCGGGGTCTATGAAAAGACGGTGGATCGCGAATCGGCCTACGAGAAGCTCAAGGCGCGGGCCGAGCCGCTCACCGCCCCCGCCCAGCCGAGCCAGGCGCCGGCCGGCGGCGGTCTGGGCGGGGTGTTGGGCGACCTGCTTGCTGGCGGCACGGGCAGCGGCGGCCGCCGGCGCGAGGGGGTAGTGGAGGCCCTGGCCAAGAGCGCGGCGCGCTCGATCGGCAGCCAGATCGGTCGCGCCATCATCCGCGGCGTGCTCGGCTCCTTGCTGGGGGGGCGGCGATGAGCAAGGTCGTGCTGGACGCCGCCCATTTCGACAGCAAGGCGCGGCAGTGGGATACCAACCCGGTCTTTCGCGAACGCGCCGCGCGCATCGCCGCCGCCATCCGTAACCGCATTCCGTTGAACCAGTCCATGACCGCGCTGGACTATGGCAGCGGCACCGGGCTGCTGGCCTTCCTGCTCAAGGATGCGCTCGGCCACATCACCCTGATGGACAGCTCCGCCGGCATGCTGGCCGTAGCCGCGGAGAAGATTGAGTCTCAGGGAGTGAGCAACATGACGCTGCGCCAGGTCGATCTGAGCGCCGACCCGCCGGCGGACGAGACCTACGACCTCATCTGCACGGCGATGACCCTGCACCACATCCCTGACACCGCCCACATCCTGCAGGTCTTCCAGCGTCTGCTCAAGCCCGGCGGCTGGCTCGCCGTGGCCGACCTCGACCGCGAGGACGGCTCCTTCCACGGGCCCGAGGTGGACGTGCACCACGGATTCGAGCGCGAGGCGCTTGCCGCGCTGGCCCAAATGGCAGGCTTCACCGACATCGCCTTCGCAACCGTCTTCGAGATCGAGAAGGACATCGACGGTCAGACGCGCCGCTATCCGGTCTTTCTCATGACGGCGCGCGCAACCGAGGGCGACCACCAGGCGTATACTGAGTACAGCGAGGTCTTGCCAGCGAGTCCAGGCCCATGAGCGCAGTCCTGTCTTCAACGCTGCGGCGACACCGCATCTCCCGCCGCAAATACGAGCAGATGGTCGATGCCGACATCTTCGGGCCGGAGGACCGGCTGGAACTGCTCGACGGAGAGTTGATCGAGATGGCGCCCCAGAAAAGCCGGCATGCCACGGCCATCAGCCTCCTGGATGCGGCCTTGCGAACATGTTTCGGCGCCAATCACCACGTGCGCGTGCAAACGCCCCTCGCACTGGACGACTACTCCGAACCGGAGCCGGACATTGCCGTCGTCCCAGGCAGCCCGCGCGATTATCGCGATGCCCATCCGACACGCGCCGCGCTGGTGGTCGAGGTGGCCGAGTCCACCTTGGCCTACGACCGAGGCCGCAAGCTCGCCGCCTATGCCCGCGCCGGCGTGCCGGAGTACTGGATTCTCGATCTCGGCAGCAGCACGCTGGAGGTCTGCCGGCGCCCCATGGGGGAAGCCTACGGCGAGCGGCGCATCCTCGCCGCAGACGAGTCGGTCGCCCCCTTGGCCGGCAATGGACGGATGATACGGATCGCCGACATCCTGCCCTGACTACACCTTCCCCCGCGCGTAGCCGGTCAGCCCGGTGGCCATCCGCATGGCGTTGTACAGGAGCCAGGAAGCCAGCCGCTCGTACCAGGGGATGCGCCTGAGGACTTGGTGATGGATGCGGTGGGTGCCCGTCTCGATCGCCCGCAGTAGGCTTGCCCGCAGCTCGCCCGTGAAGCCTCGGTCGCGCACCACCAGATTGGCCTCGCGCGAAAGCAGCAGGCTGAACGGATCGAGGTTGCTGGAGCCCACGGTCGCCCAGTCGTCGTCCACCACCGCCACCTTGGCGTGCAGGAAACCGGCGTGATACTCGCGGATCTCCACGCCGCGGTCGAGGAAATAGCGATACAGGGCGCGGGCGGCCAGTTTGTAGAAGGGATGATCGGTATAGCCCTGCATGAGGAGTCGCACGCGCACGCCGCGACGGGCGGCATGCACGAGGGCATGGCGGAAGCGGCGACCGGGCAGGAAATAGGCATTGGCCAGGATGACCTCCCTGCGCGCCGTACCGATCGCCTTGAGATAGGCCCGTTCGATGTCGCGCCGGTGGCGCAGATTGTCGCGTACCAGGAACTCCGCAGCCTGGTCACCGACCGGCGCGAGACTCGGCTGCACCCCTTTGCCCATGGGCGGCCGGCGCCCCAGCCGGCTCCAGCGCACCAGCCACCACAACCGACGCATGGCCTGCCAGATCTCGGCCACCACCGGCCCTTCGACCTGCACGGCATAGTCATAGGCCAGCTTTGCGCCGGCGCGGGCATCGTCGACGACGTTGATGCCACCGACGAAGCCGATGCGCGCATCGATGAGCGCCAGCTTGCGGTGCAGGCGCCGCAGCCGGTGTCGCCGCAGCCGTAGCCACCCCAGTTCGGGCCGGTAGAACAGGAGCTGCACCCCGTTGCGGCGCAAGGCCTCGGCCGCCTCCGCCGGGAAGCGGCGACAGCCGAAGCCGTCGAGTAGCAGGTGCACGCGCACCCCGCGCCGGGCGGCGGCGACCAAGGCAGCGAGCACCTGCCGGCCGGTGGCGTCGAGTTCGAAGATATAGCTCTCCAGGTGGACCTCGTGCCGCGCCGCGGCGATGGCCTCGAGCAGGGCGGGGAAGTATTGGCGCCCGTTCTCGAGTAGGGTCAACCGGTTGCCCGTCACCAGCATGGCGGCCGGGCGCCCGATGAAGGGCTTGCGTCGAGACCAGTGATTCCAGGCCAACGCGACCGGGCCTGGCCAAGGTCACGGCTGAGCAAGGACGGAGGCGGCCTGGGTAAGCGGGGTAGCGTCGTGCCGCATATCGGCGGCCTTGTGTACCAGCTGGGCGGTCAGCATGGCGTGATCCGACAGGCGACGGAAGGCTGGGCCATGCAGGACATGGGCCGAGGCCACGCCAAAGCCGCGCACATAAATGCGGTCAAGCGCAAACAAGGGCAGCGCGGCCGGGAAACTGCGCGCGGGCTGCCCGTGCGTGGCCTCGAACACCTCTTTCAGGCCCAGCTCGGCGGCAAGATAGTGTCCGGCACGCTGCCGCCAATCGTTGAAGTCACCGGCGATGATCAGCGGCGCGCTATCCGGCACCATGCGGCGGATGCGCTGCGACAGTTGGTTTAGCTGCTTGCGCCGTCCCCTCTCGTTCAAGGCCAGGTGTAGGCAGATGGCATGTAGCGGCTGATCGAGGCCGGGCACATTAAGCTCGCAGTGTAGGAGCCCGCGGCTCTCGAAGGGGTGCGCAGAGATGTCCACGTTCTCCCAGCGCAGGATGGGGAAACGCGACAGGATGGCGTTGCCGTGGTGCCCGTGGTCATAGACGGCATTGCGGCCATAGGCGAAATCCGTCCACAGATCCCCCGCCAGGTATTCGTGCTGGGGCGACTCGGGCCACTCCCGGTAGCGGTACCGGTAGTGCGCGTGGTGGCCCTGCACCTCCTGCAAGAAAACGATGTCGGCGTTGATCGCCATGAGCCGCTCGCGCACCTCGTGCACGACCACACGCCGGTTGAAAAAAGACAGGCCCTTGTGGATGTTGTAGGAGGTGATACGCAGGGTCGGTTTCATGGGCGGGATTTTAGCGAGGCCGGCGGCACCGGGAAACGTGTCCGTGCGATCACTTGAGGGCAGTGGCCAGCGGCTCATGGCGCACCCCTGCCCGACGTCCGTACCGGGGATGGTGACAGGCGTTGCATGCGGACGATATGGGGATGGCGCGCCGGTCATCAACGGCTCGAGTCTTACCGTGAAAGCTCCCGATAGTTGAGCTTCCGACTGGACCAAACCAACCGCTCAAACCGCCGCGGCAGGCAGCCGCTTGTGGGCCGAATCTCAAAGCCCGCCACCGGTGGTAAGAGACCCGCTTGCGGGCCGAACCCAGGGCCGAACCCGAACAACGCGTCGCTGGGCTTTGGTTCGCGCCGCAAGCGGCGTTCCTACCTGTTCCAACCGTTGAGGTAGGAGGTCCGCTTGCGGGCCGAACCAGGCGCTTGACGGCGATCACAGTATCTACCGAGGGGTGGTCTGTCGGTTCTTGCGGTAGGAGGCCCGCTTGCGGGCCGAATCCAGGACCGAATCCGAACAGCGCACCGCACGCCGTCTGCGGTTCGCGCCGCAAGCGGCGCTCCT
>JBKBRS010000098.1:0-7918 GCA_046292095.1 Thiobacillaceae bacterium
GGGTCTCGGTGAACCAGGCGTCCACCGACCTGAACCGCTACATCGGAATGGCGCCGGACAACATGGTCTATGACAAGAGCGCGCGGACCTATGTCCGTGGCTCCGGCTTCCGGCCGCGGTTCCATGAGCCCGACGCCAGTCGCTACCTCGCCCAGCTGCGGTCGATCGCCGACGGGATCCTCGACCGCGACGACTCCTGGATCGCCGATCTCCCGCCCTATGCGGCCGCGCCGACGCCCGTGCGCGGCGTCGACCCGGTGACGCTGCGCTCGGTCGTAGGCGCCATCCGCCGGTCCGAGGCGATCGAGGTCAAATACCAGTCCCTGTCCAGCCCCGAGCCGCGATGGCGCTGGATTGCACCTCACGCCATCGCCTTCGACGGCTTCCGCTGGCACGCGCGGGCGTTCTGCCTGACCGATGAAAGCTTCAAGGATTTCCTGCTCTCACGAATCCTCGACATCCGGGGGTCGCGGGAGAGCGAAACCTCGGCCGAGAATGACCGCGACTGGCACTCAGAGGTCACCTTGGAAGTCGCCCCCCACCCCGACCTCTCGGAGACGCAGGCGAAGGTCATCGCGCTCGACTACGGCATGCGGGCCGGAAAGGCGAAGATCATAGTCCGGCGGGCGTTGCTGTACTACGCGCTCAGGCGTCTCGGGCTTGATACTGATCCCGGCGCCAGGAAGCCGCAGGATCAGCAGATCGTGCTTTTGAACCGTGACGCAATCCTCGACCGCCAGCGCCAGGCAGTGTAGCAGCAGGATTTTCCATGAAAGCTTTTGAATTCGATCACAATCTCATCGACTCCTATGCACGCTTCTCGCGGTCGTTCAGCACCATCCGGGCACATGACATCGCGGCCGAGGTCACGCGCCAATATGACGACGGCCGCTTCTGGCCCGACGCCCTTCTTTCGCTGAACCCCAGGTTCCTGTCAGGCCCGACGGTGGATGAACTTGTCGCATCAGGGGATCTGGACGAGGCAACGGCCCGGATTTTCCGGATCGGTGCCACGCCCATCCGGTTTCACCGGCACCAGGCGCAGTCCATCGCCAAGGCACGGGCGGGGCAAAGCTTCGTCGTGACGACGGGCACAGGCTCAGGAAAATCCCTGTGCTTCTTTGTCCCTGTGGTCGATGCCATCGTTCGTTCGCGCAAGGCCGGGCAGCCGCGCAAGACGCGCTCGATCATCGTCTACCCGATGAACGCCCTGGCAAACAGCCAGATAAAGGAAATCGGCTTTGTTGCACAAATCGGCTGACGGTCGGACTGCCCCTTCTCCCGGACAGACCTATCCTACGACCTTCGTGACTGGGATGCCGAGCGCGGTGTAGCCGTTCAACACGGCAACACGAACCTGGAACTCGGCCACCTGGCGGTCGAAGTCCCGCGCCATGAGGCGCTGACCCAGCAGTTTCACACAGTGCATTTTCGTCTCTGCACGGCTCCGGCGGTGGTAGCCGCTCCATCGTCGCCAGAGCGCGCGGCCAAGGTATTTCGACGCCCGCAATGCCTCGTTGCGCGCGACAGCGCCTGCGGTGGCAGTCTTCCACGGCTTGGCGTTCTTGCGCGGCGGAATGACGGCGGCAGCGCCCCGCTCGGCGATGGCATCATGGCACTTTCGTGTGTCGTAGGCCCCGTCGGCGGTGACGCTTGCTATGTCCTGATCGGCGGGGATCTGGGCCAACAGTTCGGGTAGCATGGGAGCGTCGCCTATGTCGCTGCTGGTGACCTCGACCGCCCGGATCTCCAGTGTTTGCTCGTCGATCCCGAGGTGGACCTTTCGCCAGACGCGACGCTTCGGGCCGCCATGCTTGCGCGCATTCCACTCGCCTTCGCCTTCGACCTTGATCCCTGTGCTGTCGATCAAGAGATGCAACGGGCCCTGCGCCCCCCGATGCGGGATGTTCACGGCCAGCGTCTTCTGGCGACGGCTCAATGTGCTGAAGTCCGGCACCGTCCAATTCAGCCCAATCAGCCGGAGCAAGCTCTCGACGAACCCCGTCGTCTGTCTGAGCGCCAGGCCGAACAGAACCTTCATCGTCAGGCAGGTCTGGATGGCAGGATCGCTGTAAACGGGCTGCCGCCCCCGCTTGCCAGTCGGCTCAGCCTCCCAGGTCATCTCGGGATCAAACCAGATCGTCAGCGCGCCCCGGCGCTTGAGCGCATCGTTGTAGGTCGGCCAGTTCTTGGTCTTGTAGGTCGGTGTGTTCGGTCTGCTCATGCCCTCCAGCTACCACGCTGGATTCACGAGATGAATCCCCTCATCCGATTTGTGCAACAGAGCCCCTTGGACGGATTCGGTGTCTGAATGTGGCGGAGGGGATGGGCCTGCGGTCGAACCTTCTCTGCAAAAAATCCCAACTTTTCAATGCAATACTTCCCTGCTGATCAACTGCCGCAGCAGAAACTCGCCGTCAGAGCCCCAGCAAATGTTGCCTCATCCAGATGGTTTGCGGATCGGCATCGTTGCGGCGGTGCCAGAAGGCCGAGACGGGAAAGCGGCGCACCGCGAGCGGGGGGGGCGCGGTAACAAGGCCGAAGCCGGGGGCGAAGGCCTGTGCCACGCGGGCGGGCAGCGTCACCAGCGCCCGCGCGGCGGCAACGGCGGCCAGTGCGGGCAGGAAGGCCGGAAGGCCCAGCACCACGCGGCGCGCGCGGCCCATGGCGGCCAATTGGTCGTCCACCACACCGCGCAGATCGCCGCCGGGCGAGATCAGGACGTGGTCGGCCGCACAGTAGGTGTCGAGGTCCAGCTTCGGCGCATGCGGCAGAACCTCGGGTCGGCCGGCGACCAGAAAGCCTTCGTCGTAGAGGCGTTCGCTGCAGATCGTCTCGGGGGTGTCCCACACATAGCCGAGGGCCAGATCGGCATGGCCTTCGGCCAGCGCCTCCATCGCCGCCGCGCGCCCGACCGGCAGCACCGTCAGCGTCAACCCCGGCGCGCGGGCGCGCAGGCGCGCGGTCAGCGGCGGGATCAGCACCGCCTGTTCGGCATCCAGCGCGGCCACCCGCACCAGCCCCGTCGCGGTGGCGGGGTCAAAGGCCCGCGCCGCCCCCAGCGCCCCGCGCAGGGCCTCGACCGCCGCCGCCACCGGTGCCTCCAGCGCCAGCGCGGTCGCGGTGGGCTCCATCCCATGCGGGCGGCGCAGGAACAGCTCGTCCCCGAAGATGTCGCGCAGGCGCTTCAGCGACTGGCTGATGGCGGATTGCGTGAGGCCCAGCTCAGCCGCCACGTCCAGCGCCTTGCGGTGGCGCAACAGGCCGAGGAACACCAGCAGCAGCGTCAGGTCCAGCCGCCTGAGTTCCGATGTGCTTAAGTCAGACATGAGGACTATTCGTTAACATTTATTTGTCGTTCCGCATATCTCCGCTTCAGCGAATGAAGCAAGGGGAAAGACAGATGCGGATCGCGATCATCGGCACCGGCAATGTCGGCGGCGCCATCGCCCGGGGGCTGAAGGGCAAGGGCCATGCCGTGACCCTTGGCGCGCGCCACCCCGACGAGGCCGAGGTGCAGGCCCTTGCCGCCGAGACCGGCGCGACCTTGGCCCTGCCGGCGGATGCGGCGGCAGGGGCCGATCTGGTGATCCTCGCGCTGCCCTGGGGCGTGGCCGAAGGCGCGGTCAAGGCGCTGGGCGACCTTGCGGGCAAAGTGGTGATCGACTGCATGAACCCGCTGGGGCGCACCGCCACCGGCCTGGGGCTGACCCTCGGGCACAGCACCAGCGGGGGCGAGACGGTGGCGGGCTGGCTGCCGGGCGCGCAGGTGGTCAAGACGCTCAACCAGGTCGGCGCCGAGATCATGGCGCAGAACGCCCACCTGGCGCATCGCCCGGTGATGTTCATGGCGGGCGACAGTGACGCCGCCAAGGCGCAGGTCGCGGCCCTGCTGACCGACCTCGGGTTCGATCCGCTGGACGCGGGCGACATCACCAAATCCCGCCTGCTCGAGCCCTTCGGCATGGTCTGGATCAACCAGGCGCTGTTCCGCGGCAAGGGCCGCAATTGGGCCTTTGCCGCGGTGGGGGGCTGAGCGATGACGCTGACCAACACCCATATCCTGATCGTCGGCGGCACCAGGGGCATCGGCCGGGCGACCGCCACGGCGGCCCTGGCCGCAGGCGCGCGCGTCACCGTCACCGGGCGCAGCGCCGCCAGCCTGGACGCGCGGCCCGAGGGGGCGGCGGGCGTCGTGCTCGACTTCACCGATCCGGGCTCGGTCGCTGCCCTGGCCGAAGCCGTCGGCGCGGTCGATCATCTGGTGCTGTCGGCCTCGGACGCCGTCGCCTGGGGGCCATTGGCCGAGGTGAGCGAGGACGCCCTGCGCGCCGCTTTCGACGCCAAGTTCTGGGGCTACTGGCGGGTAGTCCGGGCGTTGGCCCAGCACCTGCCTGCCACCGGATCGGTGACGCTGGTCACCGGGGCTGCGGCGCGGGCGGCCCTGGCCGGCACCTCGGGTCTGGCGGCGGTCAATGGCGCGCTGGAGGCGATGGCGCGGGTGCTGGCGGTGGAACTGGCGCCGCGCCGGGTCAACACCGTCTCGCCCGGGATGACCGCGACCGAGGCCTATGCAGGGATGCCCGAGGCCGCCCGCGACGGCATGTTCGCCGCCACCGCCGCCCGCCTGCCCGCAGGCCGCATCGGCGCGCCCGAGGATATCGCGCAGGCGATCCTGCTGGCGGCCGCCAACCCCTTCCTCACCGGCGCCACGCTTGACGTGGACGGCGGCGCGCATCTGGCGCGCTGACTTTCACCCCCCTTTAGGAGACATCACATGACCCTGACCCGCAGAACCTTCCTTGCCGCAGCCCCCGCCGTGGCCCTGACCGCCGGCGGCCTGCCGCTGGCCACCAAGGCCCGGGCCGATGCCCCCGCCGCCGCCCCCGGCAATATCCTGATCGTGGTGGCGAACGAGATCGCGCATCCGACCATGGGCTTTCCGCTGGGCTTCTGGGCGGCGGAGCTGACGCATCCCTACGCCGAACTGGTGGCCCACGGCCATGCGATCACCATCGCCAGCCTGCAGGGCGGCAAGGTGACGGTGGATGCCTATTCCGATCCGCGCCACGAGTCCGGCTATTCGGCGCAGGACTTCGTCTCGCTGGGCTTCCTGACCTCGCCGAAACATGCGCCGCTGCTGGATGCCACCGCCGCGCTGGCCGACATCAACCCCGCCGATCACGCCGCGATCATCGTCGCGGGCGGGCAGGCGCCGATGTTCACCTTCCGCGAGAACACCGCGCTGCAAGGGCTGATCCGCGCCTTCTACGACGCGGGCAAGCCGACGGCGGCGCTGTGCCATGGCGTCTCGGCGCTGGTGGACGTGCGGCTCGACGACGGCAGCTATCTGATCGCCGGCAAGACCGTGACCGGATTTTCGGCCGCCGAAGATGCCTATGTCGATGAGGTGCTGGGCGCGAAGCTCTTCGACTGGTGGGTGGAACCGGCCATGCGCGAGCGCGGCGCCAACTACACCGACCGCGGCATGTGGGCGAACTATGCCGTGGCCGACGGCAACCTGATCACCGGGCAGCAGCAGAACTCGGGCGGGTCGGTGGCGCGGCTGATCCTCGAACAGCTCGCATCCTGAGACAACTCCGGTCCGGCGGCCCGACTGCCGCCGGACCCGTGGCAGACCGAACTCGATCACATCCTGAGACAAGGCCATGACCCAGACCCTTACCGCCACCTGCCATTGCGGCGCCGTGCGGCTGACGCTGCCTGCGGATGCGTCGGGCGTGATGGCCTGCCACTGCGGCGATTGCCAGAAGATGCACGGCAATTTCAACGCCTTCGTCGCCGCCCCCCGCGACGCCATCGGGGTCGAAGGCGAGGCCGCGCTGGTCTGGTATCAGTCCTCGCCCGCCAGCCGCCGCGCCTTTTGCGGCACCTGCGGGGCGCGGGTGGTCAAGGAGCAACCGGGCCGCTGGCTGGTCTCGGCCGGGCTGATCGACGGGCCGACCGGGCGGCATCTGATGCGCAACCTCTGGGCGCAGTCGAAACCCGACTGGTATGACCTGCCGGAGGTTCACCATGTGTGATCCCGTCACGATCGTCGTGCGCCGCAAGGTCAGGCCCGGGCGCGAGAAGGATTACGAGGTCTGGCTGGAACGCCTGACGCGCGGGGCGGCGGAGAAGTTTCAGGGTTACCTGGGTGCCGAGTTCCACCGCCCCGCGTCCCCCCGGCGGCGAGTATCGCAGCGTGTTCCGCTTCGACAGCCTCGAGCATCTGGAGGCGTTCGAGCGCTCGGGCTTTCGGCAGGACATGCTGGCCGAGGCGGCGGACATGTTCGCCGCCGATGCCGCCTGGCAGCGGATGACCGGCCTCGAATTCTGGTTCGACCCGCCGCCGGGCACCAAGGTTCCGCAACCCAGCCCGCACCGCATGGCGCTGGTGCTGATCGCCGTGGTGTTCGTGCTGGTGCTGGCCCTCAACCTCACCCTCGGCCCGCTGATGACCGGCTGGCCGCTGGCCCTGCGCGTTCTGGTGACCGTCACCATCCAGGTGTCGCTGATGACCTACGTCATCATGCCGCGTCTGACGCCGCTGATCGCGCGCTTCATCTACCCCAAGACCAAAACCCTCTGAAAGGATTGCCAAATGTCTGCCTCCATCGACGTGCATACCAAGAAGAAAGTCCTGATGATTGCCGCCAACCCCGGCACCTCGCCCACCACGGGCTGGCCCGTGGGCTTCTGGTGGGCCGAACTGACCCATCCCTACTGGACCTTCACCGAGGCCGGGTATGAGGTCGAGATCGTCTCGCCCAAGGGCGGCGATCTGGTCGCCGACGGGTTCTCGGACCCCGAGGATGCGTCAGGCTATTCCGCCCACGACCTGATCTCGCTCGGCTTCAAGAAATCCGCGACCCACGCCGCCCTGCTGAAAGGCACCAAATCCATCGCCGAGGTGGACCCGACCGCCTATAACGCGATCTTCCTCGCGGGCGGCCAGTCGCCCATGGTGACGATGATCGACGATGCGGCGCTGCATGCCTTCGTGGCCAAGGCCTATGAGGCGGGCAAGATCGTCTCGATCGTCTGCCACGGCACCTGCATCCTGCTGAAAACCCGGCTGTCGAACGGCGATCTCTTGGTCAAGGGCAAGACCTGGACCGGCTTTGCCAACTCCGAGGAAGCCTTTGCCGATGCCTGGGTCGGCCAGAAGATCCAGCCCTTCTGGATCGAGGAGGAGGCGAAGAAGATCGAAGGCACCAATTTCGTGGTCAATTCGATGTTCAAACCCTTCGCGGTGCGCGACGGCAACCTGATCACCGGCCAGCAGCAATTCTCGGGCGGCGCAGCGGCCGAGCTGGTCGTGGCCACCCTGGGCCGCTGACGGCCAAGGGGGCGGGTTCCGGCCCGCCCCCTATCCGTTAGCAGGCCGCTGAATAAGTTGGCTGTGCAGAACGGTTTCCTTTCGGCACAACTGGCCAGGTTTGGCTTTGGGCGCTTTGGCGCAGAAGCCATGCGTGTCTGATGCGGTTTGCCATCGTCACGCAGCCAGCAGCCGGGGCAGTCGGGCGAGGTTGTTGGCGGCCATCGTCAGGATGAAGCGGGACCGCACCTTCTCGAGGCCGCGATAGACGGTCTGGGCCATGCCGCCGACGGTCTTGGCCCAGCCGAAAGCCTCTTCGATCCGTTTGCGGTTCTTGATCGACAGGGCATAGCCCGCGTGCCGGGTGGTGCGGCCGTCGATCGCCGAGTGCCGCGATTTCTGCGCGACATGCGGGGTGACACAGGCCTGCCTGAGGTCAGCAACGAATTCGGCCGCGTCGAAGCCCTTGTCGGCGCCCAACGTCAGCTGGCGGGTCGAACCGGGAGAGTGGCGGTGGATCATGTCAAGCGCTGCGCGCCGTTCGGCATGGCCATCGGCCTGGGTCGGGTCGCCCTGCACGATCAGGCCGGAGCGGTT
>JBKBRS010000099.1:0-7775 GCA_046292095.1 Thiobacillaceae bacterium
CTGTGGTAGGGCTTGGGTTCGGCCCGCAAGCGGGCTTGACGATTGGTTGGTCGTCACCCGCGAATTCACAACGCGAAGGCCTCACGCTTAGCCCTCGTTGCCTGCGGCCTTAAGGCGCAAGCAACCTCAAGGCCTCGAACCCCAAGACGACACGCCCATGCGCGCAAGCCCTTCAAGGACGATGCGCTGGGGTCTATCTACAGCGCTGTGAGGCCTCTTCCGCAGATGTGAACCCAAGCACCGCGACTTGTTCGCGGCCATCAATCGCGCCTCGCGCAGGGGCCACCTAAAGATTACGCCCGACCCGTCGGCGCGTCATGCCAGGGGTTTCCGGTCGCGGCTTGCCCAGGCAGCGCCGTTTAAGAATCAGGCAGGCGCTCACCGACAACGGCAAGGAATTTACCGACCGCTTTACCGCCACCGGCGAGCGCGCTCCGACCGGCAAACCTCCCTTCGATCAGGTCTGTGAGGTGGGCGGCAGCGAACACCGCCGCATCCGCCTAAGACGCCCGCACTCAGAAGGCATGGTCGGGGGCTTGAACGGACGGATCAGCAAGGCGCGAGCCACTACCTGCTTGCACGCTAAGGAGCCGTTCGAACAGAGCTTACGACGCGACGCTGCCTAAGACGCGCTTTGTCGGAGCACTCTAGGACGGGCCGGAGGCGGCGTATCCGCGGCTTTTGGGTCCATTGTAGCGGGCCATGCCACGGCGCGCCCCGCGCCTTGCGCTGCATGCATCGACCGCTCGTCGCGCGCCGGGGATGGAGTCCGACAGGTTGCTTGCCTGCGCGCAGCACGGGCAGCTCAGTCCTGCCCCTGGCGCAGGACGGTGAGGCCGCCCATGTAGGGACGCAGGACCTCGGGGATGGTGATGGAGCCGTCGGCGTTCTGGTAGTTCTCCAGCACCGCCACCAGGGTGCGGCCGACGGCCAGACCCGAGCCGTTGAGGGTATGCATGAGCTCCGGCTTGCCGCCATCGCGGCGGAAGCGGGCCTGCATGCGTCGCGCCTGGAAGGCCTCGAAGTTGGAGCAGGAGGAGATCTCGCGATAAGTGTTCTGGCCGGGCAGCCAGACCTCGAGGTCGTAGGTCTTGGCCGCCGAGAAGCCGAGGTCGGCGGTGCACAGGGCGACGACGCGATAGGGCAGTTCCAGCTTGCGCAGGATCGCCTCGGCATGACCGGTGAGTTCCTCCAATGCGTCGTAGGAGTCCTCAGGGCGGACGAATTGCACCAGTTCCACCTTGTCGAACTGGTGCTGGCGGATCATGCCGCGGGTGTCCTTGCCGTAGGCGCCGGCCTCGGAACGGAAGCAGGGGGTGTGGGCGACCAGGCGGATGGGAAGGTTTTCCTCAGGGATGATCTCGTCGCGCACGATGTTGGTCACTGGGACCTCGGCGGTGGGGATCAGGTACATGCCGTTAACGAGCTTGAAGAGGTCACCTTCGAATTTTGGCAGCTGGCCTGTGCCGCGCATGGAATCGGCGTTGACGATGTAGGGGACATAGACCTCCTCGTAGCCGTGCTCCTGCGTGTGGGTGTCGAGCATGAACTGGGCGAGCGCCCGGTGCAGGCGCGCCAGCCCCCCGCGCATGAGGCTGAAGCGGCTGCTCGCCAGCTTGGCGGCGGTGGCGAAATCGAGCAGGTCGAGCGCCTCGCCCAGATCGACGTGGTCGCGCACGGGAAAGTCGAATCGGCGCGGCTCGCCCACACGACGCAGCTCGGCGTTGTCGGCCTCACTGCTGCCCTGCGGCACACTGGCATGCGGCAGGTTCGGAAGTTGATAGAGCAGGTCGTTGAGCGCTTCCTGGATGTCGCCGAGACGCTCTTCCAGGACCTTGAGCGCGTCGTTGATGCGGACGACTTCGGCCATGGCGGCCGAGGCGTCCTCGCCTTTGGCCTTGGCGATACCGATTTGCTTGGACAGGGCGTTGCGGCGTGCCTGGTGGTCCTGGGTGCGGGTCTGGATCTCCTTACGCTCGGCCTCCAGGGCCTCGAAGCGGGCGGTGTCGAGGGTGATGCCGCGGCTGGCGAGGCGGCTGGCGACAAAGGCGATGTCCTTGCGCAGGAGCTGGATGTCGAGCATGGGTGTGATTGGAGGATGATGTCTGAAGGCGCTATTTTAGCCGGCCATCGGTGCCTGCAGGTGCGCCTGTATGGCCCGCGTGACGTCGTCGAAGGCCTGCTGCAATTGCCCGAGGCTTTGCTGCAGCTCGTCCAGTGCCCCGCTGCGGGCGGCGTTCTCGGTGCGGCGCGCGGCCTCGGCGAGGGCCTGGGCGCCCAGATAGGCGGCCGCGCCCTTGATCTGGTGGGCGGCACGCCGGGCACGGTCGGTATCACCGGCCGCCGAGGCCTGCAGCAAGTCTTGCAACAGGGGCTCATTGCTGCTGATGAACAATTCCAGCATCTCGGCGACCTGTTCCGGTCGGTCGTGACAGACGCGGCGGATCTTGTCCAGATCGAAGCAGTTCGCCTCGCCAGCCGCCGGCGGCTCTGCCATCCCGGTGGGCTTGGACGGTATGACCTTGGCTGGTAACCAGCGCGCCAGGGTCTGGGCGAGACTGTCATCGTGCAAGGGCTTGAGCAGATAGGCGTCCATGCCGGCCTGGCGACAGGTGTCTTCGAAGCCGGGCATGGCATTGGCGGTCAGGGCGATGATGGGTAGCCGCGCCCGGCCCGTCTCCGCCTCCCAGGCACGGATGGCGCGTGTGGCCTGGAGGCCGTCCCACTCGGGCATCTGGCAGTCCATCAGGATCAGATCCACGGTTTCCTGCTGGGCCCGCTCCAGGGCCTCCTTGCCGTTGCTGGCGAGCACGACCTCGACGCCGAGGTTCTCCAGCATCAACTGGCTCAGCTTCTGATTGATCGGATGGTCTTCAGCCACCAACACACGGGTGTTGATGAAGTGGGGGAGGGGCTGTTGTGTGTGAGGCAGCGCCGTGGGGGCCTCGGTGACCTGCAGGGGCAGCACGAGCCGGAAGGTGCTGCCTTCGCCCGGGCGGCTTTCCACACTGAGCGTGCCGCCCATCAGCTCGGCCAGTTGGCGGCAGATGGCGAGCCCCAGGCCGGTGCCGCCGTAGCGCCGGGTGGTGGAGCCGTCGGCCTGGGCAAAGGCATCGAAGATGCGTTCATGGGCCTCGGGCGGGATTCCGATCCCGGTGTCCGTCACGGTGAAGCGATAGCCTTCGCCGCTATCCAGCCGGATCGGTTCGATGCTCAGGCACACCCGGCCGTGGTCAGTGAACTTGATGGCGTTGTCGAGCAGGTTGAGAAGGATCTGCCGCAACCGCAGCGGGTCGCCCAGCAGCCATTCGGGGATCTCAGTCTGCCGCTCGAGCCGCAGTTCGAGCTGCTTGGCCTGGGCCCGTGGGGTCACCAGGGCCATGACGTCCTGCACCAGCTCCTCGAGATGGAAGGGGATGCGTTCCACGCTCAACCGCCCGGCCTCGATCTTGGAGAAGTCTAGTAGGTCGTTGATGATGGCGAGCAGCGATTCGGCGGAGCGCGCCACCGCCTCGGCATATTCACGCTGCCGGGCGCTGAGCGGGGTGTCCAGGAGCAGACGTGTCATGCCGATGATGCCGTTCATCGGTGTGCGGATCTCGTGGCTGACGTTGGCGAGGAACTGCGATTTGAGCTGGGTGGCGGCGATGGCGGCGTCGTGCGCCGATTTCAGCGCCGCCTCGGCGGCCTTCTGATCGGTCACGTCGCGCATGATGGCCTGGATGTAGGGCTTGCCGTCGAGATGCATGGCGTGCAGCGCGATCTCCACCGGAAACAGACTGCCGTCGCGGCGCCGGCCCAGCCAGTGCATGTGGGCGTGGCCCTCGGCGATGGCTTGACGGATGCTTTCCTGGGCGACCTCGCGCGCGCTGCGTCCGTCGGGCTGGGTCGGGGCGCCCAGATCCTGCGGCCGGTGGCCCAGGAATTCCTCCACCGAGTCCATGCGGAACATCTGCAGCGTGGCCGGGTTGCATTCGCGGAAGCCGGTCTCGTCGAGGATGACGATGCCGTCGGTGTTGGTCTCGAACAGGGTGCGGAACTTGGTGCGTTCGCGGTCCATGTCGGCGGCCAGGCGCTGGGTACGCCGGACGACCACCAGGGCGACCAGCACCGCCACGGCGACGGCGGCAACCCCCAGGGCCAGCATGACCATGCGCGTCTGCTCAAAGGCCTGCCGGGCGGCGACGCTGGCATGATGGTTGACGTCGTGTTGGATGGCGATTAGGTTGTCGAGCTCTCGCACCAGCCTGCGCTGCATGGGGATGGCCTGCTGCTGCAGGATGCCGAAGGCGAGGAAGGTGTAGCCCTGCATGCCGAGGTCGACCACCTCCTGCATGATGGGCCGGTTGTCGCGGGTAATGGCGTCGATGCGCTGCAGCACAACCCTCTCCTCGGGCAGGGTGAGCATGGGCTCCAGCTTCAGCCGAGTCGCCTGATAGGCGCCGCCGTAGGCATAGAAGCGCATCATCATCTCATCCTTCTCGAACTCGTCGCTCATCACCACGATGGACAGCATGGAGATGGCGCGGTCGCGCAGGATGTCGCGCATCTCGCTGGCGAGCCGGGTCTTGACGTTGTTGACCTCGACGATGGCCTCGAGACGCCGCTTGTTTTCGGCCAGCTCGCGCAGGCCGACCACGGTCTGGCTGGTCAACAAAAGGAGCGAGAGGACGAAACCGGCCGCCACCGTGAGGGTGAGGCGACCGGTCGGCATCAGGGGACGCAGGTTCATGCGGGGAGTGTAACGCGCCGGCGCATCCGACAGCTCAGTAACCGAGGGCGCGGGCGGTCTGATAAAAGGCAAAGCTGACGAGCCATGCCAGCATCAGGGGCCAGGCCACGGCCAGCAGGGTGAGGCGCCAGTCGCCGCTCTCCTTGCGGATCACGGCGATGGTCGAGACGCAAGGGGTGTAGATCAGGATGAAGAGCAGAAAGCTCATCGCCTGGATGGCGTCCAGGCGATGGGCCAGGAGAGCGGGCAGTTGATCCGGACCGGCACTGTAGATCACCGCCAGGGCACCGATCACCACCTCCTTGGCGACCAGGCCGAAGAGCAGGGCGATGGCCAACAGGCTGTCGAGCCCCAGGGGGGAGAAGATCGGCGCCAGCCAGTCGGCCAGCCGTCCGGCCAGTGTGGCCGCGCTGGCGGGCTGGGCGTCGAAGGGGTAGTGCGTCAGAAACCAGACCACCACCACCCCCAGCACGATGTAGCCGCCGGCACCGCGCAGGAACTGCAGCGTCGCCCGCCAGCCTTCGTAGAACAGAAAGCGCAGGGTCGGCAAGCGGTAGGGGGGCAGTTCCAGGAGCAGCGGCTCGCGGTTCACGTAGTGCCCGCGCCAGATGAAGGCGGTGAGCATGGCCAGGAGGATGCTCAGGACGTAGAGGCTCAGCAGGACGATTGGCGCGGTGCCCGGCGCAAAGACGGCCGTGGTGATGAACAGGATCACCTGCAGGCGGGCGGAACACAGCGAAAAGGGGATCACCAGCATGGTCAGCGCGCGCAGGCCGCGTGAGCGCATGATGCGCGTGCCCATGATGGCCGGCACGTTGCAGCCGAAGCCCATCAGCTGCATGACGAAGGCGCGCCCGTCCAGGCCCAGCCGCTGCATGATCGCATCGACCAGGAAGGCGATGCGGGCGAGATAGCCGCTGTCCTCGATGATGGCCAGGGCGACGAAGAATAGGGCGATGACCGGCATGAAGGTCAGCACCGTGCCCACGCCGTCGTACAGCCCCTCGGCCAGGAAGCTGCGCAAGCCGGACGGAAGCCCGGCCAGGGCGGGGTCGAGGACGCTGCGCCGGAATTCCCCAAGCAGCCATTCCATGCTGTCCTGCAGCGGGCTGCCCAGGGCATAGACGGCCTGGAACAGGACGAACAGGATCAGCAGCAGGAATGGCAGCCCCAGCCAGGGATGCAACAGCATGGCGTCGATGCGCTCGCTCAGGGTCGGCGGCAGTTGCACCGGGGCGTGCACACTGGCCTGCACGAGTCGCTCGAGCGCCTGCTCGATGTGTTGGTCCTCCTCCAGGGCGCGCCTGTCCGCCCGCCTGAGCTCCGGATGGGCCACAAGCGAGCGCTCGATCGCCTCGAGCGCCTCGCGGTAGTGCTGGCCATACTTGGCCGAGAGCAAGCGCACGGGCACGCCCAGGGCCCGCTCCAAGGCGGCGCTGTCGATGCGGATGCCCAGGCGTTGCGCCTCGTCCTCCATGTTGAGCAGTAGGAGCAAAGGCACACCCAGATGCCTCGCCTGCAGGGCCAGGGCGAGTTGGCGGTCGAGTTGGCTGGCGTTAAGGACCAGCACCAGCAGGTTGAGCGGCTGCGACTCGAGGAAGCGCCGTACCACCTGCTCGTCCTCCGAGAAGCCGTGCAGGTTGTAGATGCCCGGCAGGTCGACCACCTCGACCATCTGACCGGCGAGCAGGACGCGTGCGGAGAGCAGCTCGACGGTCAGGCCGGGCCAGTTGCCGACCCGTGCCCCGGCGCCCGTGAGCCGGTTGAAGAAGGTGGACTTGCCCGTGTTGGGCATGCCCAGGAGGGCGATGCGCTTCAAGGGGCGGGTATCGCTTCGGACCGGACGGCGTCGGCTGGGACGCAGCCCGTCTGGACGATGGGCTCGACCTGGATGCGCGCGGCATCGCCGCGGCGCAGGATGATGTCGGTGTGGCCGGCGCGGACCTGTAACGGGCCCTTGAGGGGCGAGCGCCGGATCACCCGTATCGCCACGCCCGGCCGCAACCCAAGGCCGGCCATGCGGCGCTGGTAGTCCTGCCCGACGTTCAGGGAGAGGACACTAGCGACGGTACCGGGCGGCAACTCAGCCAAGGGGAGAGACATCGTCACCTGCATAATCGATAACGATTCTCATCTTAAACCGTTTCGCCAGAAATCACAATCTCCGGATGGGCATATCCGGTGAAACGGCGCATCGGGCCGGATACGTTACCGGGAAAGCCCCAAAGGTTGAGCCCTCTTACTGGACGAACCCGACCACCCAAACCGCCATGGTAGGAGGCCCGCTTGCGGGCCGAATCCAAGGCCGAACCCGCACAACGCGCTGCATGTGCTCCGCGGTTCGCGGTTCGCGCCGCAAGCGACCTGTGATTCGCGCCGCAAGCGGCGCTCCTACCTGTTCCAACCATTGAGGTAGGAGGCCCGCTGGCGGGCCGAATCGGGGCTCACACGGACACCCCGACCCGACGCGCCAGCGCGGCGATCGCCGCCGGCCAGGTGCTGGCGTCGTTGCCATCGAAGACGATCACGTGCGCCGCCTCGTCGGGGGCAAAGGGTTCCAGTTCCTGCAGTTGCTTGTCGAGGACCTCGAGCGTGGCCTCCGAGGCATCGGTGCGCGCCTGCGCGCGTCTAGCCACCCGCTCGCGCAGCAGCGACACGTCGGTCTTGAGCGACAGGATGAACCAGGGCACGCCGAGCGCCTGGGCGGCGCGGATGAGCGGTTCGCGGTGCTGCCGGCGCAGGAAGGTGGCGTCACAGACGACCCGGAAGCCTGCGCTAAGCAGCCTGCGGCTGAGCGCCTCGATCCGCTCGAAGGTGCGCCGGCTCGCCGCCTCGGTGTAGATGCCGCCGGGGATGCGGCTGCTGTCTTCGAGCGGACCCAGCCCGAACAGGCGTTTGCGCTCGACATCCGAGCGCAGGCGCACGGCGCCAAGGGTCTGCAGGATCTGCTGCGACAGGGTGGTCTTGCCGCAGCCGGTGACCCCATGCAGCAGGAGCAGCGCTGGCCGGCCCGGCCGGGTCTGCCGTGCGGCGAACTTTAGAT
>JBKBRS010000100.1:0-7765 GCA_046292095.1 Thiobacillaceae bacterium
AGCAGCCATCGTCGAGGGCGGCCGGCTCTTCCTGGCAGAACGCCAGGCCGATACCACGAACCTGCTCCTTGCGGCAGCGGGTGCGGCCACAGGGGCCGTTCTTGCCTGCCGTCTCTCCGGGTCCACTCAAGACAGACGTGACGCCGAGCCCCCGCCTCTCAAGGCTCGGCGCGAAGCACCCGAGACCGAGCTACCGCCTGCACCCCCGTCGAGCTGGGTGCGGCCGCAGGTGCGTGCGGGAGGGGCCTTGCTCGCTTTGCTCGGCTTGGGCGCCGTGGCGGCCTGGTGGTGGTATCAGCCTTACGCACGAGCCTGGCTCGCCATCGGCGTCCTGAGTTACGCCGCCTTGCTCACGCGCTACCCCCATGCCTGGCTGGTAGTCCTGCCTGCCGCGCTCCCCGTACTCGACTTGGCGCCCTGGAGCGGACGGATCTTCTTCGACGAGTTCGATGCATTGGTGTTGCTGACCCTGGCGGTCGGCTACGCTCTGTCCAAGCGCCCGGCCGCTGCTACATGGCCGACCGTTATGCGCTGGGCCCTGATCGCATGGCTGGGGGTGGTCGGGATCAGCGCGCTGGTGGCCTTGTGGCCCTATTCCGCTCTAGCGGAGGCGGCTGTCGATCATTACTACAGCCCTTACAACTTCCTGCGGGTGTCCAAGGGCTTTTTGTGGGCGACGGCGCTGACGCATCTCGCCCTAATCCAGCGCGGCAGCGGTGTTGTGGTGGAACGTCTGTTCACTATGGGCATGGTGCTCGGCTTGGCCGCAGGCAGCCTCGCCGTGTTGTGGGAGCGCGCTGTATTCCCGGGTTTGTTCGACTTCGCACGTGACTTCCGCGTCGCCGGACTGATGTCAGCCATGCACACCGGTGGCGCCTACGTCGAGGCGCATTTGTTGCTGACCCTGCCATTTCTGGCCCTATGGTATGCCCAGAAAGGGGGGCTGGTGCGCGGTGGGCTGTCCATAACGCTTCTAGTCGCCGCGCTCTATGCCCTGGCCGTCACGTATGCGCGAGGCGCCTACGCCGCGACCCTGTTGCTTGCGATCGTGCTCGCCATGGCCTGGTGCAGGCCATCCGCCAGTCCCTGGCGGACAACGGCCACTGCCCTGCTCGGCATTGTTTTCGTCGCCGCCGTCCTGGCGCCCATCGTCAGCGGACCCTTCGCCAGCGCGCGCATCGCCCGTAGTCTGGAGGACGTGGGTGTACGCCTCGATCACTGGCGCCAGGTCCTTGGCATGCGCACGGACGACGTCTGGACGAAGTTGTTCGGCATGGGGCCGGGTCGCTTCCCGCTCACTTACTACTATCTTGCGCCGCCGGAAAACCGGCCCGGGGCCTATGCCTTCGCGCATGAGGGTGAGCGTACCGTCCTGCGCCTGACTCCAGGCACCCCGCTGTATGTCCTACAGCGGGTCGCGACCCGGCATGGCGAGCGTTACCGCCTCTCGGTGGAGCTCCGGGGCGAGGACGGTAGCCGTCTCAACGTGCTGCTCTGCGAGCGGAGCTTTTTCGACAGCTTCGGCTGTGCCTCCGCCACGTTCGAGGTCACCGGGCAATGGCAGCGGAGAGAGCACGTACTCGCGCTCAATTGGCCTGGAGGGGGTGGCCGTCCCATGTGGCTCGCGCTTGAGAATGCGGGCGCACAGGGCAGCCTCCTCGTACGCTCTGTCGCCCTCTATGACGCAAGCGGACAGGATCTCGTCGCCAATGGCGATTTCTCGGGCGGGGCTGCACGCTGGTATTTCACCGTCTTTGATCACCTGCCCTGGCACATCAAAAATCTCTGGGTGGATCTCTTGTTCTCCTACGGTTGGTTTGGCTTGCTCGTATTCCATGGGCTTTTGGCCATCGGTGCCTGGCACACCGCCCGCTGCGCTTGGCGAGCCGCGGATCGCTACTGTGCCGCCAGCTTGGCCGCACTGGCCGGTTTCCTCGGCCTGGGCATGGTCGACTCGCCCTTCGACGCACCGCGCATGAGTCTGCTGTTCATGCTCGTGTTGACGCTGGGCTGGGCACGTGCGGTTGCCGGAACGCGACCAACCGTGGCCCCCGCCCTGCCGCCCAACCCACAGACCGTACGCCAAGATCGCCTGCCCCGTCGCAAAGGCCGGATCGATCATGGACTGATACCGCTTGCCGGGGTCTGGTTGACCCTGACCTTGGGGGCTATCTCCTGCCCAACACCCCCTCGTTGCCCTACAACCTCCGGGAGGTCATCTATGCCGACAGCCCGCTGCTGTCGGCCGGCCTTCTGGCACTGGCATGGCTCTGGCTCGCGGCCCTACCCGTGGCCTTCGCGCGCGCAATCGACCGCCACAGGTCCATGCGCCTCGCGTTACCGGCGCTGGTCCTGATCCATGCCTTCTTCACTGCCGTGGGACTCCACTTGGCCGTACCCTCAGAGGGCGTGCATGACCTGGTGGGTTCCCCAGTGCTGACCTGGCCGGGTGATGTCGAGGTGATCGCGCGTCTGACCGCGCTGCTGAGCGCTGCAAGCGTCATTCTGCTGGGTGGTGCCTTGCTCAGCCGTGTCCTGGTCGTCCACCGTTTCGACGCGGGTCTGCTGGCCTGGGTGGTCGTTGCACCGCCCGTGCTGGCCATCGCGCACTGGGTCGTGGTGCAACAAGCAGCCACGGACAACCTGACCGAGCTCATGGCAGGTGGGGGTAGCTGGGCCGCGAGCACCGCCATCGCCCTGGGCGGATTATCCATGGCCCTGGCGGGCAGCCTCCTAGGCCGTTACTTCGCTGGCCGCGGCCTGCACGGGCCTGCCACGCTCGGCATAGTGATAGCGGCGGTTGCGATCGCCTACGGGTTCCTCTGGTTGGGGCTGGCGCAGGCGGTCGACAAATACGGTCAGCGCTTCTCGGCGCTGCAGTTCCTGTTGAGCACCGACCGCCAGCACCTGGCCGAAGGCGTCGAGCTGTACCTCCGCTATAGCCTCGCCAGCCTGATGGGGGTACTTTTATTGGCCATAGCTCAATGGCCGCTTTTCCGCATTCTTGCAAGCCGCCCCAAGGCCAGCACCAACAGGGCCAAATAGGGCCAAAACGCCGCGGCCGCCTTCGCCAGCCCGACGATGTTGAGCAGGCTCGCCTTGGGCAGCAGGAGATGGCCCCCCAGCGCGAGGCGCAGCAGCGGGATGGCGGCGAGCAGACCGAAGGCGGCGAGCGGCCGGTGCCGCGACACCCACGGCGTGAGCAAGAGCCAAAACGCGAGCAGGAAGGCGGCCAGGGTCTCCAGTGACAACACGCCGCCCACCACCTTGAGCTTGAGCAGGAAGGTGGCGGCCAGCAGCTTGACGGCAAAGGCCAGCAGGAACAGCAGCGTGAGGGCGCTCACATAACGCCCCGGCCGTAGCAGACAGGCGGTGAACGCCCCCAGCGCCGCCATCTCCAGGGCGACGGCGGCGAACCAGGCCAGATTCAACTCATCGAGCCCCCCGGGTGCGGTGTCGAAGGGGCGTAGGTGCAACTCCAGCCAGCCGGCGCCAGGCACCGGCAGCAGGGCGAACTGGGCCAGGCCCCAGAGCAGGACGAGCGCGAGCCCCGCGTCCACCGCCCAGCCCGGCTTGAACCAGTCCCGGCGCCAGCGCCGGGCACGGCGGCTGGCGCGTAGCAGGCGGCCATGATGCAGGGTGAGCAGCGCCCCGGTGAGGGTCCCCAGGGTGTTGAGCGCGGCGTCGAGGTTGGAGGCGATGCGTCCGGGGATGAGTTGTTGCAGGCTCTCCAGGACCAGGCTCAGGGTGAGCCCGGCCAGAGTGGTGAACAGCACGGCACGCCCCCGCCGTCGGGGCTGGGTGAGCCGCAGGGCGAGCAGATAGCCCAGCGGCAGATACACCAGGAAGTTGGTGGTGAGGTCGGTGCGGGTGATGAAAGGCGGCAATGGCGCCGTGATAAACTGCAGTGACCACTGCGCCGGCGAGGCCCAGCCTGCAAAGGGGTGCAGGCTGCTGACGACGACCAGGACGAGGTAGGCCGCCAGCGGCAGCCAGGAAGGGAGGCGGATTGGGTTGAACATTCGACGCGCGTCTGCCGATATCCCCTGACGACAAGCTTACCGTTTTCCCAGGAGTGCACCATGCTTTTCGACGCCTTCAATGGTGACGCCGACGGGCTCTGCGCCCTGCACCAGCTACGCCTGGCGGAGCCGGCGGAGAGCCAGCTCGTCACCGGCGTCAAGCGCGACATTGCCCTGCTCAAGCGGATCGCCGCCCAGGCGGGCGACAGCGTCACCGCCCTGGACATCGCCGTGGAGAAGAACGCCGCACCGCTCAGGGCCCTGCTGGATGCGGGGGTGCGCGTGCGCTGGTTCGACCACCACAACCCCGGCGAGCTGCCTGTGCACCCCCTGTTCGAGGCCCACATCGACACCGATGCCCAGGTCTGCACCAGCCTGATCGTGGACCGCCACCTCGGCGGGCGCCATCGCGCCTGGGCGGTGGTGGCCGCCTTCGGCGACAACCTGCACGAGTCGGCGCGGCGGGCCGCCGAACCCCTGGGTCTGGGCGAGGACCGGCTCCAAGCCCTGCGCGAGCTGGGCGAGTGCCTCAACTACAACGCCTACGGCGAGACGGTGGACGACCTCTATTATCCGCCGGACGACCTTTACCGGCGACTGCATGCCTACACTGACCCCTTCGACTTCATCCACGCGGCACCCGAGTTCGTGCGGCTGCGCGAGGGCTATGCCGCCGATATGGCCGCAGCGCGTGCCGTGGCAGCAGCCGAGGCGCGGCCCGGCGGGGCGGTCTTCATCCTCCCCGACGCCGCCTGGGCGCGCCGCGTCTCTGGCGTCTTCGCCAACGAACTGGCGCAGGCCCACCCGCAGCGAGCGCATGCCTTGCTCACCCGCTCGCCCAAGGGTCACTATGTGGTGAGCGTGCGCGCCCCCTTGGCCAACCGCAGCGGCGCCGACACCCTGTGTAGCCAGTTCGAGACGGGCGGCGGCCGCAAGGCGGCCGCCGGCATCAACGTCCTGCCTGAATCGCGCCTGGCGGATTTCGTCTCGGCCTTTTTCGCAACCTATTCGGGCTGAAATCCATGCGAAACCTGATCCCCCCTTACGGTGGCGAGCTGCCCATGCTGCTGGTCGACGCCTACCGCGCCCAGGCCATCCGCCAGGCCGCGCGCGATTACCCGTCCATCGACCTTGACTGGCGCCAGATCTGCGACCTGGAGCTCCTGCTCACCGGGGCGCTCGCGCCGCTGACCGGCTACCTGGGCCGGGCCGACTACGAGCGGGTCCTCTCCCGTCTGGAGCTCAGCGACGGCCGCTTCTGGCCCTGGCCCAACGTGCTGGCGGTCCCGGCCAAACAGGCGCAGGGCATCGTCCCCGGCATGACGGTCGCCCTGCGCGATGCCGAGGGCTTCATGCCGGCCCTGCTGCACGTAACCGAGGTCTGGCCCGCCGACCCCGAGCGCGAGACGAGGCTTGCGGCCGAATCCGGGCTGCCGCTCGACCAACCCACGGCAGCCCCAGGCCAGGTCTACCTCGCCGGCCGGGTGGAGGGGGTGAGCCTGCCGCCGCGGCACGACTTCCTCACCCTGCGCCTGACCCCGGCCGAGGCGCGCGCCCAGTTCGCGCGCCGCGGCTGGCGGCGGGTGCTGGCGGTGATGCCCACCCAGCCGCTGCACCGTCCCCAGCACGTGTTCTACCTGCGCGCCGCCGCCGAGTGCGAGGCCAACCTCTTCATCCATGTGGCCGGCGGCGCCGACCCGGTGCACGACCCCCTGCACTTCACCCGGCTGCGCGCCTGTCAGGCCATGCTCCCCCGCTTCCCAGCCACCACCACCATGATGGCGGTCAGCCCCCTGCTGGCGAGCGCCACGGGCCCGCGCTCGGTGGCCTACAAGGCCATCGTCGCCCGCAACTATGGCTGCACCCACCTCGTGGTGGGTGGCGAGAGCGCGCCCTGGGGGGTCCCGGGGGGTGGGGTGTTGGGCCTGGCCCTCGACGCGGGGCAGCAGGCGCGCCTGATCGAGGCCGTTGGCGTCGAGCTGGTCGCCTTCCCCCGCCTGCTCTACGTCGAGGACCAGGACACTTATCTGACTGAGGACGACCTGCCGGAAGGGGTGCGCGGCCTGAGCATGAGTGACGCCGAGCTGCGCCGGCGGCTCATGCAGGACCTGCGTGTGCCCGAGTGGTATGCCTATCCGGAGGTGGTAGAGGAATTGCGCAAGGCGCACCCACCACGCCACCGGCAGGGCTTCACGGTGTTCTTCACGGGGCTGTCGGGTGCGGGCAAGTCCACCATCGCCCGCGCGCTGGCCGTCAAGCTCATGGAGCTAGGCGACCGCCGCGTGACCCTGCTCGACGGCGACATCGTACGCAAGCACCTCTCCAGCGAGCTCGGTTTCTCGCGCGAGCACCGCGACATCAACATCCGCCGCATCGGCTTCGTCGCCAGCGAGATCACCAAGAACGGCGGAGTGGCTATCTGCGCCCCCATCGCCCCCTACCGCGCCACCCGACGCGACGTGCGCGGCATGATCGAGCCCTGGGGCGGCTTCATCGAGGTGCACGTCTCCACCCCCATCGAGGTGTGCGAGGCGCGCGACCGCAAGGGCCTCTACGCCAAGGCCCGCGCCGGACTGATCCCCGAGTTCACCGGCGTGTCCGACCCCTACGAGGTGCCCGAGTCACCGGAACTCGCCATCGACACCTCGCAGTATAGCGTCGAGGAGGCGGTGCAGAAGGTGGTGCTCAAGCTCGAGCACGAGGGGTATCTGCGCTGACTGAACGATCGCCGCGGCGATCGGTCGTACAACGGCGCTCGCGCGCGATATCATGGCCGCGGGGGCTATGTCGCCGCGTCTTGATCTGACTTGGCGCAACTGCGGCGTCAGTTGTCTGCCCAGTGCACTGGCGCGATGACGAAGCCCAGCAGCGCGACCGGCCCGACCGCGTCATCCATATCATGGCATGGGATGAATGGTTTGCAGGCTGTGGCCTGTCGTCGACAAACCCCTTGCGGTGATGAAGCGGTAGCGCTAACGGCCATGGCCGTTCCCTCACCCCCAGCCCCTCTCCCCATGGGAGAGGGGAGCTTCGAGAGTTGGCTGCGCCAACTTTCATGCTAATGGCAAGTGCGGAGCGGCTCAAACCACTACAATAAGGAGATGATTCCCCAATACACGCTGAAGACCCTCGTCCGCGCCACCGGCGTGGGGCTGCACACCGGCTGCAAGGTCGAGATGACCCTGCGGCCGGCCCCGCCCGATACCGGCATCGTCTTTCGGCGCCTGGACGTCGAACCATTCGTGGACATCCCGGTCGCCCCCGAACGGGTGACCGACACGCGGTTGTGCTCGGCCATCGAGCGCGACGGGGTGAAGATCGCCACCGTGGAGCACCTCATGTCGGCACTCGCCGGCCTGGGCGTGGACAACGTCTACATCGATCTCACCGGGCCTGAGGTCCCGATCATGGACGGCTCCGCCGCCCCCTTCGTCTTTCTGATCCAGTCCGCCGGGCTGGAGGCGCAGGCCACACCCCGACGCTACATCCGCGTGAAAAAGACGGTGCGGGTGGAGGAGGGCGACAAATGGGCCGAGCTCGCGCCCTATGACGGCTTTCGTCTGACCTTCCGCATCGACTTCGAGCACCCGGTGCTCGCCCGCTCCGCCCAGACGGTCACCGTCGACCTCGGCCGTCAGTCGTATGTGCGGGAGGTCAGCCGGGCGCGCACCTTCGGCTTCATGCGCGATGTCGAATCCCTGCGCCGCGCCGGGCTTGCCCGCGGCGGCACGCTGGACAACGCG
>JBKBRS010000101.1:0-2584 GCA_046292095.1 Thiobacillaceae bacterium
CCGAGCGCATCGCCATCGACAGCTATGGCGAGATGATCCGTTACATCGGCGACAAGGACATCACCACGCGGCGCATGCTGGAGGGGATCCTCGCTGTCGAGGAGGAACACGCCGACGACCTGGCCAGCCTGTTGGAGGAGCTGGCGCGCTAAGCCCCCTCGCTTCGGGCCAGCATCGGCCCATACGGTCTACTGGCGCAGCACAGTCTTCTGGTAGAGGTCTTTCTGCCGGCCCTGCGGGTCGTATTTCGCCTTGAGCAGACGATAGGCCTCACCGTTGTATATCCGCCAGAAGGTTGCCGCGTCGTAATAGCTGTCGGAGTAGAGCGATTTGATGCCGCCGAGCGCCATCACCTCGGCCTCGATGAGCCGGTTGTGGTGGCCCGGCGCAAAGGGTTCACGCCGCCGCACCACGTCCCAGAAGCCGAAGTTGACATAGAGCGTGTCGGCCGCCATGGGATAGAGGGTGAACGGCCGTCCCTGCGGGCGGATGGGACAGAGCCACACGGGTAGGATACCGATCTCCTGCAGCAGGAACTCCAGGAACTCGGGCGCACGCTCGATGGGGATGTCCACGTCCTGGATCACGCTCTCGCGGTGCCAGCCCAAGAGCCGGTCGAGCCGGTGGGTGAGCCGCCAGCGGCTGTTGAACCGCATGACCTTGGTGTAGAAGACCGAATTCAAACGCTTGCGGCCGGCCAGCCGGCGAATGAGCGGGTTTTGCATCCCCAGGTTCTTCGAGCACCAGAACCAGTCCGTGTCCCAGCGCCAGATGTAATCGCGCACGGTGAGGTAGTCCTCGCCGCGCGTCAACAGGCTCTTGTAGTAGATGCGCTCGAAGCCGTAGTCGCTGGTGTAGGGGGCCGAAGCGACGAAGCGCCCCTCGGTGATGACCAGGCTGTCCCGCCCGAACACCACGCCGTCGAGGAAGTCGGCGTCCCCGCCGCAGCGCTGCGCGAGCGCGGCGAAGGCCGCAGCGGCATCGGTGTAGCGGGTGTGCGTCAGGTGCACATAGGGTTTGACCGGCACCGCGCGCGCCCTGAGCTTCAAGGCATAGCCCAGGGTGCCGTAGGAGTTGGGAAAGCCGAGGAACAGGTCGGCGTATTCGTTGTCCGGCGTGGCCGTGACCACCCTGCCATCGGGCAGCAGGACCTCGATCTCCGCCAAGGTCTCGTGCACCAGGCCGTATTTGAAGGACGAGGCCTCGATCCCCACCCCGGCCGCCGCCCCGCCCAGGGTGATGGACTTCAGTTGCGGCACCACGGCGGGCATCACGCCATGCGGCAGGCAGGCATCGACCAGCCGCTCGTAGGTCACCATCCCCTCGGCCTCGACCGAGCCACCGGCAGCGTCCACCCCCAACACCTCGCTGAAGGCGCGCACATCGAGCCGCTGCTTGGCCACCGGCGCACGGTCGCGGAACAGGTTGGAGGTGTCTTTGGCCAGGCCGAGCGGCACGCCCTGGGCGGCGCGCGCCTGCTCAAGCAGCCGCTCGACCTTCTGGGCGTGGCTCATGGCTGTAGAGGTAGGCCCGGCTCATTGGGTGTTCGCCGCCCACGTTGCCCTTGCTGAAGAGGATCTGGAACAAATGGGTGCGGCTGTTCTTCGAGCGGAACATCTCGGCGCAGGACCACAGATAGGTGCGCCACTGCCGGTAGAAATGCGCATCGAAGCGCTTCGGATTAAGCGCCGTGATCTGCGGCCACTTCTCCTCGAAGCGGCGGGCCCATTCGTCCAGGGTCAGCGCATAGTGGCGGCGCAGGTTCTCGACGTCGAGGATCTCCAGACCACAGGCGTCCATGGCCGCCAGGGCCTCGGCGAGGCTCGGGATCCAGCCCCCTGGGAAGATATATTCGCGGATGTAGTACTCGGTGTCGAAAGTGCCGACATGGCCGATGAAGTGCAGCATGCCCAGCCCCCCCGGCTTGAGGGCTCTGGCGTGCGCCTGCACCACGTCGCGGAGCTGGTCGCGGCCGGCATGCTCCAGTACGCCGATGGATACGACCTTGTCATATTGGCCGGGGATGTCGCGAAAGTCCGCCTCGATGACCTGCAGCCGGTCGGCAAGCCCCCGGCGCCGGATCTCGCCGCGCAGCCACTCGACCTGCTCGGTGGTGGTGTTGATGCCGGTGCCGATCGCCCCATAGCGCTCCCAGGCATGGAACAGAAAGCCGCCGAAGCCGCAGCCGATGTCGACGAAGGTCTCGCCCGGCGCAAGCCGGATCTTGCGCGCCACGTGGTCCATCTTGTTCACCTGCGCCTCTTCCAGCGTTTGCGTTCCCTCCTGCCAATAGGCGCAGGTGTACAGCATGCCGGCGCGGTCCAGCCACAGGCGGTAGAAATCGGTGCCCAGACCGTAATGGAAGCGGGCATTGGCCTTGGCCTGGGCTCGGGAGCGGTTGCTGTAGCGCCACTCGTGCAAGGCGTTGCGCAGCTTGAGCAACCCTGCGGGCGGCTTGCCCAGGTTCATGTCCATGCCGGCGCGGAAGGCCATCTGCAGGCTGCCCTCCACCTCGAGGTCGCCGGCGAAATAGGCCTCGATGAGCCCCACGTGGCCGAACAGCAGCGTGCGCAGCGCCGCCCTA
>JBKBRS010000101.1:2684-7665 GCA_046292095.1 Thiobacillaceae bacterium
GATTGCGGAAGATCAGGGTGAAGGCGGGTTCATCGGCGCCGTGCCGGAAGTCGCTGCCGTCGGCGAACACTACCCGGAATGGCACCTGGGTGCGGGCGGCCGCCTCGGTGAGCAACTGCCTGGGGCTGGCCATGCCTTATCGCGGCCAGGATCGATCGACCGGGCGGCTCAGCCGCCCACCCACTGCACCACCCGGCTTGCCGGCCAGCGCGTCTTGGCCGGCGCGGGCTGGCTGCGATAGCCGAAGGCCACCAGCACCGACAGCCCCCAGACGCGCCGGTCGAGCAGATCGTGCCGGGCCAGGACGGCCTCGGCGTCGCGCCGGTTGAAGCCCTCGATCGGGCAGGAGTCGATGCCCAGCAGGGCAGCGGCGGTCATCATGTTGGCCAGCGCGATGTAGGTTTGGCGGCAGGCCCAGTCGAACAGGCCCTCCGGGCAATCGAAAAGGCGGAAGTCGTGCTGCTGGAAGGCCCGGACCTTCTCGCGTCGGGCGGCCACGGCCGCCGCGTCCAACCCCTTGACCTCGCGCATGTGCTCGCCCAGATAGTCGCCATCCCAGCGCAGGTCCTTGCGCGCGAGGATGGCCACCACATGGCTGGCGGAGGGGAACTGCGTGCGCGCCCCCCAGGCGACCTCGGCCAGGGCCTGTCTGAGCGCACGGTCCTGGATCACTAGAAAAGACCAGGGCTCGAAACCGAACGAGCTGGGCGACAGCCGCCCGGCCTCCAGGATCGCGTCGAAGTCCTCGGCGGGGATCACCCGCTCGGGGTCGAACTGCTTGCAGGCGTGGCGGAAATGAAAGGCATCGAGCAGAGTCTTGCGGTCAATGAAGGCTTGGCTCATGGCGCAGGCATCAATCGAACACCACGGTCTTATTACCATAGACCAGGATGCGGTTGTCGATGTGCCAGCGCACCGCGCGGGAGAGCACCACCTTCTCCAGGTCCGCTCCCTTCTGCTTGAGATCCGTGAGATCGTCGCGGTGCGAGATGCGCACCACATCCTGTTCGATGATGGGACCGTCGTCCAGCACCTCGGTCACATAGTGGCTGGTCGCGCCGATCAGTTTCACCCCCCGCTCGAAGGCCCGTTCGTAGGGGCGCGCGCCGTGGAAGGCGGGCAGGAAGGAGTGATGGATGTTGATGATGCGGTTGGGGTAATGGGCGATGAAGCCGGGCGAGAGCACCTGCATGTAGCGTGCGAGCACGATGAAATCGACGTGATGCGCCTTCAACAAGGCGAGTTGCGCGGCCTCCACCTCCGGCTTGGCCTCCTTGGTCACCGCCATGTGTTGGAACGGCACGCGGTAGGCCTCCGCCAGCCAGTGGGTGTCCGGGTGGTTGCTGATGATCAAGGGGATGTCGCAATACAGCTCGCCGGCGTGCCAGCGGTAGAGCAGATCGGCCAGGCAATGGTCGTGTCTGGAGACGAAGATCGCCATGCGCGGCTTCACGCTGGAGAGCTTCAGCTCCCAGCGCATCTCATATTGCGCCGCCACCGGCGTGAAGGCATCGGCAAAGCGGTGCAGCCCCAGATCGAAGCCGGCGAGGTCCCACTCCACCCGCATAAGAAAGAGCCCCGCCGCGCTATCCTGATGCTGGTCGGCGTGCAGGATGTTGGCGTTGTGCTGGTAGAGGAAGTTGGCGATGGCCGCCACCAGCCCTTTGCGGTCGGGGCAGGCGACGAGGAGGACGGCGGTGTTGCGCATCAGGAATCAGGAATCAGGAATCAGGGCGCAATCATAGCCGCAAACAAGACTTCCATGCCCCTTTATCCCACCCCAGTGGCTTGATAAAAAAGCCTTTTCCCGATGCCCCAAAAATCGGTTGACGCCGGCAGGCAGAACACTAGAATTAGCGCCGTAATCTCTCTCGAAACACTAGATTTAGTGATTCCTGATCAACCACACCAGGCCTAGCGCTCAGGCCCACAACACCGACAGGAGACTTGTTCATGCAGCTTGCCACCGAGTTCCCGTCCGCCACCGCCGCTTCCACCCTGACCATCGCCGAGCCGGCCGCCGCCTCGCCCTATGCCAATTACCGCGTCATCCGTCGCAATGGGGCGGTGGTGGGCTTCGAGCCGAACAAGATCGCCGTGGCGATGACCAAGGCCTTCATCGCCGTACACGGCGGCCAGGCGGCGGCCAGCGCGCGCATCCGTGAGCTGGTGGAAAGCCTCACGCAGAACGTGGTCACGGCACTGATGCGTCGGCAACCTGCGGGCGGCACCTTTCACATCGAGGACATCCAAGACCAGGTGGAGCTGGCGCTGATGCGCTCGGGCGAGCACGAGGTGGCGCGCGCCTATGTGCTCTACCGGGAAAAGCGCGCCGAGGCGCGGGCCAAGCAGAAGCAGCAGCAGGTGCAGGATCACGCCCTGTACTGCACGGAAGACGGCGAGCGCCGCCCGCTCGACCTCAAGGCCTTGTCCGAACTGGTCGCCGCGGCCTGCGAGGGGCTGCCCGAGACGAATCCGCAGGCCATCCTGCAGGCCACGCTGCGCGACCTCTACGACGGCGTGCCCATGGAGGAAGTGCGCAAATCGCTGATCCTCTCGGCGCGTTCGCTGATCGAGAAGGACCCCGACTACGCCTACGTCACGGCGCGGCTGCTGCTCAACAGCATCCGCCGCGAGGTGCTGGGCGAGGAGGTCTCCCAAGCGCAGATGGCCACCCGCTACGCCGAGTATTTCCCGCAGTTCATCAAGCAGGGCATCGCCGCGGAGCTCCTGGACGAGCGGCTCGCCCAGTTCGATCTCGAGCGGCTGGCCGCGGCGCTCAAGCCCGAGCGCGATTACCAGTTCCAGTACCTGGGCCTGCAGACCCTCTACGACCGCTATTTCCTGCACATCGACGAGCGCCGCATCGAGCTGCCGCAGGCCTTCTTCATGCGCGTGGCGATGGGGCTCGCGCTCAACGAGATCGACCGCGAGGCGCGCGCCATCGAGTTCTACGACGTGCTGTCGCGCTTCGACTACATGGCAAGCACGCCCACCCTGTTCAACTCAGGCACCCGCCACTCGCAGCTGTCCTCCTGCTATCTCACCACCATCCCAGACGACCTCGACGGCATCTACCAGGGCATCAAGGAAAACGCCCTGCTGCAAAAGTTCGCCGGCGGGCTGGGCAACGACTGGACGCGGGTGCGGGCGTTAGGCGCCCACATCAAGGGGACCAACGGCAAGTCGCAGGGGGTGGTGCCCTTCCTCAAGGTGGCCAACGACACCGCCGTGGCGGTGAACCAGGGCGGCAAGCGCAAGGGGGCCGTCTGCGCCTACCTGGAGACCTGGCACCTGGACATCGAGGAGTTTCTCGAACTCCGAAAAAACACCGGCGACGACCGCCGCCGCACGCACGACATGAACACCGCCAACTGGGTGCCGGACCTGTTCATGAAACGGGTGATGGAGAACGGCGAGTGGACCCTGTTCTCGCCCTCGGACGTGCCCGATCTGCATGACAAGTACGGGCCGGACTTCGAGGCGGCCTATGTCCAGTACGAGGAGAAGGCCGCGCGGGGCGAGATCAAGCTGCACAAGAAGATCCCCGCGGTCACCCTGTGGCGCAAGATGCTGTCCATGCTGTTCGAGACGGGGCACCCCTGGATCACCTTCAAGGACGCCTGCAACGTGCGCTACACCAACCAGCACGTGGGCGTGGTCCACTCCTCCAACCTGTGCACCGAGATCACCCTGCACACCAACGACAACGAGATCGCCGTGTGCAACCTGGGCTCCATCAACCTGGTGAACCACCTGAAGGATGGCGGCCTGGACATGGACAAGCTCGCCCGCACCGTGCGCACCGCCATGCGCATGCTCGACAACGTGATCGACCTCAACTACTACGCAGTCGGCAAGGCGCGCAATTCCAACCTGCGCCACCGACCGGTGGGTCTGGGGATCATGGGCTTCCAGGACGCACTCCACATCCTGCGCATCCCCTACGCCTCGCCCGAGGCCGTGGAGTTCGCCGACCGCAGCATGGAGGCGATCGCCTATTACGCTTATTGGGCCAGCACGGAACTCGCGGAGGAGCGCGGCCGCTATTCCACCTTCCAGGGCTCGCTGTGGAGCCGCGGCATCCTGCCGCAGGATTCGCTGAGGCTGCTCGCCGAGGCGCGCGGCGGTTATCTCGAGGCCGACCTCACCGAACGGCTGGACTGGGCGGCGCTGCGGCAACGCATCATGAGCGTGGGCATGCGCAACTCCAACTGCATCGCCATCGCCCCCACCGCCACCATCGCCAACATCGTCGGCGTGTCCGCCTCGATCGAACCGACCTATCAGAACCTCTTCGTCAAATCCAACCTGTCGGGCGAGTTCACCGTGGTCAACCGGTACCTGGTGCGCGACCTGAAGGCGCTGAATCTGTGGGACGAGGTGATGGTGGCGGACATCAAATACTTCGACGGTTCGCTCGCCAAGATCGACCGCATCCCGCAGGAGCTGCGGCGGCTGTACGCCACCGCCTTCGAGATCGACCCGGTCTGGCTCATCGAGGCCGGCGCCCGGCGACAGAAGTGGATCGATCAGGCGCAGAGCCTGAACCTCTACTTCCAGGGCGCCAGCGGCAAGAAGCTGGACGAGATCTACAAGCTCGCCTGGATACGGGGGCTCAAGACGACCTATTACCTGCGCGCCCTTGGGGCCACGCACGCCGAGAAATCCACCGGCCGCGGCGGTGAGTTGAACGCCGTGCCGGCCGACGGCGGCCTGGGGGGCTTGAGCGCAGCCGCCGCGCCCGCCGCCGTCCGGCTGCCGCAGCCCGAGCTCGCCGGCAAGGTCTGCAACCTCAGGCCGGGGGACGCGGGGTATGAAGAGTGCGAGGCCTGCCAATGACCACCTACCAGCGCGACGACCAACTCGCCACCCAGGCCGAAGGCCGAGTGGGGGCGCGCATCGAGACCTCCGGCGCCTACACCGGACGCTTCACCTTGGCCAAGGAACGCATCGCCCGCACCGGCGCCAAGGGCATCGA
>JBKBRS010000102.1:0-5108 GCA_046292095.1 Thiobacillaceae bacterium
AGGCCATGAAGGAATGGTATCGGCGAAGACCGGACTTGTTCCAGAAGCGACCTCACAATCATCCGGGACATGACACATAGTAGAGGTCGTATTGCAGCTTGCCCATGGCGTCCTCGACGCTGGCGCCGTAGGGGAAGCGCACCTGGGCCCAGCCGGTGATGCCCGGTTTGAGGCTGTGGCGGGCATTGTAGTAAGGGATCTGGGCGGCCAGCTCTTTGATGAAATAGGGCCGCTCCGGCCGTGGGCCGACGAAGCTCATCTGCCCCAGGAAGACGTTGATCAGCTGCGGCAGCTCGTCGATGCGCAGGCGGCGGATGATGCGCCCCACCCGCGTGGTGCGGTCGTCCTTCTGCCGCGCCCATTGCGGCAACCCGTCCTTCTCGGCATCGGTGTACATGCTGCGGAACTTGTAGATGGTGAACGGCTTGCCGAACTGGCCGACCCGCTCCTGGGTGTAGAAGACCGGTCCCTTGCTCTCCAGCTTGATGGCCAGCGCGGTGATCAGCATGACGGGCAGCGACACGACCAACAAGACGGCGCTCACCGTCAGGTCGAAGAACCGTTTGACCAGGTCGCGCGCGGCGCCGCTGTCGAACCCCTCGGCGAAGATCAGCCAACTGGCGTTGACCGATTCGAGCGGGACGATGCTGATCTGGCGCTCGAAGAAGGCGGGCAGGTCGATGATGCGCACCCCGGCGAGCTTGCACTCCAGCAGCTCGGCGATGGGCAGGGCGCCGCCCCGTCGTTCGCGGACCGCCACGACGATCTCATCGATGCCATAGCGCTCGACGATGTCGATGAGGCTGCCGGATTCGTCCAGGATGCGGGCGTGCGGGACGTAATGGTGCACCCCGCCCAGCGGCAGATAGCCGACGATGTTCAGCCCCTGGGCCTGGCCATTGGCGATCATCTCCTCGATCTTTGCCGCCCGGCTGCCGGTGCCCAGGACCAGCACCCGCTTCTTGAACGTGCTGGCGCTGTCCCATTGCAGGAAGGCGAGCCGGGTGGCGAGCACCCCCAGGCCGGAGATGACGACGACGGCCAGCAGCTCCTGGTCACGGGCGAAGAGATCAGGAAAGAGGTGCGCCCCTGCCGCCAGCAGGATGAGGCCCAGGGCGAATCCCCCCGCCACGCGCAGCAGCAGGCTGCGGATCCCCTTGGTCCACTCCCAGTCATAGAGACCGAACAGCGAGATGACCAGGACCATCAGCAGGGCGTACAACCAGGGCCGCAGCGTGCTGGCCAGGGTCGGCACGGCGCCGAAGACCGGCCGGTTGTCGAAGTTGTTGGCGGCGTACTGGCTGGCAAAGAAGAAGAGCGCGAACTCCAGCACGACCAGGAGCAGCATGCTCAACGGCACATAGTGTCGGAAAAACCGGATCATCAACGCGGATACACTCCCTGTCGAATACGGCGCCATCTGGCGGGTGCAGCGGCCAGAGCACCCGCCTGGCGTGTGTAGGCCAGGCCAGGACAGACTCTATCCCGATCGGGCGACACTTTATCGACAGCCTCCGACGCCGGCTTGAGCCCACGGGGAGCAGTGCGGGCTAGGTTGGGTCGATCGGATCTGCCGTCGCCTCCGCCTGCAGCAAGGCTGCCAGCTGTTTCGCGTTCATGCGGCGGGGGCCGTCCTGGCGGCCGCGCCCTGCGGCGTGCCGGCTCTCTGGCGGCAGGATGCGCACCCAGACGTCCGCCGGCTCGGCGTAGAGCAGATAGACCTGATGGCCGCCACGGTCCTTGACCTTGAAGGCGATGCCCTCGTTGAGCAAGTGGTGCTCGAAGTCCTTGCTGGAGTCGGCATAGAGCTCGATCTCGATGTCGGAGTGGCGCGAGGCCGTACCGTTCAAGACCCCGCCCACCAGGACCGGGTCGAAGCGCGCGAAGCTCTGCAAGACCGCCAGGGCCTGTTCGCGCAAGGCGCGCAGGATGGTCTTGTGCTCGTCGGGACGGTAGAGGGCCTGGTGTGCCTTGAGCGCCGCCTCGATCTCGTCGTTGCCGGGCAGGCTGTGTGACTCCGGCGCCCCCAGCTGGCGGGCGGCCTTGCGCTTGGCCAGGCCGTAGTCGCGGATGCCGTGCTCGAGCATCAACTGCGCGGCCAGCTGGGCGATGCGGATGCGCATCTGGGCGTGGCGGGGTGAGAGCTCCTTGGGGGGCATGTCAATGCCTCTGCGGCGCCAATCGCTCCGCGGTCGGGATGAGCAGGCGCCCTTCCGTGGTGGGAGGGCCTCGTCGTCTAGTCGCCATAGTTGTGCACCGCGGGTCCAGGGGCCTCGACGATGGGTGCGGTGCTCTCCTCGGCCACCCCATCTGGGGTGGCCTGTGCGGTGGGCACGAATTCTTCATAGAAGTATTCGATCATCCCTCCGCTCGCGTCTGCGAGCACACGGCCGGTCCTGGGATCGACGGGCAGGGTGACGATGCCCGGCGGCATGGTGTAGGGCTGATCGGGCACGTCCCTGAGCACGCGCCCCATGTAGGCCATCCATATCGGCAGTGCGGCCACCGAGCCGGTCTCGCCACCCCCCATGGGGCGCGGCTGGTCATAGCCGACCCAGGCCACGGCGACCCTGTGCGGGCTGTAGCCGGCGAACCAGGCGTCTCGGTGGTCGTTGGTGGTGCCGGTCTTGCCGGCGAGGTCGCTGCGGTTGAGCTGCATCGCCGCCGTGGCGGTACCGCGCCGCACCACGTCCTGCAGCAGCGTGGTCATGATGAAGGCATTGCGGGCATCGAGGATGCGCTGCGCTGCAGGTGCCTGGAAGGCCTCCAGGGTCCGCCCTGCCTTGTCGGTGATGCGGGTGATGAGATAGGGACGCACCAGCTGGCCGCCGTTGGCAAAGGCGCTGTAGGCCGCGGCCATGGCGAGCGGCGTGACCTCGCCGGCGCCCAACGCCATGGTCAGATAGGGCGGGATGCGTGCCATGTCGAAGCCGAAGCGGGCCACGTGCGCGCGGGCGGCGTCGATGCCGACGTTCTGCAGCACGCGGATGGAGACCAGGTTCTTCGACTTGCGCAGGGCATCGCGCAGTGTCATGGGGCCCTCCATCACGCCGTCGAAGTTCTTGGGTTCCCACAGCACGCCGCCGGTCTCGAAGGGGTCTAGGTTGATGGGTGCGTCCTCCAGCACGCTGGCCGGGGTGAGGCCGCGGTCGAGGGCGGCGGAATAGATGAAGGGCTTGAAGCTCGATCCCGGCTGCCGCCAGGCCTGGGTGATGCGGTTGAACTGGTTGCGCGAGAAGTCGAAGCCGCCCACCAGCGCCCGGATCGCCCCGTCCTGCGGCGAGAGGGCCACCAGGGCGGCCTCGACCTGGGGCAGGTAGGTCAGCTGCCAGGTCTTGCCGTCCAGCCGCACCACGCGGATCACCGAGCCGCGGCGCAGGCGCTTCTTGGCCGGCGCATCCGCCGCCAGGTAACGTTGGGCGAACTTCAGCTCGCTCGCCCCCAGCTCGATCGCCTCGCCGCTGGCAAGCCGCGCCAGGATGCGTTTCTTGTCGACCGCCAGCACGACGGCGGGGAGCATGCCGCCGACCTCGCGCAGCTCGGGCAGATGGTTGTCGAGGTATTCGACCGTCGCCTTGGGGTCGGCCGGCAGGTCCAGGTGCGATTCCGGGCCGGCGTAGCCCCGGCGGCGGTTGAACGCCACCAGCCCACGCAGCACGGCATCGGCCGCCGCCTGTTGTTCCTCGCGCCGGATGGTGGTGTAGACCCGCATCCCGGTCACATAGACCTGCTCGCCGTAACGTTGGACCATGTATTGGCGCACCATCTCCGCCACGTGGTCGGCCGGCACATCGAAGTCCTGGGTCGAATGACGGACGCGCAGGCGCTCGTTGATGGCCTGGTCATATTCCGCCTGGGTGATGTAGCCGAGTTTGAGCATGCGCCCCAGGACATAGCGCTGGCGGGCCTGGGCGCGGGCCGGGTTGACCACCGGGTTGTAGGCCGAAGGGGCCTTGGGCAGCCCAGCGAGCATGGCCGCCTCGGCCAGGCTCAAGTTCTTCAGCGGCTTGCCGTAATAGATCTGGGCGGCGGCGGCAAAGCCATAGGCGCGCTGCCCGAGGAAGATGTGGTTGAGGTAGAGCTCCAGGATTTGGTCTTTGCTCAAGGCATGTTCGATCTTGATCGCCAACAGGGCCTCGTTGATCTTGCGCCGGAAGGTCTTTTCCGAGGACAGGAAGAAGTTGCGCGCCACCTGCATGGTGATGGTGGAGGCCCCCTCCTTGGCGCCGCCGGAGACGATGTTGGCGAGCGCCGCGCGGAAGACCCCCAAGGTGTCCACGCCACCGTGCTGGTAGAAGCGTTCGTCCTCGGCCGCCAGGATGGCCTGGCGCAACACCAGCGGGGTGTCCTGTACGCGCACCACGGCGCGCCGCTCCTCACCGAATTCGCCGAGCAACGCCCCGTCCTCCGAGTAGATGCGCAACGGTACCTTGGGGCGGTAATCGGTGAGCACCTCCAGGCTGGGCAGCGAGGGATAAACGAGGGCGGCGGTCAACCCCGCGATGGCGGCGGCGACCAGGCCGAGCCCTAGGACGCCGGCCAGGAGGTAGAGGCCCCAACGCTTGAACATGCAGATTTGCCGAGACGGGCAGCCGGTCGCTGCCAAACGAGAAATTTAGGTTGTAAGCAAAAACGAGTTATTGCTAGGATTTGCAACAGATAATTAAACGACTACTTAAATCAAGGCCTCAGGAAGGGAAGCACCCTTGCATTTAGGGTCGTTACTCCGCCGCAACAAGCCCCTCATCGGGGTCGATATTAGCTCATCGGCGGTAAAAATGCTCGAACTGGCGGAGAGCGGCCGCGATATCCGCCGGGTCGAACGCTACGCCATCGCCCGCCTGCCCAAGGACGCGCTCACCGACGGCAGCGTCGCCAAGCCGGAGGCCGTCGAGGCGGCGATGCGCGAGGCGTGGAAGGCAATGCAGACCAAGACGCGCGAGGTCGCCCTGGCGCTGCCGGCCGCCGCCGTGATCACCAAGAAGATCCTCCTGCCGCAGGGGGCGAGCGAGCTGGACATCGAGACCCAGGTCATGGCCGAGGCCAACCAGATGGCCCCCTTCCCCCTGGACGAGGTGAGCCTCGACTGGCAGATCCTCGGGCCCGCC
>JBKBRS010000102.1:5208-7634 GCA_046292095.1 Thiobacillaceae bacterium
CGCGCTCACCGGAGGAGAACGAGGCGCTGGTCGTCGTCTCGCGGCGCGAACGGCTGGAGGAACGGGTCGCGCTGGCCGAGGCGGTGGGGCTCAAGGCGGTCATCGTCGACGTCGACAGCTTCGCCACCCTCAACGCTTTTGAGCAGCTCGCCTATCAGCTGCCGGACAACGGCCGCAACCAGACCGTGGCCATCATCGACATTGGCGCCCATGCCACGCATGTGAGCGTAGTGCACGACAACCAGCTGGTCTACCAGCGTGAGCATGCGCTGGGGGGGTATGTCCTGACCCAGGAGATCGCCCGCCGCTATGACCTCCCCATCGACGAGGCCGAGGAGGCCAAGCGCAAGGCCCTGCTGCCCGACAGCTACGAATCCGAGGTGTTGCAACCCTTCCTGGATGCGGTCGCGTTGGAGATCGGGCGGGCGTTGCAGCTCTTCTTCGGCGCCACCGCCTACCACAGCGTCGACCACATCCTGCTCGCCGGCGGCTGCGCCGCCATCCCCGGTCTGGACGACATCGTGCACAGCCGGCTGCAGACCAGCACCCTGATCGCCAACCCCTTCGCCAGGATGGCGGTGTCCAGCCAGGTCAAGGCGCGCCAGCTCGCCGCCGACGCCCCCGCCCTTTTCGTGGCCTGCGGGCTGGCCCTGCGGAGGTTCGATCCGATATGAGCCTCATCCGCATCAACCTGCTGCCGCACCGGCAGCTCAAACGGGCCCAGCAGCAGCGGCTGCTGGTGCTTTCCGCCATCGCTACGGCGGCCGCGGGTGCGTTGGTGGTCTTCCTCGGCCACATGGCCATCGAAGATGCCAAGAACGCCCAGCATCAGCGCAACGAGCTGCTGCGCCAGGAGACCGCCCAGCTGGACAAGCAGATCGCCGAGATCAAGCAGCTCAAGGACAAGACCCGCGCCCTGCTCGACCGCAAGGCGGTGGTCGAGTCCCTGCAGACCAACCGTGCCGAGGCCGTGCAGCTGTTCGATGCGCTCGCCCGGCAGCTGCCCGAGGGGGTCTACCTCAAGAGCCTTAAGCAGGCGGAGAACACCCTGACCCTGCAGGGCTATGCCCAGTCGAGCGCGCGAGTCTCCAGCTTCATGCGCAACCTCGACGCCTCCCCCCTGTTCGAGGCGCCCAACCTGGTCGAGGTGCGCAGCGCCACGGTGGGCAAGCTGCGGGCCGCCGAGTTCACCCTCACGGTCAGACTGAGCCAAAAGGGGGCCTGAGCATGGACCTGAACGCCCTCAAATCCCTGGACCTCAAGGATCTCGCCCGCGCGCCGCTGCCCATCAAGGCCGTGGTCCTGGCCGTGCTGTTCCTCGCCATCCTCGGACTGGGCTGGTACCTCGACTGGTCCAACGGTATGGCCGAGCTGGACGGTCTGCGCAACGAGGAGGCCAGCCTGCGCGAGGTCTACGCGCAGAAGAAACGCCAGGCCATCCACTACGAGGCCTACAAGAAACGGCTCGCCGACATCGAGAAGTCGCTCGCCGCCCTGCTGCGCCAGCTGCCCAACCGGGCCGAAATGGACGCCCTGCTGACCGACATCAACCAGGCCGGGGTGGGCCGCAGCCTCGAGTTCGAACTGTTCCGGCCCGGCCAGGAGGCCTTGGCGGAGTTCTATGCCACCCTGCCGGTCACCATCAAGGTCAAGGGGGAATACCACGACATGGCCGGCTTCGTCAGCGACGTGGCGCAACTGCCGCGCATCGTCACCCTGCACGACGTGAGCCTCGCGCCGATGGGCGAGGGCGGCGGCCTGGTCATGGAGGCGACGCTACGCACCTACCGCTATCTGGACGAGGCCGAGATGGAGGCCGGCAAGGACAAGAAGGGGGGCGGCAAGTCATGAAGGCGCGCTATGGCGTGGTGTTGTGCGGCCTGCTCCTGGCCGGCTGCGCGCAGGACGACATGAGCGACCTCAGGCAGTTCATGGATCAGGCCGGGCGCGACACGCAGGAGAAGATGGAACCCCTGCCCGAGGTCAAGATGCCCGAGGTCTTCAGTTACAACCCGGCGGGGCTGCCCGACCCCTTCGCCGCCCGCAACCTGCGCCCCGCCGGCAGCGGCGGCGGTCCGGCCCCGGACATGAACCGGCCCAAGACCCATCTGGAGACCTTCCCCCTGGATGGGCTGCGCATGGTCGGCACGTTGAGGCGCGGCGGCGAGCTCATCGCCCTGGTGCGCACGCCGGACAACGCCATCTACCAGGTGCGCAAGGGCGAGCGCATCGGCCAGAACTTCGGTGTCGTCATCGGCATCAGCGACACCGCGATCGAGATCCGGGAGACCGTGCAGGACGGCGTGGGCGACTGGACACAGACCACCACCAGCCTGCCGCTACAGGAATAAGAGGGACAGCATGATGAGCGTGAGCATCCGTCAGACACTGCGTCGTTGGGCCTGGGGCCTGACCCTGGCCGCAAC
>JBKBRS010000103.1:0-3056 GCA_046292095.1 Thiobacillaceae bacterium
GCGCCGCCCGCCACGAACTTTTTCACAAACGCTCATTTTCGGTCGGCAAGCCGTCGTGTCAGCTCTGCCGCCTTGCCCGTATAGTCGGCGGGGGTCAAGGCCAGTAGGCGCAGCCTGGCCGCTTCCGGGATGGGCAGGCTGCGGATGAACGCTGCCAGTGTCTCACGGGTGATGCCGGCCTTGCCGCGGGTGAGCGCCTTTAACTGCTCGTATGGGTTCTCCACGCCGTGGCGGCGCATCACCGTTTGGATCGGTTCCGCCAGCACTTCCCAATTGGCCTCCAAGTCGGCGGCGAGCCGCTCGGGGTCGGGCGAGAGCTTGGCCAGCCCGCGCGCGCAGCTCTCGTAGCCAATCAAGGCATGGCCGAGGGCCACCCCCATGTTGCGCAGCACGGTGGAGTCGGTCAGGTCGCGCTGCAGGCGTGAGATGGGCAGTTTCTCCGCGAGATGGCGCAACAGGGCGTTGGCCAACCCCAGATTGCCCTCCGAGTTCTCGAAGTCGATGGGGTTGACCTTGTGCGGCATGGTGGAGGACCCCACCTCGCCCGCCTTGACCTTCTGCCTGAAGTAGCCGAGCGAGATATAGGTCCACACGTCGCGGTCAAGGTCGATGAGCACGGTGTTGAGCCGGGCGAAGGCGTCGAACAGTTCGGCCATGTAGTCGTGCGGTTCGATCTGGATGGTGTAGGGGTTGAAGGTCAGGCCCAGGCCTTCGACGAAACGGCGGGCGAAGCCTTCCCAGTCCACCTCGGGATAGGCCACGAGGTGGGCGTTGTAGTTGCCCACCGCGCCGTTTGCCTTGCCCAGGATCTCGACGCTGGCCACTTGGGCGATCGCCCGGTCGAGACGCCAGACCACGTTGGCGAGCTCCTTGCCCAGGGTCGTAGGGGTCGCCGGCTGACCGTGGGTACGCGCGAGCATGGGCAGCCCCGCAAGCGCCACGGCCAGCTCGGCCAGGCGCTCGCGCAGTGCGTTCACGGCCGGCAGCAGCACCTCACCGCGCGCGTCGCGTAGCATGAGGGCATGCGCGAGGTTGTTGATGTCCTCGGAGGTGCAGGCGAAGTGGATGAACTCCTTCACCCGCATCACCTCCACGTTGCCGGCCAGGCGCTCCTTGAGGAAATACTCCACCGCCTTGACGTCGTGGTTGGTGGCCTGCTCGATCACCTTGACGCGTTCGGCGTCCGCCAGCGAGAAGTGGCTGCAGAGGTGGTCCAGCTCGGCCAGGGTGGCGGGGGAGAATGGCGGCACTTCGGCGATGGCGGGTTCGGTGGCGAGCGCCTTCAGCCACTCGACCTCCACCCGCACACGGTAGCGGATGAGGCCGAATTCGCTGAAATAGGGGGCAAGCCGACTGCCGGTGCGGCGGTAACGGCCATCGAGGGGGGAGAGGGCGGTCAGTGCGGTCAGTTCCATACGCAGCGGTTCTTTCATCGAGACTCAAAGGGATGGGCTTACGACCGGCTGCGCAGGGCCATGGTGAGCTGGTTGCGCAGGGCCTTGACCAAGCCGAGCGTCTGTTCGGAGAGCTGCAGCGGGGCCTCGCGCCGGTCCAGGTAGACCAGGGCAATGCAGCGGTTGCCGGCCCGGATCGGCAGTAGCAGAAAGGACTTGGCCACACCGAGCCGCCGGTACCAGGCCGGGATGCGGTCGCGGATGTTCTCGGCGCAGGTGTCGCTGATCAGGATGTCCAGTCCGCGGGCGAGGGCCGGTTGGAAGACATCGGCCGCCAAGGCCAGGGGGATGCGGAAACCGGCGCGCAGCCGGGACCAGTCCGGGCCATGACCGATGCGTGCGCAGAGGTATTGGTTGCCGGGGTCTAGGGTGCAGACGATGACGTTGTCGAAACCGCCGGTCCGATAGAGCAGCTCGGCGCCCGCCTGCAGCACCACGGCCGGATGCGCATTCTCAAGCAAGAGGGTAGTCATCTCCTGCAGGCCGCTGATGAGGATGGACTGAGCATCGCCCTGCGGGGCCGAGTTCGGCACGGCCTCCCAGGCAACGGCCTCGACCGGCCTGGCCGGAGCCTTGGCCGGGGCACGGTCCAGCAGGGTACGCATGAAGGGGCTCATCCGCGCGTCCCGCTGCAGCAAGGCCAGTTCCTTCTGTGCCGCCTCACCCGCCTGATGGATCGCCTCCACCATGAAAGGGGCGGCGAGGTTGACGGCCTTCTCGTAGCGGTGGGCGATCTCGCCGACGGCGCGCCCTAAGGCATCGGCCGGCGTGTCGCGGACCGCCGTGTACGGATCGCGCGCGAGGTTGGCGAGCACCTGATGGTGTCCTATCGAGGGTTTTACCGGGCCGGGTGGCAACGGACGCATGCCCTCGAGGATGTCGGTCGGCAGCTTCCAGTGGCGCCCGACGACCTGGCCGATCTCGTCATAGCTCATGCCCAGAACGCGCCGTGCCGCCGCCTCCTCGCTCAGCCCCTCGGTGCGGCTGAGTGCGGTCACCTGCTCGGTGGCCTCGTGCAGGTGCAGGCGGGCGACCAGCCGGCCCAGGTTGCGAAAGAGGGCGCAGATGAAGACCGCCTCGCTGTCGCGATGGCCAAGCCGGCGGGCGAGCAGTCGGCCGAGGATGCCGCAGTAGAAGCTGTCGATCGCCTCACCCTTGAGCTCCTCGGCCTGGGCGTGGTTCTGCAGATGCTCGAACAGCATCAGCGACAGGGCGGCATCGCGCACCGCGTCGAAACCCAGGATGATGACCGCGCGCGAGATGGTCCCTATCGGTTCCTGGCCAAAGAAGCCGAACTGGGCGGAATTGACCAGCCGCAGCAGCTTGTGGGTGAGCCCCACGTCCTTGAGGATGGCGTCGGTGAGCTGCTCGGCATGGCTGTCCTCGGCGGCGGTGATGCGGTTGACCTGGGCGATCACCTGCGAGAAGGCGGGGAAATCCTGGCTCGCCGAGAGGCGCTCTAGCAGGTCCTGGGCGCCGGCCGGGCGGGCCGCCGCACTAGGTTCGTTCAAAGCGGCCTCCCGTCGAGATAGGCCTGGGCGATGGTCAATCCATCCACGTATTGGCTCCGGCCGCCGCTGGCGCGGCTTAACCTTCGCGTTG
>JBKBRS010000103.1:3154-7613 GCA_046292095.1 Thiobacillaceae bacterium
TGCGAAGGTTAGCCTACGCCGATACTTGGTGCCTGTGCTGACGCTGGGGGTCATAGTGGCCGGCGGTCGAGATAGGCTTGGGCGATGGTCAATCCATCCACGTATTGGCTCCGGCCGCCGCTGGCGCGGCTTAACCTTCGCGTTGCGAAGGTTAGCCTACGCCGATACTTGGTGCCTGTGCTGACGCTGGGGGTCATAGTGGCCGGCGGTCGAGATAGGCCTGGGCGATGGTCAAACCATCCACGTATTCCAATTCGCCGCCGGCGGGTACACCGCGCGCCATGCGCGTGACCTTGAGCCCACGCGCCTTGAGCAGCTCGCCGGCATAGTGGGCGGTGGCCTCCCCCTCCACGGTGAAGTTGGTGGCCAGGATGACCTCTTCGGTCACGCCGTCGCAGGCGCGGGCGAGCAACCGCTCCAGACCGATCTGGCGCGGGCCGATGCCGTCCAGGGGCGAGAGGTGGCCCATGAGGACGAAGTAAAGCCCCGAGTAGGCGTGCGTCTCCTCGAAACGGTTGAGATCGACCGGCATCTCCACCACGCAGAGCTGCCTGGGGTCACGGCGGGGATTGGCGCACAGGCTGCAGACGGGTGTCTCGCTGAAGTTGTTGCAGCGCTCACAGGGGCGCAGGCGCTCCAGCGCTGCCGTCAGCGCCTCGGCCAGGCGCGCCGCCCCGGCCCGGTCACGCTGCAGCAGGTGATAGGCCATGCGCGCCGCCGACTTCGGCCCCACGCCGGGCAGGGCGTGTAGCGCCTCGATCAGGGCGGCCAGGGTAGGGGGGTGCATTTCTGAGGACAGAGGACGGAAGACTGAGGACTGATTGCTGAAGACAGAAGACGGGGGACTGAGGACTGAAAACTCAAAACTGAATCTCAGAACGGAAACTTCATCCCCGGCGGCAGGGGCATGCCGGCGGTGACACCGGCCATCATCTCCTGGGTGGCAGCCTCGACCTTGCGCACTGCGTCGTTGACCGCGGCGGCGATCAGGTCCTCCAGCATCTCCTTGTCTTCGCCGAGGAGCGACGGGTCTATGCGCACCCGTTTGACGTCGTGCTTGCCGGTCATCACCACCTGCACCATGCCGGCGCCGGCGCTGCCCTCGACCTCCAGCTCCGCGATCTTTTGTTGCGCCTTCTGCAGGTTCTCCTGCATCAGTTGCGCCTGTTTCATGAGATTGCCGATTCCGCCTTTGATCATGTCGTGGTCCTATACCAGGGGTTTGATCTGGGTGATGCGTCCGCCGAACTCGTCCAGCACGCTGCGCACGAAGGGATCGGCCTGGATGGCCGCCTCCGCCTCGGCCTGGCGTCGCGTACGCTCGCGTTCGGCCACCTGTGCGGGGGCCGCGCCGCCGGTGTCGCCGAACTCGTATTCGATGCGCATTGTAGCGCCGAGTCGGTCGCGCAGCGCGCCGCGCAGTTTCTCGCCGAAGCTCTCGAGCAGCGGTCGGTGGGCCTCCGTCAACCGCAGGCGCAGGGCCTCCGGCGTGTAGGCGACCACGCTGCACTGCGCCGCCAGTTGCTTGATGCCGCCGGTAAGCCCCTGGGTGATGCCGATCCAGTCCAGGGAATCAGACTGAATTGGCGCAGTGGCCGGGCGCTGCTGAGTGATCTCAACCGGCTGCGCCTCGTCCTTCGCAACAGTATTCTGTCCTCCGTCCTCCGTCTTCAACGTTCTGTCCTCCGTCCGCTGTCCACCGTCTTCTGGCACGAAGGCCAGCATGCGCAGGAGCGTCATGCAGAAGCCGCCGTACTCGTCCGGCGCCCACTCCAGATCGCGCCGCCCCAGGGTGGCGATCTGGTAGAACAGTTGCACGGTCTCTGCGTCCAGCCTTCGGGCGAGGGCGAACAGCCGATCGCGCGCCGGTGTGTCCTCGGCCACCGCCTCTGGCACCGTCTGCGCGAGCGCGATCTGATAGAGCAGGGCGGCCAGGTCCTGCAGCGCCGCATCGAAGGACAGACTGCGCTCGGCGAGCGATTCGGCCTCGCGCATCAGACGCGCCCCGTCGTTGTCGGCCAGCGCCTCCAGCAGGGGGTAGAGATAGGCCTGGTCGATCACCCCCAGCATCGCCGCCGTCTCCACCTCCAACACGCGCCCGCCACCATAGGCGATGGCCTGGTCGGTCAGCGACAGGGCATCGCGCATGCTGCCGGCGGCTGCGCGCGCGATCAGCTCCAGAGCACCCGCTTCGAAGCTCACACCCTCGGCTTCCAGCACCTGCCTGAGGTGGGCCGCCACACGGGCGGGCGGCAGCAGTTTCAGATTGAACTGCAGGCAGCGCGACAGCACCGTCACCGGCACCTTTTGCGCCTCGGTGGTGGCCAGGACGAAGACCACGTGCGCCGGCGGCTCCTCCAGCGTCTTCAACATGGCGTTGAAGGCGCTCTTGGAGAGCATGTGCACCTCGTCGATGATGTACACCTTGTAGCGTCCGGCCGTCGGCGCATACTGGGCGTTCTCCAGCACCTCGCGCATGTTGTCCACGCCGGTGTAGGAGGCGGCGTCGATCTCGATCAGATCGACGAAGCGGCCGGCCTCGATCGCCTGACAGGCAGCGCAGACCCCGCAAGGGGTGGCGGTTGGCCCCGTCTCGCAGTTCAGACACTTGGCCAGGATGCGCGCCAGCGTGGTCTTGCCCACGCCGCGCGTGCCGGTGAACAGATAGGCGTGGTGCAGCCGCCCCTGGGTGAGGGCGTTGCTGAGCGCACGCACCACGTGCGCCTGCCCTACGACTTCGGCGAAGCTACGCGGGCGCCATTTGCGGGCGAGGACCATGTCGGAGGACTGAGGACAGAAGACTGAGGACAGATTGCTGAGGACAGACGACAGAGGACTGTGAGTTCGATGTGCGCTCAAGGTGGTGGGCGCGCCGGCACGGTGGACGGGATCGAAGACAGACAGCCCTCTGTCTTCAGTCCTCAGGCTTCGGCCTTCAGCCTTCTGTCCTCAGTCCTCTGTCCTCAGGTGGCGAGCCCAACCCCCGGCACTGGCATCGACCGCTATGGCTGCTTCCTTCCGGACCTGACCAGGTTCACGGCTTAGCCATGCGGGGAGACCCGCCACGACGGGATTCTACCATTGCGGCACTTGCGGGGGGTGGTGTGGAAACCGACACCTCATGGCCTTCCACAAGCGTTACCGTGAAAAACGGCACAACCGATCACGACGCTCCCCTCCCTCGCAAGCGGGGGAGGGGGTGGAGGGAGAGGAACCGTTCATGGCTGGCACAACCGATTTCATGGACAGGGGCGGCCTATCGGCCAGGAATGGTTAGGGGTCCAGCCGCTCCTCGACCGTGCGGCGGCGGCGCACGGCCTCGGCCAGCTCTTCGAGCAGCGGCTCGGTCTCGTTCCAACCCAGGCAGGCATCGGTGATCGACACGCCATAGGCGAGCGGCATGCCCGGACAGAGGTCCTGGCGGCCGGGGTTCAAATGGCTTTCCATCATCGCACCGATGATGCGGGTGTCGCCCGCGGCGATCTGGCCGGCCACGTCGTGACAGACGTCGATCTGGCGCAGGTATTGCTTTTGCGAGTTGGCGTGCGAAAAGTCGATCATCACCTGTTGGCGCAGCCCCGCTGCGGCCAGCTCGGCGCAAGCGGCGTTGACACTGGCGGCGTCGTAGTTGGTCGATTTGCCACCGCGCAGGATGACGTGGCAGTCCTCGTTGCCGGCGGTCTTGAACACCGCCACGTGACCCGACTTGGTGATGGAGATGAAATGGTGCCGCGCGGCCGCCGCCTTGATCGCGTCAACGGCGATCTTCAGGTTACCATCGGTGCCGTTTTTGAAGCCCACCGGACAGGACAGACCGGAGGCCAGTTGCCGGTGCGACTGGCTCTCCGTGGTGCGCGCGCCGATCGCGCCCCAACTGATCAGGTCGGCGATGTATTGCGGCGAGATGAGGTCGAGGAACTCGGTGCCGCAGGGCAGCCCCAGCTCGTTGATGTCGATGAGCAGCTTGCGCGCCAGGCGCAGGCCTTCGTTGATATCGAAGCTTTCGTCCAGGTGCGGGTCGTTGATCAGACCCTTCCAGCCCACGGTGGTGCGCGGCTTTTCGAAATAGACGCGCATGACGATCACCAGGTCGTGCGCCAGCCGGTCGGCCACGGTCTTGAGGCGTTTGGCATAGTCGAGGGCCGCCGCCGGGTCATGGATGGAGCAGGGACCAACCACCACCAGCAGGCGGTCGTCCGCCCCGCGCAGGATGTCGTGGATCGCCCGGCGGGCCTGGTAGGTCGTCTTGAGCGCGCGCTCGCTCGCCTTGTGCTCGCGCATGATCTGCATCGGCGCGAGCAGCTCGTCGCCCTGTTCGATGCGGGTGTCGTCGGTGCGGTAGGTCATCGTCTGCTCCTTTGCCAGGTCCTGAAACGAAAAACCGCCAGGGACGCTGGCGGTTTCGGTTGGCCTGGGTTTGGACCCGCGCTAACGCCTCCCGCCCGCCTGGGGTGGGAAA
>JBKBRS010000104.1:0-7591 GCA_046292095.1 Thiobacillaceae bacterium
CTTAAGGTGAGGCATCGGCCGTGGCCGTCAGTCCGGCAGAGCCGAGCGGCCAGCTTCCGCGCCGGTGATCCCGCAGCGCACGGGATAGCAGAGATAGACCAAATTCAGGCCAGCCTGCCCGACGCGGGCGATCAGACGTTCGATTTTCTCACCCTCTCCGAAGAACTCCACCGTCTCCGGTAGCCTGCCCCCCAGTTCGAAGAAGCTGTCTTCCACCAGCCCATGCCGGCCGTAGCCGGCGCTGGCGCGGAAGACGCTACCGCCGGTGATGCCCTCCGCCTTGGCCTGCTCGAACAGCCACTCGTGGATGGGGCGGCCGGCGTGGCGTCCGCCCTCGCGGACGAAGAATTGCACGCAGAGTCCTGGGTTCATGTCATCCCCTCAGCAGCTTGATGGTCAGGACGCCCAGGCCGGTCATCGCCAGGGAACCCGCCAGATGCAGGCCCATGGCGGCGAAGGCCAGGCCGTATTGGGCGCGCGTGAGCAGGGTGAACACCTCGGCGGAGAAGGTGGAAAAGGTGGTGAGCCCGCCGAGGAAGCCGGTCACGACGAACAGCCGCCATTCCGGTGCCAGGCCCGGGTGCTGGGCGAACCAGGCGAGGGCCAGGCCGATCAGATAGCCGCCGAGCAGGTTGGCTGCGAGCGTGCCCAGGGGGATGGCGGGGTAGACCGCGTTGAGCAGCAGACCGAGGCCCCAGCGCAGCCAGGCGCCCAAGGCCGCGCCAATCCCGACGGCGGCGAAGGCCATCAGCGCCATACATCACGCGGCCGAGGCCGCCAAACCGAGTTCCTGACGCAGACTGTCGATGAGGCCATCGGCGGCGTCCTCTACCATGTCCAGCACCTGCTCGAAGCCGTCGCGGCCGCCGTAGTAGGGATCGGGCACTTCCAGACCGTGGTAGCGGCGACTGTAGGAGAGGAACAGCCGCAGTTTGCGCCGGTGCTGCGGGGGGCAGAGGCGTTCGAGATGGCTCAGGTTGGCCCAGTCCATGGCCAGGATGAGGTCGAAGTCGTGGAAGTCCTGCACGCCGACCTGGCGGCCGATCAGGCGCGAGAGGTCATAACCGCGTGCCGCTGCGGCCTCCTGCGCGCGCCGGTCGGGCGGTTCACCGACGTGATAGCCGTGGGTGCCGGCCGAGTCGACGATGACCCGATGCGCCAGGCCGGCCTCGATCAGGCGCTGGCGCAACACCCCCTCGGCCGTGGGCGAGCGGCAGATGTTGCCCATGCACACGAGCAGGATCTGGATCTTGCGTTGCGGTATCATGGTAAAAAACAACGACCTGATGGGTAGTCGGGTGACACCGCGAGTATAGTGCCTCGCGGCCCTGGCGTCAGGGCAGCAGCAGGCTGAAGATGGCGCCCGCGTCGTTGCTGAGCTGGAGCTGGCCGCGCCGGCCGCGGTTTTCGTGGGACTGGGCGATGAGCTTGGCGAAGGTCAGGCCCAGGCCGGTGCCACGTGTGCTGAATGGCCGATCCTGAGCGACGCATTCGAGGATGTGTGCCGGGTGACCCGGTGAGTCGTCGCGCACCGTCAGGCGCAGCATGCCCTCGATGAGGGCGGCCTCGATGCGGATGCGGGCCGAGGCGTACTGGATGGAGTTGTGGATGGCGCTGACCATCGCCATGTGCACCAGATTGCGATCGAAAAACCACAGCTCGGGTGCATCCTCCGACCACCTGGCCTCGACGATCAGCCGGCCACCGGCGAGTGAGTCGGCGGTTTGTGCGAGCTCGCGCAGGAAATCCCGGACCGGGTGCGCGTCGACATTGGGCACGAAGCGATCGTTCCCCTTCTTGTAGAGCAGCAGGGTCTGGCGCAGGCGATCGATGACCCGCTCGCACAGCAGGCGCGAGGCTTCGAGCTGGCTCGTGTGGTCTCTGCCCGGCTGGGCGCGCATCTCGTCGAGGGACAGCGCCAGCAGACCGAGATTGTTTTTCATCTCGTGCAGGAGGACGGCAAGGAGGTCGTTGGTGTCGATGACCATGCGGGGGCGTTCAATGGCGCTGGATACCGAACCTGCGCTTGACCTCGCGCAGCTTGCCCTGCAGGCCGGGCAGCCGCGTGTGTCCCGGGGCGAGGCGTTCGGCTGTCGCCAGCAGCTCTTCCACCTCGTTGTAGAGGTCGTGGTCCAGCCCCTCGGCCTCCATGAGTCTCAGCATCACCCAGGCGGCGTTCATGGCCACGCGGGGGTTGTGCGGGGCCTCGCGGGTGGCCTGGCGCAGTTTCTCCACGGCGGTGCCGAGCTGCCCCTTCTGCGCCAGCATGACCCCCTTCGTTGTTGAGGGCGCGCACGCTGGCGGTGGCGCGGGAGAGGACCTGGTTGCCCGCCTCCATGCGTCCGGCATCGGCGTAGAGCTTTTTCGCCTTGGCCAGCAAGGCCTCGCTGTCGTGGGCATTGCGCGCCACCTCGGCGATGATCTCGTCACAGGCCTCGTGATGACCGTTCTGCATGCAGCCCTCGGCCAGGTCCAGAATCAGCCGCTCATCGCCACGCACGCCCGCCTTGCGCAGCCGGTCGGCCTCGTCCAGGGCGGTCTGGGCCAGATCGCTGCGCCCGGCGCGGGTATGCAGCATGCCCTGCATCACGGCGGCGGCGAGCTGTCCCTCCGGCGTCTCCTGCAGCACGGTCTTGCCGTCCTTGAGGGTGTTGGCGGCAGCCGCCAGGTCGCCCTGTTCGAGCTGGATCCGGCACAGGTCGGCATAGTCCTTGGCGGAGACGAAGATGGAATGGCGGCCCTTCTCGAGGCGGTGGACAGGGCCTTCTTCGCCGTGTCGAGGTCGCCGTTGCGGTAGGCGACCTCGCCCAGTTTCTGCTGACGCCGCACAGTCTTGGCGGAGATGGCCGTGCCCATCTGCAGTGCCTCCTGCGCGCCACGGCTGTCCTTTTTCGACAGGCGCACGTCGCACAACAGGTCGTAGGCCGCCACCATCTCCGGCCGCTCGTCGATGATCTCCTGCAGCAGCTCCTCGGCCTCGTCCTGCTGGTCCTGCAGGTGCAGGGCACGGGCAAGCCCCAGCCGGGCCCAGGGCACCGCCCGCATCTCCAATATTTTCTTGTAGAGGACCTCGGCCTCCTCGAAGCGGCCCATGGCGTTGAGCAGCTCGCCCTTGAAGCGAAGCGCGTCCACCACGTATTTCGGCCGCTCGCGCATGAGTTCGTCGCAGGCGGCCATGCAGGCCTCCAGGTCGCCCTTGCCGAACAGGCGATAGATGTCGCTGAAGGCCAGCTTGCGTTGCAGGATGACGTCCAGCCGGTTGCGCAGGACCTCGGCGTTGAAGGGTTTGATGAGATAGTCGTCGGGTGCCAGTTCAGCGGTGGAGACGACCTTCTCGTAGAGGGACTCCGCCGTGACCATGACGAAGACCGTCTCCAGACCGATGAGCTGGCGATGGCGGAGCTCCTCGAGCAGCTGCTGGCCGTCGCGGCCCTCGCCCAGGTTGTAGTCGCAGACGATGATGTCGTAATTGCTGTGCTTGACGCGGTAGATTGCCTCCGCGGCGGCGCTGGCCAGGTCGATCTTGGTCATGCCGAAGTTGGCCAGGGTGTTCTTGAAGGCGCTGCGCATGCCGGGATAGTCGTCCACCACGAGGGCGCGCATGCCGCGATAGTCGACGCAGGGGTCGCTGTCGATGTTGTTGAGGAGGTTGATGGACATCGGGGCTGCGGGGCTCGACGGGTGCGTCCGTTTATCGGCATGGCTGCCTCGAGGCTTGAGCGTCAAGCCCCGATTCCAGGGCACACTGCCTCAGGCACGGCGGCTGCGGGCCGCGCTGCGGCCTCGGTGCAGCGGCAGAGCCGGTGGCTGCGGTGGGGCGGCGCTCAGGCCCTCGTCCTCGACCACACCGAAGAGTTGTTTCTTCAGGGCGTGCAGCCGGTCGCGCAGGCTGGCGGCCTTCTCGAACTCGAGGTTGCGCGCCGCCTCCAGCATCTCGCGCTCCACCCGCTTGATCTCGCGCGTGAGGTCCTTTTCGCTCATCGCAGCGTAGCCCGCACGCGCCTGCTCCAGCTTGAGGGCCTCGCGGCTCGCCTCAGTGTCGTACACCCCTTCGATGATGTCCTTGATCTTCTTCTGCACGCCCTTGGGGGTGATGCCGTGCGCCGCGTTGTAGGCCATCTGTTTGCGCCGGCGCCGCTCGGTCTCGTCGATCGCCCGGCGCATGGAGTCGGTGATGGTGTCGGCGTAGAGGATGGCGGTGCCGTGGATGTGCCGGGCGGCGCGGCCGATGGTCTGGATCAATGAACGCTCCGAGCGCAGGAAGCCCTCCTTGTCGGCATCCAGGATGGCCACCAGCGACACCTCCGGGATGTCCAGCCCCTCGCGCAACAGGTTGATGCCGACCAGCACGTCGAACACCCCCAGGCGCAGGTCACGGATGATCTCCACCCGCTCGACGGTGTCGATGTCCGAGTGCAGGTAGCGCACCTTGATCCCGTGGTCGGCGAGATACTCGGTGAGGTCCTCGGCCATGCGCTTAGTCAGCGTGGTGACCATCACCCGCTCGTTGCGCGCCACCCGCAGGTTGATCTCGCTCATCAGGTCATCGACCTGGGTCGCCACGGGGCGCACGATGACCTCCGGGTCCACCAGCCCGGTGGGCCGGACCACCTGCTCCACCACCTGTTGGGCGTGCTTGGCCTCGTAAGGGCCCGGGGTGGCGGAGACGAAGACGGTCTGCGGCATCATCCGCTCGAACTCGTCGAACCTGAGGGGTCGGTTGTCCAGGGCGGAGGGGAGCCGGAAGCCATAGTCCACCAGATTTTCCTTGCGCGCGCGGTCGCCGCGGTACATGCCGCCGATCTGTGGGATGGTGACGTGCGACTCGTCGATGAACATCACCGTGTCCGGCGGCAGATAGTCGATCAGGGTGGGGGGTGGCTCGCCCGGCCGCCGGCCCGACAGGTGCCGCGAGTAGTTCTCGATGCCCTTGCAGAAGCCCAGCTCGGCCAGCATCTCCAGATCGAAGCGGGTGCGCTGCTCCAGGCGCTGCGCCTCTACCAGCTTGCCATGCGCGTGGAACCACTCGAGCCGCTCGGCCAGCTCCTGCTTGATCGCCTCGATCGCGCGCAGCGTCGTCTCGCGCGGGGTCACGTAGTGGCTCGAGGGGTAGACGGTGAAGCGCGGCGCCTTGTGCAGGACTTGGCCGGTGAGCGGGTCGAACAGGCTGATCGCTTCCACCTCGTCGTCGAACAGCGATACGCGCACGGCCGTCTCGGCATGTTCCGCCGGGAAGATGTCCAGCACGTCGCCGCGCACGCGGAAGGTGCCGCGCTTGAACTCCAGCTCGTTGCGCTGGTATTGCATTTCCGCCAGGCGGCGGATGATCGCCTGTTGGCTGATACGCTCACCCTGCTGCAGGTGCAGGATCATGTTGTGATAGTCGGCTGGGTCACCGATGCCGTAGATGGCCGAAACGGTGGCGACGATCACCACGTCGCGCCGCTCCAGGATCGCCTTGGTGGCGGAAAGCCGCATCTGCTCGATGTGCTCGTTGATGCTGGAGTCCTTCTCGATGTAGAGGTCGCGCGCCGGCACATAGGCCTCGGGCTGGTAATAGTCGTAATAGGAGACGAAGTACTCCACCGCGTTTTCAGGGAAGAACTCGCGGAACTCGGCATAGAGCTGGGCCGCCAGGGTCTTGTTCGGCGCCATGACGAAGGCCGGCCGTCCGAGCCGGGCGATGACGTTGGCCATGGTGAAGGTCTTGCCCGAGCCGGTCACCCCCAGCAGGGTCTGGTAGCGCAACCCCCGTTCGATCCCCTCGACCAGGCGCGCGATGGCCTCCGGCTGGTCGCCGGCGGGCGGATAGGGCTGGTGCAGGGCGAAGGGGCTATGGGGGAAGGTGACAGCCACGTTAAAATCACTTCAGGAAAATTGCACATCATACCCCTGGCGCCGCCCGCGCTTCGACCTCGGAAGGCTTACACCTTGGAACTCTCCGCCCGCGTCCGCAACATCAAGCCCTCCCCGACCCTGAGTGTGACCGCCCGCGCCGCCCGGCTCAAGGCCGAGGGGCGTGACATCATCAGCCTAGGGGTGGGCGAGCCCGATTTCGACACCCCGGATCACATCAAGCAGGCCGCCATCGCCGCCATCGAACGCGGCTTCACCAAATACACCGCCGTGGGCGGCACGCCCAGCCTCAAGCAGGCCGTGATCGGCAAGTTCAAGCGTGACAACGGGCTCGAATACACGCCCAAACAGATTCTCGTCTCCTGCGGCGGCAAACAGAGCTTCTACAATCTGGTGCAGGCCTACATCAATCCGGGCGACGAGGTCATCATCCCCGCCCCCTACTGGGTGTCCTACCCGGACATCGTCCTGCTGGCCGACGGCCGGCCGGTGTTCATCGAGGCCGGCATCGAGCAGGGCTTCCGCATCACGCCTGCGCAGCTCGATGCGGCCATCACCCCGCGTACCCGCATGCTGGTGCTCAACAGCCCGTCCAACCCCACCGGCGCCGTCTATACGCGAGAGGAACTTGCCGCCCTGGGCGAGGTCCTGCGCCGCCACCCGCAGGTGCTGATCGCCTCGGATGACATGTACGAGCACATCCTCCTGGGCGACACCCCCTTCACCAACATCCTCAACGTCTGTCCCGATCTCTACGCCCGCACGGTGGTGCTCAACGGCGTGTCCAAGGCCTATGCCATGACCGGCTGGCGCATCGGCTATGCCGCCGGCCCGGCCGATCTGATCGCCGCCATGGAGAACGTGCAGTCGCAGTCCACCTCCAACCCCACCTCCATCTCCCAGGTCGCGGCCGAGGCGGCCTTAAACGGCGACCAGGACTGCATCCGCCCCATGGTCGAGGCCTTCCGCAAACGCCACCGCTACGTGGTCGACGGTCTCAACGCCATGCCCGGGGTGCACTGTGCCGACAGCGGCGGCGCCTTCTACGCCTTCCCCGACATGCGCGCGGCCATCGCCCGCCTGCACGCTGCCGGCCGGCTCAAGACCGCGACGGACCTGGCACTGACCGAATACCTGCTCGAGCACGGCGTGGCTGTCGTCCCCGGTTCCGCCTTCGGCGCCGAGGGCTATGTGCGCATCTCCTTCGCCACCTCCATTCAAAACCTGCGCGAGGCCATCGCCCGCATCGGCACGGCGCTCACTTAGCCGCTATTGACCCTGGGGCGGGCGGCCGCTATAGTTATGTGCTTACTGTTCCCCGATAGCTCAGTCGGTAGAGCGACGGACTGTTAATCCGCAGGTCCCTGGTTCGAGCCCAGGTCGGGGAGCCAAACAAAACCCTCGAAAACCCGCATGGCTACAAGCTTTGCGGGTTTTTTGTTTCCGGCGACGGGATGTTGACAACCTGTGGATAAGTCAGGTTTGGGGACAACGAGTGTCCCGCGATTGTCCCGCGGGTTCCTCGCCGTTCCTGCCGTTTCCGTGGTCGCTGTCCCGCCAGTGTCCCGCGCCGCGCCCCTGACGAAAAGCCTGCCGTCGGCGATGGCCGGAGCCGGCAAACCACGATCCTCAATCGACCAATCTTGGTAAAGCGTTGTTGTCATGTCCCGGATGATTGTGAGGTCGCTTCTGGAACAAGTCCGGTCTTCGCCGATACCATTCCTTCATGGCCTGC
>JBKBRS010000105.1:0-1522 GCA_046292095.1 Thiobacillaceae bacterium
CGTTGCGTCCTGCGCCCTTCGGGCTGGTCCCGCTGGGAGAGGGGCGCATCGTGAGTTGGCTGCGCCAACTTTCATGCGATCGATCGGTGCCGCGCGCGGGCTTTGTGCGTTACCCTATGGCCGCCAACGCCCAGGATCTCGATGCCCCAAGGTCCAACCGGGCAAGGTTTCCCGCCCTGAGCACCTGTTGCGTGAATTCCGTCCAGGCACCCCCCCAGCGATCAAACTGCGCCTCCGACCTGACCGTGGTCCTCGACCCGGCGCGCAGCGCCGTGGTCGAGGCCTGCGCCGGCAGCGGCAAGACCTGGCTTTTGGTCTCGCGCATGATCCGGCTGCTGCTTGCCGGGGCGAAGCCGGCCGAGCTGCTCGCCATCACCTTCACGCGCAAGGCCGCAGAGGAGATGCGCGAGCGGCTCTATCGCTGGCTGGAGGACCTGGCCCTGAAGCCCGAGGACGAGGTGATCGATTTCCTCACCCAGCGCGGTCTCACGCCAGCCGCCGCATACAACGCCCTGCCGATCGCGCGCGGTCTCTTCGAACGGGTGTTGCTGAGCGCGCCCGGGCCTATGATCACCACCTTCCACGGCTGGTTCCTGCACCTGCTGGCGCGCGCGCCGCTGCCGGCCCGCGGCCCCAACCAGCTGGTGGAGGACAGCGTCCTGCTCCTGCGCGAGGCCTGGCTCACCTATGCCGAGTCGCTGGGTCAACGGTCCGGTACGCGCGAGGAGCTGGCCTTGCGCGCGCTGCTGACCGAATTCCCCCTCAGCAGCGTGCAGGCACTGCTGCAGGCCTTCATCGACCGCCGCGCCGAGTGGTGGGCCTGGGCGGAGGGTCGGCGAGAGCCCATAGAGGCGGCGATGGCTGCCTTGCGCGGGCTGTCCGGTGTCTCCGAGGACGAGGACATCCTGGGCGGCGTGCTCAACGACGCCGGCTTCCGGCACGACCTCACGGCCTACCAGCCCTTGCTCACGCGCAAACTGGCCGGCAACCGGCGCGACGGCCATCTCGCCGAGACGCTGACCGAGGTGCTCACACGGCTGCAAAGCGCACAGGGGCTCGACGCGGCAGAGCGGATCACCCTCTGGCAGCGCCTGGTCGAGGTGTTTCTGACCCAGGCAGGCAGCCCGCGTCAGTGGAAGGACGGCCCTACCCTGCGCCAGGTCCTGGGCGGGGCCGCCGTCGTCTTCCTGGATCTCCACACGCACCTGGCTGGGCGCGTCCAGACGACCCAAACACGTCTCGAAGAACAGCGGGCCCTCAAGCTCAACCGCTGGGCCCTCACGGCCGGCGTCGGTCTGCTCGAACACTACCAGCGGCTCAAGGCGGAACGCGACCAGCTCGACTTCACCGATGCCGAATGGGCGGCCTGGCGCTTGCTCAGCGACGAGGAGACGGGGCCGGCCCTGCTCGCCCGCTTGGACAGTCGCTGGCGGCACATCCTGCTGGACGAGTTCCAGGACACCAACCCGCTGCAGTGGCAGTGCCTGCGCGCCTGGCTGGACGCCTATGGCCTGGAGGGGGA
>JBKBRS010000105.1:1620-7577 GCA_046292095.1 Thiobacillaceae bacterium
TGGACGAGTTCCAGGACACCAACCCGCTGCAGTGGCAGTGCCTGCGCGCCTGGCTGGACGCCTATGGCCTGGAGGGGGAGCGGCCAACCCTGTTCCTGGTCGGCGATCCCAAACAGTCCATCTACCGCTTCCGCCGCGCCGAGCCCCGCCTCTTCGCCGAGGCGGCGGCCTGGCTGGAGCAGACCTGGGGGGCCGTGGTCCTGCCCAACGACACCACCCGCCGCCTGGCCCCACGGGTGGCGGCCTGGGTCAATGCCGTCTTCAGCGACCAACCCGATTACCCCGGCTTCCACCCCCACACCGCCCATGCGGCCGATCTGCCCGGCCTGTGCGAGGTGATCCGCGTGCCCCGTGCCATTGCGGAGTGCCCGCCGCGCGAGGGGCTGCGTGACCCGCTGAGCGAGCCGCCGCCGGCCGACCCCGAGGCCCGACAGGCCGAGGCGCAGGCCGTGGCCGAGCGCATCCGCGCGCTGGTAGGGCGGCTCTTGGTCCGCGCGGACGAGGGCGAGCGGCCGGCCCGCTACGGTGACATCCTTGTCCTCACCGCCAGCCGCACCGGCCTCAAGGCCTTCGAGCAGGCCTTCAAAGCCGCCGGGATCCCCTACATCGGCGTCCGACGCGGCGGGCTGCTCGACACCCTGGAGGCCGCCGACCTGATCGCCCTGCTCACCTGGCTCACCCGACCGGGCGATGACCTCGCCCTGGCGCAGGTCTTGCGCTCCCCCCTGTTCGCCTGGGACGACAGCGACCTGCTCGCCATGAGCGCGCGCCCGGAGGCGAGCTGGCACGAACGGCTCACGGCCTGGGCACGGGCGCCGGGGGCCCCCGCGCACGTGAGTGACGCCGCCACACGCCTGTCGGGCTGGCTCGCCCTGGCGGGTCGCGTGCCGGCGCACGACCTGCTCGACCGCATCTTCCACGAGGGCGAGGTGGAGACACGCTATGCCGCGGCCGCCCCGCCACACCTGCGCGCCGGTGTGCTAGCCAATCTGCGCGGCCTGCTCGCGCTCTCGCTCAGCTTTTCCGGCGGGCGCTACCCCAGCCTACCACGCTTCCTGGACGAACTCACCGCCCTGCGCGACCAGGCCGGCGACGAGGCGCCGGACGAGCCCCCGGCCGCCGGGGCGGACGCCGTGCGGCTGATGACCATACACGCCGCCAAGGGTCTGGAGGCGCCCGTGGTCTTCCTGATCAAGGCCGACGACCCCGGCCGTGACCAGGACAGCTACGGGGTGTTGCTCGACTGGCCGGCCACCGAGGCGCGCCCGACGCACTTCTCCGTCTACGGCCGCAAGGACTGGGGTGGCCAGGCACGGGAGGATTTGTTCGCGCAGGAACAGGCGCTGGAGGCGCGCGAGCGGCTCAACCTGCTCTACGTGGCCATGACGCGTGCCCGACAGGCGCTCTTCATCAGCGGATTGGACAGCGCCAAGCCGGACAGCTGGCTCGGCCGTGCCGACACGGCCCTGGGACACGCCGCGCTGGAACACCTGCCGGCGATGTCCTTCGCTACGATCGCAGCCGCCGAGCCGGTGCTCCAGGGCAGGCCCGCGTACACCAGTGCCCCCCCTTTGGGTGCCCGGCGCAAGCCTGCCGACGCGGCGACGCAACGGGGGGTCGCTATCCACCGCTATCTGGAGCTCGCCTGCCGCGGCTGGGACGAGACCGCCATCGCCCGCGACCTTGACCTCAGTCCGGCCGACCTCGCCGAGGTCCGCACCCGCGCCCGGACCCTGCTCACGGCGCCGGGACTGCGCCGCTTCTTCGACCCGGCGCAATACCGGACCGCTTACGATGAGCTCAGCTTCGTCGATGCCGACGGTCAGCTACGGCGCATCGACCGGCTGGTCGATTTCGGCGACGAGGTCTGGGTACTCGACTACAAGACGGGGGACGTGAGCGAGGCCGACCCCAAGCGACGGGCCGAGCCCTACCGCGACCAGCTCGCCGCCTACCGCGCCGCCATGGGCCAGCTCTATCCCGGCCGCCGCCTGCGTGCGGCGCTCATCTTCGCAGATGCGAGCCTGCTGGAACTTTTACCCGACTAATTTAGTATACTATTGACCATCGCCGCGAGGGCGGCACCTGACCTAGACCTCAACCGGACAAAGGAGCAAGCATGGGTGGCCTGAGCCCCAACACCCCCATCCCCACCGAGATCAAGCTGCACAAGCAGTCCAAGATCCTGGAGATCGCTTTCAACGACGGCCGGCGCTTCAAGCTGCCGTTCGAATACCTGCGCGTCTTCTCCCCCTCGGCCGAGGTGCGCGGACACGGCCCCGGCCAGGAGGTGCTGCAGGTCGGCAAGAAGTATGTGGACATCACCCACATCGAGCCGGTGGGGCAGTATGCGGTCTGCCTGTTCTTCGACGATGGCCACAACACCGGCATCTACTCCTGGGACTACTTCTACGACCTAGGGGTCAACCAGGAGCGTTACTGGCAGGCCTACCTCGCCCGCCTGGAGGCGGCCGGCGCATCGCGCGAGCCCAAGGCGTTGGTGAAATAAAACGGTGGTCGCGCTCGCCGACATCGCCGCCGCCATCGCCCAGGCCGAAGGCCGGCCGGTCGAGCTAACCGCCGCGCAAGGCGCGGGCGGCGGCTGCATCAACCGCGCCAGCGTCGTGCAGGCCGGCGACGGCCGACGCTACTTCGTCAAGCTGAACCGCGCACACCGGCTCGCCATGTTCGAGGCCGAGGCGGCAGGGCTCGAAGAGATTCGCGCCGCCGGGGCCCTGCGCGCGCCACGCCCCATCGCCAGCGGCGTGAGCGGCAGCGAGGCCTGGCTCGCGCTGGAGTATCTGGACCTCGGCGGGCACGGCAGCGCTGCCGAGCTCGGCCGGCGCCTGGCCCAGATGCATCGCCACACCGCCCGCGAGTTCGGCTGGCGGCGCGACAACACCATCGGCAGCACGCCCCAGATCAACACGCCTGCGTCCGACTGGATCGCCTTCTACCGTGAACGGCGCCTGCAGCCGCAATATCGCCTGGCGGCGGGCAACGGCGCGCCACGGCGTCTGATCGACTTGGGCGAGCGGCTCATGGCGTCCTTCGCCGGCCTGTTCGACGGCTACCGGCCGCAACCCTCCCTCCTGCACGGCGACCTCTGGGGCGGCAACTATGCCTACTGCGGCGGCGAGCCGGTCGTCTACGACCCGGCGGTCTATTACGGCGACCGCGAGGCTGACCTCGCCATGACCGAGCTCTTTGGCGGCTTCCCGGCCGAGTTCTACGCCGCCTACCGCGAGGCCTGGCCGCTCGATGCCGGCTACCGCGTGCGCCGTGAGCTCTACAACCTGTACCACGTGCTCAACCATTTCAACCTCTTTGGCGGCGGTTACCTCGCCCAAGCGCAGCGCATGACCGAGCGCTTGCTGGCTGAGCTCGGGGGGTGATGGCTTGCTTTACATCGGCGTACTCGGGCATAATTATTTGCTTTCCAGATTTTCCATCCAGGAGCCCAGATGAAAGCCGGCATCCACCCCGACTACCAGGAGATCACGGTCACCTGCAGCTGCGGCAACAGCTTCACCACCCGTTCGACCCTGGCCAAGCCCCTGCACGTCGAGGTCTGTTCCGCCTGCCATCCCTTCTACACCGGCAAACAGAAGATCGTCGACACCGCCGGCCGGGTTGAGAAGTTCCGTCAGAAATACGGCATGAAGACCGCCAAGTAAGGCACGGTCTTCCTCCGGCCTGGGCCAACGGGCATCTAAAGGCGGCGCGAGCCGCCTTTTGCTTTTGCAGGTGGCGCAAGCCGCCTTGTCTGGGCTGCATACCTACGGCCGCGAGGTTTGAGGCAGAATCGCCCGATGCCGCCGGACACGCCGCATCCCCAGCTGCACGCTACCCCCCCCAGCCGCCTGGCCTGGCTGGTGGTGCTCGCCCTGGTCTGGGCCCTGGTTGGGCTCACCGGTCGCGACGCCTGGCAGGCGGACGAGGCCATCGCCCTGGGTCAGGTCCTGGACTGGCTGCGCGCCGGCCGCTTGCCCATCGATGCGGCGCTGCATACCTGGGTGGCCGGCGCCGCCACTGCCGTGCTGCAGGGACTGGGCGACACGCAGGCGGCGGCGCGCTTTGCCAGCAGCCTCTTCGCCCTGACCGGGCTGCTCTTCACAGGCCTCACGGCGCGCAGCCTGTATGGCACGGGCTACGGGGTGATCGCAGTGCTGCTGCTGATGGGGGCCTTCGGTCTCACCCTGCGCGTGCATGCCCTCTTGCCGGAGACGACGATGCTGGCCGGCTATGCCCTGCTGCTCTATGGCCTTGCCGAGAGCCGCCGCGGGCCCGACCGCGCCTGGGCCATCCTGCTGGGGGCGTTGAGTCTATTCCTCACCCGTGGCCTGCCCGACCTCATCGCCGCCCTGCTGATCGCCCTGCTGCCGCTCATGTTGCCGGGCTTCGCCATGCGCGGCTACCACCGGGCCCTGCTCAAGGCCGGCCTGGTGCTGCTGGCCCTGCTCGCCGCCTGGTTGACCTTGTTGGCGGCCGAAGGGCTGCTGGCGGCGTGGTGGGAGGGGCAGGTTGCACGCCTGACCGATCTCAAGTCACTACGCCGGCTCATGTCCATCCTGGCCTGGTTCGCCTGGCCGGCCTGGCCGCTCGCCCTATGGGCCCTGTGGCATCAACACCGCCGCCTCGGACGGGAAAACCCGCTGCATCTCCCGCTCCTGGCCACCCTGGTGACCGTGCCGCTGGGCCTGGTCCCCGCCTACACCTACGACGGCCTAGCCATGCCCGCCCTGGTGCCGCTCACACTGCTCGCCACCTTCGGCATCGCCACCCTCAAGCGAGGGGCGGCGCAGGCCTTCTACTGGTTCGGGGCCACCTGTTTCCTCTTTTTCGCCCTGGCCTTCTGGCTGCACTACCTGGCCCTGGACTGGGGTTGGCCGCACACCCTGGCCGCCCACCTGCAGCGCATGACGCCGGGCTACACGCCGCGCGTGGCCCCGGAGGCGGTCGCCCTGGCCGCTGCTGCGACCGTGCTGTGGCTCATCGCCATGCCGCTCTTCCCGCGCGCCCAGGTGCGGCCCGCCCTGGTCTGGGCGACCGGCATGACCCTGAGCTGGGTCCTCCTCATCACCCTGCTCAAGCCCTGGGCCGAACTCTCCTGGGGTTACCGGCCCGTCGCCACGGCCATCGCCGCCCGGCTGCCGGCGGACGCCTGTGTGCGGATCGAGGCGCAGGGTGCACCCCGCATCATGTTGGAATACCACCTGGCCCGTTTCCTGTCAGGCCCTCAGGACCATTGTGGCTGGCGGGTCGAGGTGGTCGGGCGCGACACCCCGATGCGGGAGGATGCGGAACTCGTCTGGGAAGGCCGGCGGCCACGCGAGAAGCGCGAGATCTACCGTCTATATCATGCGCAATAGCGCCACCCCTGATACCCCCACAGCCGCGACGATCGGCGCAGTCGTGCTTGCTGGAGGGCTTGCCCGGCGCTTTGGCGGACGGGACAAGGGGCTGATCCGGCTTCAGGGCCGGCCGCTGGCCGCCTGGGTGATCGACCGGTTGCGCCCCCAGGTCGGCGAGCTCGTGCTCTCCGCCAACCGCCATCTGGCCGAGTATGGCGCCCTGGGCTGCCCGGTGGTCAGCGACGCCATCCCCGGCCATGCCGGCCCGCTGGCCGGCATCCACGCCGCCGCCTCGGTCATGAATGGAGAGTGGGTGCTCACTTCCCCCTGTGATACGCCGTTCTTGCCGACCGATCTGGCGAGCCGGCTCCTGCTGGCAGCGCGGCAGCAAGGACGCCTGGCCGTGTATGCCGCCGAGCCGCAACAGCCACATTTCGGCATGATGCTGTTCTATCGCGCCCTATCCGACCACCTGGCTGCCTACCTGCAGACCGGCGAGCGCAAGGTGGAGGGCTGGCTGCAGGCCGTCGATGCCGAGCCCGTCTTCTGGCCGGCCGGTACCGACGCCTTTTTCAACGTCAATACGCCGGACGATCTCGCCCG
>JBKBRS010000010.1:0-26003 GCA_046292095.1 Thiobacillaceae bacterium
GCCTCCGGCACGATGTAGGCCATGCCATAGGTGGAACCGTAGTCGTTATAGAGCTCGACGATATCACCGCTGGCGATCCCCAGCTCGCGCGCGTCCTCCGGGTTGATCTCCACCGGCGCCATGGGCCAACGCTCGCGCATCCTGGGGTTGTAGTAGTCGTGATACATCGACTGCCAGGCCTCGTTGATACGGCCGCTGTTGACCCAGAAGCGATATTTGGCGCGCTGCGACTCCACCGGCTTAAAGAAGCCCTTCCATGGTGAGGGCTTGAAGTGGGCCAGGCCGTCGGCGGTATCGAACTTGTTCGTATAGAGCATCTCGGTACCGATCAGCTTGCCGTCCTTGACCTCCTTGATCGGCAATTGCACGCCGTTGTTGCCAGCCTTGCGCAGCAGCTCATAGGTGGCCAGGTGACCCGTGTCGCCGCCCTGGCTGTGGATCTCGCCACCGACGTCCTTCAGACCACCGTAACGGAAGCCATCGTTGAAGGCATCCTCCTCGGTCTTCCAGTCGAAGCCCTTGAAGCGGGCCGCCATCTTGGCATTGCCTTCCTTCTCGTACATCGCCTTGAGGGTATTGGCGACGTCCGCGGCGATGAGGCAGTCGGGCTTGGCGCTACCCGGCGGGTCGATGAAGCGCTCCGACAGACGCAGCCGCCGCTCGCCGTTCATCGAGGTGAGATTCATCTCGCCCGGATGCGCCGCCGGCAGCATCAGGTGAGCGGCATCCTCCATGATGTGGGGATAGAGGTTGATGCTCGTGACGAACAGGCCACCCTTGTTGGCGATGGCGTCGTAGATGGCATCGACGAGCTGCTCGGTCGTGGCGCCACGCGCCTTGCGCATGGCCTCTTTGACGATCTCCGAGCGGCGCAGGACCGTGTTGCGGAAGTTTTCCGCATTGCATGTGGTCTGGAAGGTGGACACCCCCCAGAAGGTGAGCATTTGGCCACGACCGGCGATGATCTCCTGATCCAGGTAGATCTTTTCGCCGGTGGGATGCGGCGGACGCGCATAACCTTCCTGGTGGCCGCCCATGCGCACACAACCGGTACCACGACGGCCGCCGACGTTGTGTGTGGCGATGACCAGGTCCAACAGGCTCGACTGGATGGCGTAGTTGTCGTTGCCCCAGATGATGCCTTTCTCATAGGCGTGCATGGTGCGTTTCATCTTGCCGCCGGCCTTGGGCTTGTAGGCCCATTCGGCAGCCTGCTTGAGCTTGTCTACGGACACGCCGGTGATACGGCTGCATTCATCGAGGCTCATGCGGTTGGCCTTGACGGCCTCGTCGAAGCCCTTGGTGCGCTTGGCGATGAAATCGCGGTCGATCCAGCCCTGATCGACCACATAGGTGAACAGGCCGTTGAACAGGGCCACGTCGGTGCCTGGCTGGATGTCCAGGTGCAACACGCGGTCTGGGGCTACGCTCTCGCAGATGGCGATGGACGCGGTCTTGCGCGGATCGATGAAGATCACACGGCCCTCGCCTACATCCTCGTTGGGGAACCATTCCTTCTTCTTGTCGATGGTGATGCCCTGAAGGTTGGGTAGCCAATGCACGAGGAAGTAATTGGTCTGGGTTTCATACGGGTTACAGCCGATGGCCATGATGCAGTCGGCCACCTCCGCGTCCTCGTAGGAGTTGTTCAACTCCATGATGCCCATCTCGCGAGTGGCGTGGCACTCGGAGTTGTACGAGGGGCGGTTGTGGATGCGAGTCATGGGCGCCTGCAGGGCAGTGAACGCCAATTTACCGGTGCCCCACGTGTTCTCGAAGCCGCCGCCGGCCCCGCCGTGGTCGAAGATGACGAATCCCAGCTCGCGCGGTCCCTTGTTGTCGAGCACCTTCTTGGTCACACCGGCATAGATGGCCAAGGCCTGGTTCCAATCGGTCTCCAGCCACTGGTCGCCGGTGTGGAGGCGGGGATGCTTGAGACGGGATTCTTGTTGGATGTAGCTCGCCATGTGCAGGCCGCGCACCGAGCCACCGCCCTGGTTCACCACGCACTCTTTGTCCGGCACGATGAGGACGTTGTAGCGCCGGCCGTGTTTGTCGGTCACCACGGTCTGCTGGGTGGGAGACAGGATCGTGGAATACGGTGGAAGCTGTTTGCGGAAGTCCAGCCCCAGGGCGTTCTGATGCGGCGCCTTGCCGCCTTCCTGGTTCTCCGGCCACTTGTACACGTGGTAGCCGCAGCCCACGATGCAGAAGTGGCAGGTCATATTGGTCTTCTTGGCGTTGACCGGAGGGAGGATGATGCGATCGTTTGCCATGGAATCGTTCCTCCTCATAGGACATTGGCCTGGCGGCCGTAGATCAGGCCGTTGACCGCCACGGCGGAGATCGTGTCAGTCTTGGCGTCGTACTCGAGCACGATCTGCGGCAGCTTGGTCGGCGCCTGGCCACAGACCATCTGCCCACCCTTTTCGGCGTCGAAGATGGAATAGTGGCAGGGGCACTTGAAACAGCGATCGTTCGCGTCATAGACCGTGGGGCAACCCTGGTGGGTGCACAAGATGCTGTAGGCGACGATGTCGTTGTCAGGCCCCACACCGCCGGGCACCGGCGTGCCCATCTTAACCGCCTGGCAAGGGCTGGCGGCGTCGGGATAGTTGAAGGCCACGGGTTGATTCACCTTCATGGCCTTGGCCCGCGCGATGATTTTTGCCTTGTAGGGCAGGGTCACCGAGGTGTCCACCGCCGCTTCCGCATTGCTTGGGGCCAGACCGGCTACGGCCACGCCGGCGCCAGCCGTGAGGGCGCCACCCATCTTGAAGAATTCCCGCCGGGCAGGTTGGGCGGGTCGATTGTTTTCCTGTGTCATTCAGTTCTCCTCTTCAGTCGCGCGCCAAAATGCGCAGCAAGCTTCAAGCAATCGGCATGCCAGATAGATACCTTTTTGCAATCAAATAGATAGGCGTGAGTGATGTTACCGTTCGGTAAAAGCGCTGAGGCCGCTTTGCCGTTATTGTTTTACCATTCGGTAACAAAGGCTTTTTACATGAACCCAGAGAAGCGCCGCAGAAGGCCGCGTACGAGCGCAAGCCGCAAGGGATAGGCGTGCGTGTCCGAGACATATACCCTCCCGGCAGGCGCGGCGAAGCCGCGACCTATCCACGCGACGTTTTTTCTTGAGTCGCGATTGGCGTCGCATCTGGATGCATTCGGGCAGACGCAGCAGACCCCCGGCCGAGGTCACAACGAAGTTGTGGCGCAGGCACACTTCGGCGCAGCCGAAGGTCGGCGGGCGCATGCGAGCGGCCGCAGCCAACCCCGTGATGCGCCCGAGCGAAGACGCATGCAGTGCATCCCAGGCCGGGTGATCGCTTGCGCAAGTCAACCCGATATTGTGGCGTGCGGGACGCCAAGCAAAGCCCGGACGCGTCGGAAGCGGCAAAGCCGCGCAAAGGGCGTCTAGCGCGGCATGGGTCCGGGCGTTACGCCGCTGGGCAACCCCTCGGCAATGGCGGCGTCAGCCGCTCGTGCCGGCCAGCCACGCTGAACACTCTCTCGACCGCCCTGGTCTGACAGTCAGGATTCAGGCAGATGGCTCTCTTGACTCGCCACCATTACCATCCGGTAACATGGATCGCTGATTCTTGGAGGCGCCTTTGTATCTGACACGCCGCAACCTCCTGAAGGGTCTGCTCGCCGCCGTAGCCTCGAGCGCAAGGGCCGTCAGGGCAGATGTGGACCCCACCCCTCTGCTGTTCGGCACCACGCCGGTCTTTCTGGACGAACAGGTCGAATTCCTGGCGCGCTGGAGCTCATACCTGGAGACTGTGCTGCGCCGGCCCGTGCGTTTCGTGCAGCGCGGCAGGTACCGCGACATACTGGCCTTGCTCCTGGAGCGCAAGCTCGATAGTGCCTGGATATGCGGCTACCCTTACGTGCGCATGAGGGATCAGCTGAGGCTTTTGGCGGTGCCGGTCTATGCCGGGCGCCCCTTTTACCGCGCCTATCTCATCGTTCCTGCCGACGACACCAGCACCCAATCCATACTGGACTTGCGCGCTCAGGTCTTCGCCTATTCCGACCCAGACTCAAATTCCGGGTGGCTGGTGCCGCAGGTCGAGCTCAAACGTGCCGGCGAAGATCCCAACCGTTTCTTCCGTAAAACCTTTTATACCTGGGGCCACCGTAAGGTCATCGAGGCGGTGGCGGCGGGGCTGGCCCACGGTGGGGCGGTGGACGGCTATGTCTGGGAGAGCATGGCGCGCCGGTATCCGGGACTGACTGCGGCCACACGGGTTGCCTGGCGCTCGCAGGAATACGGTTTTCCCCCCGTCGTGGTTCACCAGGATGCCGTCGGCATGGAAAAACTGCAGCAGGCGCTGGTCGGCATGACCAGCACGCCCACGGGCCGGAACCTGCTCGCGCGCCTGAACCTGGATTCTTTTGCCTTTGGTGATGAAGAGCTGTATAGCGGCATAGAGGCGAACAGCCGTTATCTCAACGCCTGATGCTCGACGATCTGAGCTATCGTTATAAGATTCCCCTGGCCATGAGCCTGGTGATCGTCGCCACCGCTGCCGTGGCGACGATTACTTTCACCTGGCAGGGTTATCGCCAGGCGTATGCCAACTTCCTGCGCCATGGCGAGGCGTTGGGCCTGACACTGGCGCGCACAGTACGGCCTGCACTGCTGCATGACGACGTCTGGCAGGCTTACGAAATCCTGCGCACACCTTTGGATCGCCCCGGCGACGACAGCCGCGTACTGATCCTATTGGATGCGCGCGGCCATGTCTTTGCCGCCTCGAATCCTCGTCAGTTCGCGGTGTTGACCCCTTTCCCGGCCGAACCCGATACCAAGGCGGCGTTGTTCGGCCGGACTGGGGGAAACAGGCCGCGCGTCGTTGAAAGCCGGGATGGTCGCTGGCTGATTTTCTCGACTCCGGTCCTCGCCGAGGATGACACCGTTCTGGGCCACCTCGTGCAACGTTACGATCGTCGCCTGTTGACCCCGCGCTTCACCGAGGTGATTGCCGATGCCTCTTACGCCGCCGCCGCCGCCCTGCTCTTGCTGCTACCCCTTGCCTGGCTGGCCGGCAAGCGTCTGACGGAACCCTTGTCGCAACTGGCGGAATGTCTGGGGCGAGTCGGGCGGGAGCTACCCGAGACCATCCATTGCGATTTTCACCATGGCCGCGACGAGATCGGCCGTCTGGCGCAGAGCTTCGAGGACATGGTGGGGCAGTTGCGCGAGAAACAGGCGCTGGAGAGGCATCTGGCACAGAGCGACCGCCTCGCCGCCATCGGCCGGCTATCCGCTGGCATCGCGCATGAGATCAACAACCCGCTGGGCGGAATGCTCAATGCCATCAGCAACTACCGACGCCGGGGCAGCGCCGACCCGCAGGCCGAGAAGACCCTCGGCCTCATCGAACGCGGCTTGACCCAGATTCGTGACACGGTGTCCGCGCTGTTGGTCGAGTCCAGATTGGAATCGCGGGCCCTGACGCCAGCAGACCTGGAAGACGCCCGCACCCTTGTCGCTGTCCAGGTGCAGAGCAAGCGCTTGCGTCTCGATTGGCGAAACGAGGTGACGGAGCCCCTGCCCTTGCCGTCGGCACAGGTACGACAAATCCTCTTGAATCTGTTGTTGAACGCCGTGCAGGCCAGCCCAGAGGCAAGCGCCGTGCAGTGCGCGATGACGGTGGACACAGCCCTCACCCTCACCGTGGCCAATGCCGGGCCGGCCATCCCGGAGCGGCGACGTCAGCATCTGTTCGAACCTTATTTCGGGACGGAAGGCGGCGAGGGCCATGGTCTGGGCCTGTGGGTGACCTATCAACTGGTGAACCAGATGCACGGCAGCATCTCTGTCGAGAGCGTCCCTGGACATACCCGCTTCACCGTCATCCTGCCCTTGCTAGGCCCACATGAGACCTGAATTGTCCATCCTTCTCATCGAGGATGATCCCATCATGGGCGAATCCCTCATGGAACGGTTCGAGATGGAGGGATTTGCGGCACGTTGGGCAAAAACCGCTGCCGAGGCACGCCAATGGCTCAACCAGGAGCGCTTTGGCGTGGTGCTCTCGGACCTGCGCCTGCCGGACGTGGGCGGTGATGCCCTGTTCCGCGAGGCCCACTTGACCCTGCCAAGTCTGCCACCGTGGTTGTTCATCACCGCCTACGGCCATGTCGATCAGGCCGTGTCCTTGCTCAAGGAGGGCGCCGCGGACTATTTGACCAAACCCTTCGACCTGGATGCCTTGATCGACAAGCTCAAGCTCTATGCAAGCGCGCAACCCCCCATACAGACAAAGCAAGTCCCTGCCCTCGGCATTTCTCCGTCCCTGTGCCGCATCGAGGCGCAACTGCCGCAGCTCGCCGCGAAGACCCGCACCCTGCTGATCACGGGCGAGTCCGGTGTCGGCAAGGAATGGGTGGCGCGCGCATTCCACCGCCAGACACCCCAAGGCGAACACGCCCCTTTCGTGGCGGTCAACTGCGCCGCGCTACCTGAAGGGCTCATGGAGGCCGAGCTCTTTGGCTATGAGAAAGGGGCCTTCACTGGTGCAGTCAGGTCCCACAAAGGGGTATTCGAGCAGGCCGATGGGGGAACCTTGTTCCTCGACGAGATCGGCGACATGCCGCTAAGCATGCAGGTTAAGCTACTGCGCGTGCTGCAGGAGCGCCAAATCACCCGTATCGGCGGCGAACGCCCCATTCCCGTCGACCTTCGCATCGTCTCCGCCACCCATCAGGACCTGAAGAAGCTCGTCACACAAGGTCGATTTAGGGAAGACCTGTACTACCGTCTGAACGTCATACAAATCCACATACCCCCGCTGCGGCAGCGTCGAGAGGACATTCTGTGGCTTGCGCGCCGCTTCCTTGCCGAGGCCGCTCCCGGCAAACGGTTTTCCGACGACGTCGAACAGGCCCTGCTCACCCACGACTGGCCGGGTAACGTGCGCGAGCTCAAACACGCCGTGGAGCGTGGCGCCATCCTCTGCCAGGGCCAGACAGTAGGCCTATCGGACCTGTTCGGCGAAGAGGCCGGCGCCAGTGAGCCTGCGGCCCAGACGCTGGCCGAGTTCATCACTGAGAGCGAACGGCGGTATATCGCCCACGTGCTCAAGACCCATGCCGGTCACCTCGGGCGCACGGCCGCTGCCTTGGGCATATCGCGCAAGAACCTGTGGGAGAAGATGAAAAAACTCGGGCTGTCGGCCAATGCACCGACCGCTCATCGCGCGTGACCTGTCAGGTGCCAAGCAAACGCCGATTCAAGCCGCGCGTGGGATGCAGTCTCGTCGCGTTCCGGACGAGCGTAGGGCACCGGACCTCAAAGCCGCACCACGGCAGGGGCGGGCATTCGATCACCGCGCCACAGGCCGCGCTCCCGCGTAGCGATTCATTTGGCGCCACCCTCCCCTACTCCCACTCGATCGTCCCGGGCGGCTTGCCGGTGACGTCATAGACCACCCGGTTGATGCCGCGCACCTCGTTGATGATGCGGTTGGAGACCTTGGCCAGCAGCGTATAGGGCAGCTCTGCCCAGCGCGCGGTCATGAAGTCGGTGGTCTCCACCGCGCGCAGGGCGACGACGTAGTCGTAGGTGCGGCCATCGCCCATGACGCCCACAGCCTTGACCGGCAGGAAGACGGCGAAGGCTTGCGAGGTCTTCTCATACCAGCCGCTGGCACGCAGTTCCTCGACGAAAATGTGATCTGCGCGGCGCAGGAGCTCGGCGTATTCGCGTTTGACCTCGCCGAGGATGCGCACGCCCAGTCCCGGGCCGGGAAAGGGATGTCGGAAGACCATGTCGTGCGGCAACCCCAAGGCGAGACCCAGCTCGCGTACCTCGTCCTTGAACAGCTCTCTGAGCGGCTCCAGAAGCTTCAGGTGCAGCGTCTCGGGCAGCCCGCCCACGTTGTGGTGGCTCTTGATCGTGTGGGCCTTCTTGGTCTGCGCCCCAGCCGATTCGATCACGTCCGGGTAAATGGTGCCCTGGGCGAGCCATTTGGCGTTGGGGAGCCGCGCCGCCTCTTCCTGGAAGACGTGTACGAACTCGCGGCCGATGATGCGGCGTTTCTGCTCGGGGTCGGTGACGCCGGCGAGGGCCTGCATGAAGCGCTCGCTGGCATCGACGTGGATCACCTTCACCCCCAGGTTGCGGGCGAAGGTCTGCATCACCTGCTCCGCCTCGTTGAGCCTCAGTAGCCCGTTGTCCACGAAGACACAGGTGAGCTGGGGGCCGATCGCCCGGTGGATCAAGGCCGCCGCCACCGCCGAATCGACCCCGCCCGAAAGGCCCAGGATTACCTCCTCGCTGCCCACCTCGGAGCGGATGCGGCCGACCGCCTCCTCGACGTAGTCGGGCATGTTCCAGTCGTGGCCGCAACCGCAAATGTCGTGCACGAAGCGCTCGATGATGGCGCGCCCCTGCAGGGTATGGGTGACCTCGGGATGGAATTGCAGGCCATAGAAGCGACGCGCCTCATCGGCCATGCCGGCCACCGGCGTCGCGGCGTTCTCGGCGATGACCTTGAAGCCCGGCGGCAGTCGCTCGACACGGTCGCCATGGCTCATCCACACATCGAGCCAGCACTTACCATCCGGATCACAGCGGTCCTGGATGTCGGTGAGCAGCCGGGAGTGGCCACGGGCGCGCACCTCGGCATAACCGTATTCGTGATGCGTGGCGTTGACCACCTGGCCACCCAACTGCGCGGCCATGGTCTGCATGCCATAGCAGATGCCGAGCACGGGCACCCCCAGGGTGAAGACGATGTCGGGCGCGCGCGGGGTCTCGCGCTCAGTCACCGATGCCGGACCGCCGGAGAGGATGATGCCCTTGGGGTTGAAGGCCCGGATGAAGTCGTCAGCGACGTCATAGGGATGCAGTTCGCAATAGACCTGGCACTCGCGCACGCGGCGGGCGATAAGCTGGGTGTACTGCGAGCCGAAGTCGAGGATGAGGATCTTGTCGTGCATTTGTGCGGTGAGGCGTGAGGGGTGAGACGTGAGGGGTGGAAATTCAGGGGCCACCTCACCCCTGACCCCTCACCTTCACACGTTATAGTTAGGCGCTTCCTTGGTAATCTGCACGTCGTGCACGTGCGACTCCTTGATGCCGGCGGCGGTGATCTCGACGAAGCTGGCGTTGGCGTGGAAGTGCTCGATGTCGGGCGAGCCCAGGTAGCCCATCGAGGCGCGCAGGCCGCCCATGAGCTGATGCAGGACGTTCAGGACACTGCCTTTGTAGGGTACGCGGCCCTCGATGCCCTCGGGTACCAGTTTCTCGACGTTCGCCTCGTTGTCCTGAAAGTAGCGGTCCTTGGAGCCCGACTGCATGGCCCCGAGCGAGCCCATGCCGCGGTAGGACTTGAAGGAGCGCCCCTGATAGAGCTCGATCTCGCCCGGCGCCTCGTCGGTGCCGGCGAGCAGCCCCCCCAGCATGACGGCATGCGCCCCAGCGGCGATGGCTTTGGCGATGTCGCCGGAGTAGCGGATGCCACCGTCGGCGATGAGCGGCACACCGCTGTCCACCAGCGCCTCGGCCACGTTGGCCACAGCGGTGATCTGCGGCACCCCCACGCCGGCGACGATGCGCGTGGTGCAGATGGAGCCGGGGCCGATGCCGACCTTCACCGCGTCGGCGCCGTGATCGACCAGGGCGCGCGCCGCCGCGCCCGTGGCGATGTTGCCGCCGATGACCTGGACCTGGGGGTAGTGGCTCTTGATCCACTCCACCCGCTTCAACACCCCCTCGGAGTGGCCGTGCGCGGTATCCACCACCAGGACGTCCACCCCTGCCTCCACCAGGGCAGCGACCCGCTCGGGTGTGTCGCCGCTCACGCCGACCGCAGCGCCCACGCGCAGCCGCCCGAGCTCGTCCTTGCAGGCATTGGGGAATTCGGTCGATTTGAGGATATCCTTGACGGTGATGAGGCCGCGCAGCTCGAAGGCGTCGTTGACGACCAGGACCCGCTCCAGGCGGTGCTTGTGCAGGAGCGCGATCACCTCCTCACGGCTCGCCCCCTCCTTCACCGTGACCAGGCGCTCGCGCGGGGTCATGATGCTGGAGATGGGCTGGTCCAACTTGGTCTCGAAGCGGATGTCGCGGTTGGTGACGATGCCCACCACCTTGCCCGTCGCATCCACCACCGGCAGACCCGAGAACTTGTGCTGGCGGGTGAGCGCGAGCACGTCATGCACGGTCATGTCGGGGCGTATGGTGACCGGCTCCTTCACCACGCCGGCCTCGTAGCGCTTGACCTTGGACACCTCGGCGGCCTGCTGGCGCACGGAGAGGTTCTTATGAATGATGCCGATGCCACCCTCCTGGGCGATGGCGATGGCCATACGCGCCTCGGTCACCGTGTCCATCGCGGCGGAGAGCACCGGGATATTGAGGTGGATCGTGCGGGTCAGCCGTGTCCTCAGGCTCACATCGCGCGGGAGGATCTGGGAGAAGGCGGGGACGAGGAGGACGTCGTCGAAGGTGAGGGCTTTTTGCAGGATACGCATTGCTGGACGCCTTACGCACAAAAATGCATTATACAAGTGGATGATGCCCACCCGAAGGATGCGCGCCGGAATCACACTCCTACTGCTCATGGCGGCGGGTGTCGTAGACGCAGGCGTCTACAAATGGACCGACAGCCAGGGTCGTGTGCACTACAGCGACACACCGCCCCCGCACCAGCCGGCGCAACCCCTGCGCACGGACAAGACAAACGAAGCGGCGGCAGCGGCGGAGCGGCAGTCGCTGGCGAACAAGCTCACCGAGTCTGCCCTAAAACGCCAACAGGCGCGTGAGGCGGAGGAGAAGCGCCGCGCCGAGGCGGAAGCCGCGCAAAGGCGGGCCGAGCATTGTGAACGGGCGCGCGAGCGCATGACCCTGCTGCAGCAGAACACCCCAGTGATGCGCATCGACGCGCAGGGACGACGCCACGCCATGGGCCCGGCCGAGCGGGCGGCCGCGATGCAGGCGGCCCAGCGACAGATCGACGAAAACTGCCGCGAGCGTTAGGTCTGATCAGCGCTGAGGTCCCCCCCGCCCTTCCTCATCGCCTTGCCCTCGGCGGCGCGTTGCTTGCGCACTTCCTTCGGGTCGGCGATCAGGGGTCGGTAGATCTCCACGCGGTCCTTGTCCCTGAGGACCTGGTCGAGTTTGGCGAGTTTGTTCCAGACGCCGACCTTGTTACGGCCGAGGTCGATCTCCGGGAACTCGTCGAGTAGCCCCGACTGTTCGATCGCCTGCTGCACGGTCGCCCCCGCCTCCAGGGTCAGGGCGACCCGCTTGGCCTGTCCAGGCTTGGCATAGACCACCTCGACGTGGATCTGGCTCTCAAGAAACTCGCCGGGCCGTCCCAAGAGTTTCTTGGCCCCCTCGGGGGGCGATTCGACGCGCAGCGGAGAATCGGGGGCGGTGCTCATCTCGCGCCGTACACCTGCTCCGCGCGCAGCACGAAGGCATCGACCAGACTGTTGGCGACATAGCCGAAGACCGGCCCCAGCATGCGCTCCAATAGGTGGGTGGCGAACTCATAGTGCAGGCGCAGCTCCACCTTGCAGGCCACCTCGCCGAGCGGCTTGAACAGCCAAGCCCCCTCCATGTGGCGGAACGGCCCGCTCTTCAGCCGTATGTGCATCTCATGCGGAAAGATCTTGCGGTTGACCGTGGTGAAGTGTTGGCGGATCTGAAGGTAATGGATGTGGATGGTCGCCTCGGTGAACTCCTCGTCGCGCCGGTGCAATTCCGTGCCGCCGCACCAGGGCAAGAACAAAGGGTAGTCCTCCACGCGATCGACCAGCTCGTACATCTCCACGGGGGTGTAGGGGACCAGGATGGATTTTTCGACGACGGCCACGAACGGGAGCGGTGCGTTTGACGGGGCTGTAAAATACACGAAATGTCGCCAGGTCTGCACCCATGAGCATTGCCGAGAACAAGAAGGCCTTCCATGAATACTTCATCGAGGAGCGTTACGAGGCGGGAATCGTGCTGGAGGGGTGGGAGGTCAAGGCGATTCGCGCCGGCCGGGTGCAGCTCAAGGAGGCGTATGTCACGCTGAAGAAGGGCGAGGTCTGGCTGATCGGCTGTCATGTGAGCCCCCTGCCCACTGCCTCGACGCACGTGAAACCCGACCCGACCCGCAGCCGCAAGCTGCTGTTGCATGCCGCGGAGATCAAGCGCCTGATCGGCAAGGTCGAGCGCGCCGGCTACACCCTGGTGCCGCTCGACCTGCACTACAAGAAAGGGCGCATCAAGCTGGAGATCGGGCTGGCCAAGGGCAAGAAGTTGCATGACAAGCGCGCCGCGGAAAAGGAACGTGAATGGCAGCGCGAGAAGGCGCGGCTGATACGCCAACGGTTGTGACAGACGCAGCGGTGCGCTTGCGGCGTAGGCTCACCTGCGCGCAAGCGCAGGTTAAGCGCAGCGGCCGAAGCCACAAGCGCGCCGCGGAAAAGGAACGTGAATGGCAGCGCGAGAAGGCGCGGCTGATGCGGGACAAGCCCTGATGCAGTGCCCCACGCCACCCCAGCGATCGAGGCGCGGCAGCGTCGTCACGCTCGAGTCCCTGGAGGACTTCGACGAGGTGATCGACGCCCGCTCGCCGGCGGAATACGCCGAGGACCACATCCCGGGCGCCGTCAACCTGCCGGTCCTGAACGATGCCGAGCGCGCGCAGGTCGGCACGCTCTACAAGCAGGTCTCGCCCTTCACGGCGAAGAAGGTGGGCGCCGCCCTCGTCTCGCGCAACATCGCCCACCACCTGGAGACGCATTTCGCCGAGCGGCCCAAGGACTACCGCCCACTCGTCTACTGCTGGCGCGGCGGCAACCGCAGCGGTGCCATGGTCACCGTGCTGCGGGCGATCGGCTGGGAGGCCGCCCAGCTCGAGGGCGGCTACAAGGCCTATCGCCGCCACGTGGTCGCGGCGCTCGAGCAACTGCCGCAGCAGCTGCGCTTCGTCGTCGTCTGCGGCAAGACCGGCGTGGGCAAAAGCCGCTTTCTGCGCGCCCTGGCCGGCCTGGGGGCGCAGGTGCTGGACCTGGAGGACCTCGCGGCACACATGGGCTCGGTCCTGGGGGCCGACCCCCAGCGCCCGCAGCCGCCGCAAAAGCATTTCGAGACGCGGGTGTGGCAGGCGCTGCGGCGCTTTGACCCGCGGCGGCCGGTCTTCGTCGAATCCGAGAGCAAGAAGATCGGCAACCTGCACACCCCCGAGACCCTGCTTAAGCGCATGCGGGCCTCTGAGTGCCTGACCCTGGAGACCCCCATGGCGGTGCGCATCGCCCTGCTCAAGGCGGACTACCAACACTTCCTGAAGGACCCGGATGCACTCGCGCGGCAACTTGACTGCCTGGTCCCGCTGCTAGGGCACGAGCGCATCAACCGCTGGAAGGACCTGGCCACAGCCGGTGAATGGGACACCCTGGTGGGCGAATTGCTCGTGGCCCACTATGACCCGGCCTACACCCGCTCGCTCGGGCGCAACTATGCCCACGCGGCAGAAGGGCCAGTGTTGCAACTCGCCTCCCCGGCAGAGGCCGACCTGCTGGCCCTGGCGCGGCAGGCTCTGGACCTCTTCGAGGGGGCGCTTTGACGCGCGGGCGCGCCCGGCTATAGTGAAATTGTTACAGCGCCATGTAACCGGGGCATGCCCCCGCCGCAAGCCTCAAGAGAACATCCCAAACATTCCGTCCACACACCTACGGAGACGTCTATGTCTGTGACCTGGATCCTGGTGGCCAATGCCAGTCATGCAAAGATCTACGCCAATCATGGCCCGAAAAAAGGCCTGCAGCTGGTCAAGGAAATGGAACACCCCGAAAGCCGCGAGAAGGCGGCAAATCTGGTCAGCGACCGCGTCGGCAACTACCAAGGCTCCGGCAGTTACGCCCAACCCACCTCCCCCAAGGAACACGAGGCAGAGGTCTTCGCCCAGGAGGTCGCGCACGAGCTGGAAGAGGGGCGTGTCAACAACGCTTATGACCGGCTCATCCTGATCGCCTCCGCCCACTTCCTCGGGCTGCTCAACAGCAAGCTCTCACAGCACGCGCGCAACAAGGTGACCGAGACAATCGAGAAGGATTACACCCGCCTGCCGGTCAAGGAGCTGTCCGGCCACTTGGAGAACTACATCTACCTCTGAGCCTCGGAAACGAGCGGGTAGCGCCCCAGGATGGCATAGCGCGCACCTTCGGCACTGAGCGCCGACTCAACCAGGACGAACTCGCGCGCGTGCCAGGCGATCGGCGCGATCGGCGGGTCCGCCCGCCGGCAGTCGGCATGGCGCAATAGGGTCACATGGGCCTTGTAGGGTCGGTGGTCAAAAGGGATACCCAGGCCGTCGAGGCCTTGCTCCAGGGCGGCGACGAGATCGAGCAATGCGGCCGGCGTCTGACTCGCCGTGGCATGGGCGATGCGGTTGTGCGGCCAGCAGTCCGTGCGATCCAGGGCCAGGGTGAAGGCCGGTGCCCGGATGCCGGCAGCGGCCGCCTGCAAGGTGGCCAAGCGCGCCCGCGGCAGATTGCCGACGAAGACCAGGGTCAAATGCAGGGTCTCCGCCCGCGTGCGGCGGCCGCCCCGCAGTCGATGCAGCTCGCCGGACAGCCGATCGAGGGCGCTGCGCACAGCGGCGTCCGGCCACAGGGCGAAAAACACCCGAGCTTTAGCGGGTCCCTGAGGACAGAGGACAGAGGACTGTGATTGGGTGCTGGCGCTAGGCGCCGGTATGTGCTTGCATTCTTCTGTCTCCTGTCCTCTGTCCTCAGAAGCGTGCACCTCTCCACCGGCGCAGCGCGCCGGTGCAAACCGACTGTCCTCTGTCCTCAGTCCTCTGTCCTCCGAATCAGGCATACCGCCTCCGCGGCGATCCCCTCGCCACGGCCGGTGAACCCCAGCCGCTCGGTGGTGGTCGCCTTGACGTTGACGCAGGCCGATGCCACGCCGAGGTCGGCGGCGATGTTCTCGCGCATCTGCGCGATGTATGGCGCCATGCGCGGGGCCTGGGCGATGATGGTGGCGTCCACGTTGCCTGCACGCCAGCCCTCTGCCGCCAGCCGAGCGACCACTTCACGCAACAACTCCCGGCTGTCGATCCCCTTGTAGCGGGAATCCGTGTCGGGGAAATGCCGGCCGATGTCGCCCAGCCCCGCCGCGCCGAGCAGGGCATCGCATATCGCGTGCAGGAGCACGTCGGCATCGGAGTGGCCGGCGAGGCCAAATTCGTAGGGGATCGCCACGCCGCCGATGACGAGCCGCCGCCCAGCGGCTAAGGCGTGCACGTCGAAACCATGACCGATGCGGATGTTCATCTCGCCTCCCGAGTCAGGTGCAGGGTCATGCGCCGATGGGGGATGCCGGCCTCCAGGAAGACCTCGCCCTCGGCCTGAAAGCCCTCGCGCGCATAGAAACCCAGGGCATGGGTCTGGGCGTGTAGGTGCACCGCGGGCAGTCCGCGAGCGCGTGCGCGTTCCAGGGCGGCCTTCAGCAGGGCACGGCCCACCCCCCGGCCGCGCCACTCCGGCAGGACCGCCATCCGCCCGATGTGGGCGTCCGCGGTCAGCCGCGCGATCCCAACCGGGGTGTCGCCGGCCCAGGCCAGAAACCAGTCGCACTCGGCATCGCGCGCCTCCCACTCGAGCGCTTCGGGCACGCCCTGCTCCTCGATGAACACACGCCGCCGGATGGCGTTGATGCGCGGGCCATGGCGGGCCCAGTCGGCCTCGATGACCCGGATGGGCGGATTTTCAGGCAGTGACATGGCGCACGCGGTTAAAATGTTAGCTCTGATCGCAACCTCCGAGTTTGCCATGAAACTCTACGGCATCCCCAACTGCTCCACCGTCAAGAAGGCGCGCGCCTGGCTGGACGAACGCGGCATCGAGTACGAATTCCACGACTTCAAGAAACAGGGCGTGCCCAAGGAGCTGCTCAAGACGCTCATGAAGATCATGGGTTGGGAGGCCCTCATCAACCGCAACGGGCCGACCTGGCGAAACCTGCCGGAGGAGCGCAAGGCCGCCGTCAAGAACATGACCACGGCGCTCGCCCTCATGGAGGAAAACCCGAGCGTGATCAAGCGGCCAATCCTGGATCGCGATGGGCAGTACCAAGTGGGCTTCTCCGAGGAAAACTACGCCGCTTTCTTCGGCGAATGAACTTGAACTTATTCTTTCAACAGTCTGTTTTAATTGCATAAAGTCGTCGACTACACGCGCCAGTTGATCGCCCGGCCCTCGCTCACCCCGGACGATGCCGGTTGCCAGGAGTGGCTAGCCAACCGGCTCGCCCCGCTGGGCTTCTCGCTCGAATGGCTGCATTCGGGCGAGGTGACCAACCTCTGGGCGCGGCGCGGCCACGATGCACCCCTCGTCTGTTTCGCTGGGCACACCGACGTGGTGCCCACCGGGCCGGTGGAACGCTGGTCTTATGACCCCTTTACCCCGACGCTGAGCGACGACTGCCTGTACGGACGCGGCGCGGCCGACATGAAGGGGTCGATTGCCGCCTTCCTGGCGGCCGTGGAGGCGTTCGTCGCCGCGCACCCCGACCACCCCGGCAGCATCGCCTGGCTCATCACCTCGGACGAGGAAGGCCCGGCCACCGACGGTACGGTCAAGGTGGTCGAGCGGCTGGCCGCGCGCGGCGAGACGATCGACTATTGCATCGTCGGCGAGCCGACCTGCGCAGAGCAGTTTGGTGACACGCTGAAGAACGGCCGGCGCGGCTCGCTGCACGGGCGGCTGCGCGTGCATGGGGTGCAGGGCCACATCGCCTATCCCCATCTGGCGAAAAACCCCATCCACCTCGCCGCCCCCGCCATCGCCGAGCTGGCGGGCACGGTTTGGGACAGCGGCAATGAGTACTTCCCCCCCACCACCTGGCAGATCTCCAACATCCACGGCGGCACCGGTGCGACCAACGTGATCCCCGGCCACGTGGACATCGTCTTCAACTTCCGTTTCTGCCCGGACAGCACGGTCGAATCGCTTAAGGCGAGGGTCCATGAGATCCTCGATCGGCATGGACTCCGCTACGACCTCGACTGGGAGCTGGGCGCGAAACCCTATCTCACCCCGCGCGGCCGCCTGGTGGAGGTGCTCTCGGCGGCCATTCAGGCAACGACGGGCATCTCCCCGGTGCTCTCGACCACCGGCGGCACCTCCGACGGCCGTTTCATCGCCGACATCGCCCGCGAGGTGGTGGAATTCGGGCCGGTGAACAAGAGCATCCACAAGATCGACGAGTGCGTGGGGGTGCAGGAGCTCACCCGGCTCACGGAGATCTATCGCCTTTGCCTGGAGCGGCTGCTCGATGTTCGATGAGGCGCGCGAACACCTGCTGACCGTGCGCGACTGGTTGCGCTATGCGGTTTCGCGCTTCAACGGGGCGGGCCTCGCCTTCGGTCATGGCACCACCAATGCCCACGACGAGGCGGCCTATCTGATCCTGCACGGCCTGCACCTGCCCATCGACCGGCTCGATCCCTATCTTGACGCCCGGCTCACCCCCAGCGAGATGCAACACCTCGCCCGCGTGCTCGATGCGCGCATCCACAAGCGTCTGCCCGCCCCCTACATCACGCATGAGGCCTGGCTGCAGGGCTTTCGCTTCTATGTCGATGAGCGGGTCATCATCCCGCGCTCCTATCTGGCGCCGCTCATCCTGGATGAATTCCAGCCCTGGCTCGCCACGCCGGAACGTGTCACGCGTGCGCTGGACCTATGCACCGGCTCGGGCTGTCTGGCCATCCTGCTCGCGCAGGCCTTTACCACCGCCCGGATCGATGCCGTCGACCTGTCCGCCGACGCCCTGGCCGTGGCGCGCCGCAACGTCGCCGACTACGGCCTGGAGGATCGGATCCGGCTGGTCGAATCCGACCTCTTCGCCGCTCTGGCAGGCGAGCGCTACGACCTCATCGTCGCCAACCCGCCCTATGTCACGGCGGCGGCGATGCAGGCGCTGCCGCCCGAGTACCGGCACGAGCCGCGGCTCGCCCTGGCGGCGGGCGAGGATGGGCTCGACGTGGTGCGCCGCATCCTCGCCGCGGCGCCCGACCACCTCGGCCCGGGCGGCTGGCTCGCCGTGGAGATCGGCCACAACCGCCCTGCCCTGGAGGCGTCCTATCCGGCCCTGCCCTTCATCTGGCCGGAGGTGGAGGGCGGTGAGGACACCGTCTTCCTCCTAAGCCGCGACGCCCTCGCCCCCTAGGGGCGTCGCGCGGTTCCTCTTCTCCGTTCGGGGTGATCCGCTACAATTGCCCGCGGACCCTCCAGCGCCGTTCAAGCCGCCTTCGGTCAGGGCGAGACCGACCCCCACATCAGCCGTCAGAGGATACTTCACATGGAGCAACAACTGGACGTCTTCGTCGCCTCTTTCACCGCTTTCTGGAGCGAGCTCGCGCGCTTCGTCCCCCAACTCCTGGTTGCGCTGGTTTTGCTCTTCATCGGCTGGCTTCTCGCCAAGCTCGCCCGCACCGGCATCATGCGACTGCTTAGCCTGTTGCGCTTCGACCGGGTGACCGAGCGCTCGGGCCTCGAGGCCTTCCTCAAACAGGCGGACCTGGACGTCTCCGTCTCCAGCATCCTGGGCAACCTGATCTACTGGCTCATCATCCTGGTGATGATCGTCACCGTGGCCAACTCGCTGGGCCTGCACATGGTGGCCGACCTGTTCAACAAGGTGGTGCTCTACATCCCCAACGTGATCGTGGCCATCCTGGTCCTGGTCTTCGGCACCATCCTGGCCCGCTTCATCAACCGCATCGTCTTCGCCTGGCTCAACAACATCGGTTTCACCGGCGCGCTGACGGTATCGACCTTCTCCGAATACGCGATGATGGTCTTCGTCTTCTTCGTCGCGCTCGAACAACTGCAAATCGCCAGCGAGCTGATCACCGCCGCCTTTACCATCGCCTTCGGCGCGGTGGGTCTGGCCTTCGCCATCGCCTTCGGCTTGGGCGCCAAGGATTGGGCGGCGCGCGTGATCGATCAGGCGGTCAACAAGAAGAAATAGACCGGCGCGCCAGCTACTTGACCATGCCCCAGGCCTTGAGCCGGCTCAAGGCATACTGGGCCTGCGGCCCCTGCCGGGTCATCTGCAGATAGCGGTAGTACGCCTGCGCGGCCGCCTCGCGTCGCTGCATCATGTCGAGTGAGTAGGCCTTGAGGAAAGTGGTGTTGGGGTTGCCGGGCAGAAGCCGCTCGTAGGCCTGGAACTCGGCCAGGGCCTCCTCGGGCCGCCGCAGCTGCAGCTTGGTGATACCGGCGAGGTGCACGGCCTGGGCCTCGCCGGGATAGACCGCCTTGGCGCGCAAGAGGTAGGGCTCGGCCTCCTGTGGCCGTTTCAGCGCCATCTGCGTCTTGCCCATGAGGACGAGCCCGGTGTAGTCGTCCGGCGCGAGGGCGAGTGCATGGTGCAGGTATTGTTCAGCCGCGGGGTATTCCTTTCTGGCCAGCGCCGCCTCGGCCCTCTGCTGTTCCTGGATGGCGGGGGCAAGCCGGCGTAGCCGGGCGGTTGAGTCCATGTAGCGCTCGCGGCTGCGCGGGCGCCGCGTGGCCTCGGCGTATTGCGTGGCGGCCCGCTGCCTGGCGGTCTCCAGCCGCTCGGCGCTCATCGGATGGGTGGAAAACATCAGCTCCAGGGCGTTCGGCTTGCGCTTCGATTCACGGTTGAGCAGCTCCATCAGATCGACCATGCCCTGCGGGTTGTGTCCGGCGCGCACCATGTATTCCATGCCCAGGGCGTCTGCCTCGCGCTCATTCTCGCGGCTGTAGTGCGCGAGCAGCGCCCCGCCGCCCAGGTTGCCGAGCAGCCCCGCCAGCTCGCCATAGGCCGGGTTCTTCTCGGCGGCGGCGATGCCCACCCCCAGAGCGACAATCTGCACCAAGGTCCCTTTGGCCTGCTGCTCGGCGAAGTGGCGCGCGTTGACGTGGCCGATCTCGTGGCCGAGCAGGCCGGCGAGCTGGTCCTCGTCCTCCAGCGCCAGCAGGATGCCACGCGTGGCGGCGATGGAGCCGCCGGGGAAGGCGTAGGCGTTGACATAGTTGGCATTCACCGCGCGGAAGCTGTAGGGCATGTCCGGCCGGTGCGAGCGGCTGGAAAGCTGGCGGCCGACGCCGGCCAGATAGTCGTTTAGCCGGCCGTCCTGAGACACCCCATAGTCCTCGGAGAACTGGTGCGGCGAATGCTGGCGGTCGAGGGCGATCTCCTGCGCCTTGCCCATCATCACCAGGGTCTTGCGCCCGGTGACCGGGTCGGTCGAACAGCCGGAGAGCCAGGCACCCGCGCCCAGGCCAGGCAGCAGCCAGAGAAAGTCTCGACGTAACATGGAGTTGACTCTCGAATCTAGAGTGATTCGTGAATTCTAACGCGCGTTCATGTGGATTGGATGACGCCGCCGCCCAGACAGTTCTCGCCCTCGTAGAGGACGACCGACTGGCCCGGCGTGACTGCCCATTGAGACTCGTCGAAGCGTAGCCTGAGCTCGTTCGCGTCGATATGAACCACCTCACAAGCCGCATCCCGCTGCCGATAGCGCGTCTTGGCCCCGTAACGCCCGCCCGCCACCGGCGGCGGCCCGATCCAGGCGAGATCGGCAGCGCGCAGGGTGTGGCTCAACAGCAGGGGGTGGTCATGCCCCTGCACGACGATGAGGCGGTTGTGCTCCAGGTCCTTGCCGGCGACGAACCAGGGCTCCCCCTCCTTGGCGTCCTTGCGACCGCCGATACCCAGACCCTTGCGCTGCCCCAGGGTGTAGTACATGAGCCCCTGGTGCTGCCCCACCACGCGGCCCTCGGGGGTGACCATGGGGCCCGGCTCGACGGGCAGATAGCGCTGGAGGAACTCGCGAAAGGGTCGCTCGCCGATGAAACAGATGCCGGTGCTGTCGCGCTTGTCCGCCACCGGCAGGCCGATCTCGCGCGCCAGCGCACGCACCTGTGGCTTGGTGAGTTCGCCCAGGGGAAACAGGGCGCGGGCGAGCTGAGTCTGGTTCAGCCGGTAGAGGAAATAGGTCTGATCCTTGTCGCTATCGACCGCCTTGAGGAGCCGGCGCGCACCCGGTTCCCCTGCGAGCCGCGCATAGTGACCGGTGGCGATCGCATCCGCCTTGAGGCTCAAGGCGTACTCGAGGAAGGCCTTGAACTTGATCTCGGCATTGCACAGCACGTCCGGGTTGGGGGTGCGGCCGGCCCGGTATTCGGCCAGGAAGTAATCGAACACCCGCTCGCGGTATTCCTGGCTGAAGTTGACCAGCTCCACCTCGATCCCCAGCACGTCGCCGATGGCCAGGACATCGAGGAAGTCCTGGCGGGCGGGACAGTTGGGGTCGGCGTCGTCGTCCTCCCAGTTCTTCATGAACACGCCGATCACCTCGTGGCCCTGCCGCTTGAGCAGCCAGGCGGTGACGGCGGAGTCCACCCCGCCCGACAGACCGACGACGATGCGGCTCATTTGTGGGTGAGGGGTGAGGCGTGCGGGGTGAGGCGGGTCATCCGGCGTTAAGGTCGTGCAGCAGGTCGAGGGGGTAGCGTTGGCCGGTCAGATAGTCCTCGATGCAGCGCGCAACCAGGGGGCTGCGGTGGCGGGCAGAGGCGGCGCGGATCTCCTCCGGGGTCATCCAGGCCGCACGCAGGATGCCTTTGTCAAGGGGGGCGGTGGGATCGTAGCCGGTGACCTGCCCGACGAAGGCGAAACGCAGATAGGTGCGGTCGCGCTCGGGGGCATGCCAGCGATAGATCCCCAACAGGGCCTCGGGTTCGAAATGGTGCGCGGTCTCCTCGAACACCTCCCGCCGCACGGCATCGATGAGCGTCTCGCCGGCCTCCAGATGACCGGCCGGCTGGTTGAAGCGCAGGCCCGCCTCGGTGTGTTCCTCCACCAGCAGGAAGCAGCCATCCGCCTCGATGACGGCTGCCACCACCACATGCGGCTTCCAGATCTCAGTCATCGGGCCTGAAGGGGTTTGCCCCACAGATCGTGTTCATCGGAACGCGTAATCCGCACCCGCACGCGCTGCCCGGGCTTAAGCCCGGCGCCCTGGGCGATGTGCACCACCCCGTCGATCTCCGGGGCGTCGGCATAGGTGCGGCCGATCGCCCGGCGGCCATCGGCCGCGTCGATCATGACCTCCATCTCGCTGCCCACACGTCGCCTGAGCTTCTGTGCACTGATCTCAGCCTGCAGGGTCATCAGGCGGGCGCGCCGTTCCTCCTTGACCGACTCCGGCACGGGGTCGGGCAGCGCGTTGGCGGCGGCCCCTTCGACCGGCGAATAGGTGAAACAGCCCACCCGGTCGAGCTGGGTGGCACTCAGGAATTCGAGCAGCTGTTGGAAATCGTCCTCGGTCTCGCCCGGGAAACCGACGATGAAGGTGCTGCGGATGGCAAGTTCGGGGCACACGGCGCGCCACTGCTCGATGCGGCGCAGGGTGTCCTCGGCCGCCGCCGGCCGGCGCATGGCCTTGAGGATGCGCGGGCTGGCGTGTTGGAAGGGGACGTCGAGATAGGGCAGCACCTTGCCTTCGGCCATGAGCGGGATGACAGCGTCCACGCTGGGATAGGGATAGACGTAATGCAGCCGCACCCACACGCCGAGGCGGCTAAGTTCCTGCACCAGCTCCAGCAGGCGCGTCTTGACCGGCCGCCCCTGCCAGAAACCGGTGCGGTATTTGAGGTCCACCCCATAGGCGCTGGTGTCCTGCGAGATGACGATGAGCTCCTGCACGCCCGCCCGCACCAGGGCCTCGGCCTCGTCCAGCACCTCGCCGACCGGGCGCGAGACCAAGTCCCCGCGCAGGGCGGGGATGATGCAGAAGCTGCAGCGATGGTTGCAGCCTTCTGAGATCTTGAGATAGGCGTAGTGGCGCGGGGTTAGCTTGAGCCCGCCGGGCGGGATCAAGTCGGTGTAGGGGTCGTGCGGTTTCGGCAGCACCGCATGCACGTGCCGCATGACCGCCTCGGTGGCCTGCGGACCGGTCACCGCCAGGACCTGCGGGTGTCGCTCGCGCACGAGCGCGGCGCGCGCACCCAGGCAGCCGGTGACGATGACCCGGCCGTTTTCGCGCAGGGCCTCGCCGATCGCCTCCAGCGACTCGTCCACGGCGGCATCGATGAAACCGCAGGTGTTGACGATGACCAGGTCGGCATCGGCATAGCGCGGCACCGTGAGGTAGCCCTCGGCGCGCAACTGGGTGAGGATGCGTTCCGAGTCCACCGTGGCCTTGGGACACCCCAGGGAGACCAAACCGATCTTGGGCAGAGCGTTCACTGTGGCAGCCGATAGTTGTCCTGGGTGAACAGATCGATACCGCAGCTTAAGTTCTCGATCCAATCCAGGAAGGCACCGATCGCCTCCTTGCCCTGGAAGTATCGGCCATGCTGCGGCACAAGCTTGTCGATGTCGAGCTGCCGCACCATGTTGGCCCACAGGCGGCAGACCTTGTTGGAGACCATGTAGCGTCGGTGGAAGCCCTCCATGTGCGGCAGGTGGGCGAGGAACTCGGCCTTGCGGGTGATGGGTCGCTCAATCACGCTGTGGTGCACCAGCGAGGCCCCCATGTCGCCCGAGAACAGGATCTTGGAGCGCACATCGTAAAAGTGGAAATTGCCTTCGGCATGCAGGAAGTGGGCCGGGATGGCCAAGATGTCGGTGTCCCCGAGGGCGACGCGTAGGCCTGCGTCGGGGATGCCAATCACGCGACCTTCGCTGCGGTTGAGTGTGCAGAAATGTGGCACGAAGCGCTCCCACAGCCTGGAGACGTAGAGCACGCAGTCGGTGGCCATCAGCCACTTGTTGAGGGAGGCGACGATATCCGGGTCCTGGTGCGAGGCGAAGATGTATTTGAGTCGCTTGAATGGGAAATAACGGTTGATCGCGACGATCAGCGCGTTGTAGGTCATGTTGCCGGCTGGATCGATGAGCGCCCCCTCACCGCCTGTGACGATGAGGAATTGGTTGGCCTGCACGGCATCGCTGGCGTTGTCGTCGACCAGGTCGTTGAACATCAGGCAGACGTGGCGACCGTCGTTGTAGAGCTCGATACCCATGCGCATCCCCTCCCGTTGCGATCCTCCAAACGAACCCGCGTGCGCCGACTCACGCATGCGATCCCTCAATGGGCGTGCAGCCCGGGATCCATCCAGACATGGGCCGCCTCGCCGGCCAGCCAGACCGTCGCGACGCCCAACAGTATCAGCACGAGCTGCTGACCGGTATGGCGCAGTTCGGCGCGCTTGTGCAGGCCGGGGATGAGATCGGCCACCGCCACATAGATCATCCCGGCCGCGGCGAAGGCAAGGATGTAGGGCATGGCCGTGCTCAGCGGCGACAGCGCGAAATAGGCGAGCAACGCACCGACCATCGTGGCCAGGCTGCTCACGACGTTGAGCGCCAGGGCGCGCGTCCGGCTGTAGCCCGAATGCAGGAGGATCAGGAAGTCGCCAATCTCCTGGGGGATCTCGTGCGAGACGATGGCCAGGGTGGTGACGATACCCAGCCTGACATCGACCAGGAAGGCGGCGGCGATCATGATGCCGTCGACGAAGTTGTGGAAGGTGTCGCCCACGGTGATCATGAGGCCGGAACGGCCATGATCGTGGATGTGCGCAGTCCCATGCCGCGCCGTCTGCTCGGTGCCGTGCACCTCGCAGGTCTCGACATGGCAATGGCGCCAGAGCACGAGTTTTTCCAGCAGGAAGAACACCAGGATGCCGGCCAGCACCGCGCCGGTCAGGCCCTGGGCGTCGCCCGCATGCTCCATCGCATGCGGCAGCACCTCCAGGAAGGCGGCACCGAGCAGGGCGCCGATGGCATAGCTGATCATCACCGGCAGCCACTCACTGCGCACCGCCAACGCCATCGCGGCAAAGGCGACACTGAGCACCCCGCCCAGGGCGGAGGCGAGCAGTATCCAGACGAAGACGCTCATGCGTGGGTCAGCGGCCTGAGTGATTTCTGGCCGCGCGGGCGGTCACGGTGTGGTCGTGGCGGGGCAGCGGTCTGCCTGCGCTGGAATGTGTTGTGGTCAAAAAGGGTATTTTAATCGAGCCAGATGAGTGCCGCCATGCGGCCGGTGCGCCCATCGCGCCGATAGGAGTAGAAGCGCTCCGCCTCGCGGTAGGTGCAGCCCGCACCGCCATAGACCTGCTCGACCCCCAAGGCCTTGAGGCGCAGGCGTGCCAGGGTGTAGAGGTCGGCGAGCCATTTCCGCGGCGCCCCGTCCAGCGTACCCGGCAGGGCGGGCCTGAAGGCCGTGGCGGCGAGGGGGTCCTGTTCGATGAAGGCCTGGCGTACCTCCTCGCCGACCTCGAAGGCGTCCGGTCCGATGGCCGGCCCCAGCCAGGCGAGGATGCGCGCGGGACCGATGCGCATGGCCCGTACCGTTGCCTCGAGCACGCCGGCCGCCAGCCCGCGCCAGCCGGCATGGGCAGCGGCCACGACATGGGCGTGGGTATCGCACAGGAGCACGGGCAGACAGTCGGCGGTGAGCACGGCACAGACCTGAGCCGGCGCGCGCGCCAGCGCGGCATCGGCCTCGACACCGGTCGCGTCGACCCCGGCCTCGGCCACCCCCGCCCCGTGCACCTGGGTGAGCCACAGCGGCTCGGCCGGCAGGTGGCGGCGCAGGATGCGCCGGTTTTCCGCGACGGCCTGCGGGTCGTCACCCACGTGGCCCGCCAGGTTGAGGCTGTCATAGGGCGGCAGGCTGACACCGCCGTGGCGCGTCGTCATCAGGGCCCGCACACGCGGTGGGGCCGGCCATTCGGGGGCGATCCATTCAGCCGACATCGTTGGTCTCCAGCCATTCGAGGAGTTGTCGGAAGTCTTCGGGTGGCGGTGCCTCCCATGCCATCGCCTGCCCGCTACCGGGGTGCTGCAGGGCGAGAGCGCGGGCGTGCAGGGCCTGGCGGTGGAAGCGGATCGGCGCCTGCCTGTGGGTCGCATAGACCGGGTCGCCAAGCAGAGGATGCCCAATATGTGCCAGGTGGACGCGGATCTGGTGCGTGCGTCCGGTCTCCAGGCG
>JBKBRS010000106.1:0-7515 GCA_046292095.1 Thiobacillaceae bacterium
CGAATCGCTCACGCCATCGGAAGATCCTCGGTGCGCCAGATTGGAGTTGTCCATGGTCACGATCACATTGGGCATGACGCCCGCGCCAGGCACGAGGAGGGCCTGATCAGGCAATTCGATGGCCGAGGCCGACGATGACAGCACAAGGCAACAGAAGCCGCACAGTGTTGAAAAACCTTGGCGCATAAAGACCTCCACACGCGATCTTTTAGATGGGCTGCCTTACATGGGTCTCCAGCCTGACTCTGGTATGTTGGCTCATGCCCCAGCCGTTGGCCATAAGACGATAAACTTGAAAGCTATCCGTCTCGTGCGCCGCCGCCTCGGTCGATTGGCTGCCGCGGGTGACGATTTGCACACGGGTTACCGCGCACTCAGGCTGCTGCGCCACGAGGGGCAGTTCCGCCAGCCCAAGCGCCTCGTAATCCTGCGTGGGTATGGGATCGATGTGCCGCAACGCCGGCAGCCTGTCCTCGCAGGCCTTAAGCGCCGCCTCCGCGGCCTCGAAGGCGCGGATGCGGTCGCGGGCGTTGGCGGCCATGCGCTGCTCCAGGATGCTGGTGCCCATGGCCGCGAACCCCAGCGTGGACAGCAACACCAGCATCACCAGGCCGATGACCAGGGCAGCGCCTGCCTGGAGCGACCGAGCGCTTGTCATCGGCATGCGAACGGTCTGACTCATGGCCGGTTCCTTAGCGAATAGGTGCTGGTGAAGACCATGCGCAGCCGTCCGTCGGCCGGGGCGGCGACTGGGGTGGCGTCGAGCTCGCCGTCGCCGTCCGCATCCCAGTAATAACGCTGCGCCCCGCCCGTCGCGCTTCGCTCCGCGCCAACCAGCAAGAGGCTCACCCGTACCGCCCGCACCCGCGCCCAGTCGTCCACGTCGCCCGCAGGGCGATAGACATCCACGGCGCCGTCACCATTGGCGTCCTCGCCATAGACGATACGCATGGCCTCCACGCCTTCGATGAGTTCCTCGGACCTACCCCAACCCGTGCCATTGCCGTCCCAGGACAGGCGATACAAGGCCGGGCTGCCTGCCGGGTTGGCGCGGAGGTAGTAGTAGTTTATGTTGAGCGGCATGACCTGGGCCGCAGCGTCATAGGGTTTGCTCAGATCAGACGAGGTGTTACGCTTCTCGACGTGAGGCAGAGGGCTGGCATGCTCGATAAGCGTGCTGCCGGAGGCATATTCATCGTTAGCATCCGATACACGAAAGACGTCGCCCTTGGCGCAATCGGCGATGAGCGCGAGCGCCCCCTGGCGGAACTTTGCCGATCCGCCGACGGGAATATCCCCGGCATCCCCGCTCATGCCCGCAGTGACAGCGTGCACTGGATTGCCGCCGCCAACCACCAGCAGGGTGTCGGTCCCGCTGACGTAATTCTTACCCGGGTCGTCACTGTCGAGACCGCCGTTTAAGTTGCGGTCCACGCCCCAGTCGGCGTAGCCCCGCACCAGATGGCCCTGGGCGAGAAATGGGTTGAGCAGGCTGGCGAAATGCGGCTGCTTGTCCGCCTTGTCCAGCTTGGCCTTCAGGGCCGGCTTGAGCTCGGCGAGCGCCATGCAGCCGCCATAGCCCGCCATGCGCAGGTCTCGGCCAAGAAGCTCCAGGGCGAAGCGGCCGTTTTCCTGCAAACGGGCCACGGCCTCCAGGGCGCGCCAGGTCTGGCGTTGGCCGACATAGAGGTAACCCATGGCCGCCACCAGCATAAGGCCAATCGCTATTGCGATCATCAGCTCGATCAGGCTCAGGCCGGCCTGCCGGCGGACAGACGGGCTGGGGCGTGACCGCATGGTCTAGATCCTTGTCTTGATGACAAACTCGGCCGTGCTGCCGCCGATGGCGGCCTCGCTCCACTGCACGGTCACCCTGACGTCGCCCTCGGCGGTGACAGAGATCTCCCCTTGGGCATCGGGCAGGCTGCGTAGCTCGAGGAACCACTCGCGCTGATCGCGCTCAACCAGGCTCGTGCCCGTGATCTCCGTGCTCGCCGGGGTCAATGTCCTGTTGTAGTTTCCCGCCACGGCCTCGGCGCGGTTGGCGCGCATACGGTCGATGATGTCATAGGCGTACTGCGCCGCCTGCGCATGCAGCAAGGCGCTGTGCGCGTTCCTGAGCGCCGCGTTCTGTAGGCCCGCCACCCCCAGGATGCCCAACGAGAGGATCACGATGGTGACCAGCACCTCGAGCAGCGACAGACCTCTCTGTTCGACGGGGGATGATGTTGTTTTTTTGATGATCAGCTGCACGTGGAAGCGTCCTCGACCCGCGCACGTCCGGTACCGATGACGGCGATCCGACGGGCATTGGGGGCATTGGCCGTGGTGCCGTCATAACAGACGTAGAAGCTGCCGCCCACGTTGTCGGTGATGCGCCCGTCGGATTGGTAGGTGATGCGGTTGGTAAAGTCGGTGTTCAGGGTGATTGACTCCGGCAGTGCCTGATGCACCCGCAGGATCTCCTCGCCGGTATCCACGTTGTTGTCATTGTTGGGATTCGTGAACACGATCCAACCAAACTGCCATGGTTCCGTGGTCGTACAGTTGGTGCCTGTGTTACTGCGGCAAACCGAAACCCTGACGCCGCGGCGGATGGCTTCGCTGCGCGCATAGCTCAGGGTTCCCATCAAATCGCTCGTGGCACTCTCGATGCGATTGCGCCAGAAAAAGTCCTGAAAACTCGGCACTGCGATCGTCATGAGGATGACCGCGATGCTGAGGGTGACCAGCAATTCGATCAGAGTGAGGCCGCGCTCTCTAGGCTGCCGCTTGGACATCAGGGTTTTCCCTCATTGAACTGAGCCGCACGGTTAGTGTAGGTCAGCCGGCCGCCACAGCGACAGGGTCACGACGAATGGCCGGATTGTTAGAATGAACGGCATGATTTCCGCGCACACGATCCCGGATGTCCTGGTCGTCGGCGCCGGTGTGAGCGGGCTTGCCACGGCACTCAGGCTGACCGACGCCGGGCGGCGTGTGACCGTGCTAGACCGCGGCCCGGTGGCGCGCGAATCGACCTGGGCGGGGGCGGGCATCCTGTCCCTGCTGCTGCCCTGGGATTATCCCGAGGCGGTCAACGTTCTGGCCGTGCGCGGCCGGCGGCTATGGCCGGAGTGGATCGAGCGGCTGCAGGCCCTGACCGGGCTGGACGCCGAGTATCGCGTCAGCGGCATGTTGGTGGCGGATGCAGGCCACACAGCCCAAGCCCGTGCCTGGGGCGAACGGTATGGCCGGCGGGTGGAGGCGCCGCCCGAGGGTCTCAGACAAGGCGCGCCACACCTCGCTGACAGTCTCTGGCTGCCGGAGGTGGCCCAGGTGCGCAATCCGCGTCTCGCGCGCCTGTTGGAGTCGGCGGTGCGCACGCTAGGCGTCGAGATCCTGCCAGAGACGGCGGTCACAGGTTTCGATGTGCGGCAGGGCAAGCTCCATGCCGTGGAAACGAGCGCGGGCCGTCTCGCCTGCGGACAGACGGTGATCTGCGCCGGGGCCTGGAGCCGGGACTTGCTGGGCCCGCTGGCCCTGGGAATGAACATCCGGCCGGTGCGCGGCCAGATCCTGCTCCTGAGCGGGCCGGCGGGGCTGCTGCCCTGCATCGTCTATCGGGGCGGCCGCTACCTGGTGCCGCGGGCGGACGGCCATGTGCTGGTTGGCAGCACCCTGGAGGAGGCGGGGTTCAACAAGTCCACCACCGCCGAGGCCGGACAGGCCTTGCTCGCCTTCGCCCTGGAGACCTGGCCTGCACTGCGCGCCGCCGCCGTCGAGCGGCAATGGGCAGGGCTGCGGCCGGGTTCGCCGGGCAACCTGCCGGTGATCGCCCAACATCCCGAAGTGGAGAATCTCTTTCTCAACGCCGGCCACTTCCGCTATGGGCTGACCATGGCGCCGGCCGCGGCGGAACTCATCACCGCCCTGGTCCTGGGCAACCGGCCTGCGATCGACCCCAGTCCGTACGCCTGGCCCAGCGGGTAGGTCGGCAATCCCTTGCCGACACCTTCTTGTCTGCCACCGCACGGGTTGGGGTGGCGACTGACAGGGGCTAGTCATAACCCTGAAACCAGAATTAGACGGAGTTTAAATTCTTGCCTAAAATGACGAAAGTCAAACCAGATCGTTTCAACCCATGCACCACCCCACCGCACTGACCCGAGAGGCCGCCGCCGAGCTGCTGCGCCGCCACGGCATCACGCCCACGCACCAGCGGCTGGAGATCGCCCACGTGCTGTTCGCACGCCGCCAGCACCTGTCGGCCGACCAGATCATGGCCATGGTCAACCTGCGCCACAGCGAGACCTCCAAGGCGACGGTCTACAACACCCTGAAGCTCTTTCTCGAAAAGGGCATGATCCGCGAGGTCATCGTCGACCCCAGCAAGGTGTTCTACGACTCCAACACCGCGCCGCACCACCACTTCTACAACACCGCGAGCGGCGAGCTGATCGACATCGACGCTGAGGACATGCAGGTGCAGGGCCTGCCGGCGCTACCGCCGGGGATGGTTGCCGAGCGGGTGGACGTCATCATCCGCATCCGCCCAGAGGCCGCGGCGGCGGTCACCGCCTGAGCCCTTACCCCTCGCGCGATGGCGCGAATTTCGCGATAATAACAAATCGAGGCTGCTGTAGCTCAGCTGGTAGAGCAACTGATTCGTAATCAGTAGGTCCGCAGTTCGATCCTGCGCAGCAGCACCAAATCACCCGGATCGCCGGGGTTCTTCCCGGCCATGGTTTCCTCAAACAGCGATGTCCGCCTCCACCGCAATCCCCATACCCTGGTGCGCTGGCCCGCACCGGATCGAGTCCCGTCCCTGAGCCGTGGCCGAGCCGCTCTACAAGGGCCTGCTCGTCGACGACCTGGCGGCCCTGGACCGGGTGATCCGCGCCCGGCTCCACTCCGAGGTCGCCCTGGTACGGCAGGTGGCGGAGTACATCATCGGCAGCGGCGGCAAGCGCCTGCGGCCGGTGGTCGTACTATTGGCCGCCCGCGCCCTCGGTTACGAGGGGCCGCATCATCACGAACTCGCCGCCGTGGTGGAATTCATCCACACCGCCACCCTGCTGCATGACGACGTGGTGGACGAGTCGCAACTGCGGCGCGGTCAGGACACCGCCAACGCCCGTTTCGGCAACGCCGCCAGCGTGCTGGTGGGCGACTTCCTCTATTCACGCGCCTTCCAGATGATGGTGTCGGTGAACGACATGCGCGTGATGCAGGTGTTGGCGGATGCCACCAACGTGATCGCCGAGGGCGAGGTGCTGCAGCTCATGAACTGCCACGACCCGGACGTGAGCGAGGCGGCCTACATGCGCGTGATCCGCTACAAGACCGCGCGCCTGTTCGATGCCGCCGGGCGCCTGGGGGCGATCGTCGCCGGCGTCGGTCGCGACGTGGAGGACGCCCTGGGGGCCTATGGCATGCATCTGGGCACCGCCTTCCAGTTGATCGACGACGTGCTGGACTACTCGGGCGACCGCGAGACGACGGGCAAGAACGTCGGCGACGACCTCGCCGAGGGCAAGCCGACACTGCCGCTGCTCTACGTCATGCGCCAGGGCACGCCGGAGCAGTCGGCCCTAGTGCGCCGCGCCATCGCCGAAGGCGGCAGCGAAGATTTTCCCGCCATCCTCGAGGCCATCCACGCCACCGGCGCCCTGGACTACGCCCGTGCCCAGGCACGCGCCGAGGCCAAGCGCGCGATCGACGCGATCAGCGAACTACCGGCTGGCGTCTGGCGCGAGGCTTTGTTAGAATTACCGACCTTTGCGGTCGAGCGCGACCACTGAGCCGCGTCTTGTACCGCATCATCTCACACGGGGTGTAGCTTAGCCTGGTAGAGCGCCACGTTCGGGACGTGGAGGCCGGAGGTTCGAATCCTCTCACCCCGACCAACCTCCCTTGTTCACTCCCTGAGGCCTTCCACCTGAATGGCCAGCTTCACCTCGTCGCCGACGAGGTTTGGCAGGCCGAAGGTCATGCCGAAGTCGGAACGGCGAATGGTCGTGTGCACATCGGCACCGCACAGCGGGACGCGGCGCAGGAAGTGCTGCGTGCAGGTGAAGTCGCGGACCTCCAACGTCACCGGCCGCGTGATACCGAGCAGGGTGAGCTGTCCCGTGACCTCCACCGGCCTGCCGTCGGCGTAGCGGATGCTGTCCGAGACGAAACGGATGCGCGGGTGCAGGGCGGTGTTGAAGAAGGCGGGGCCGCGCAGCATGCGGTCGAGGGCGTCAACGCCGGTGACGACGGCGTTGGCATCGATCGTGACTTCGATGCGCCCGCCGCCACCCTGCGGGTCGAGCACCGCGCTGCCCTGGCTGCGGGTGAATAGCCCCCGCTGCTGGGACACCCCGTGGTGGCGGATCTCGAAGCTGACGATGGTGTGGCTGGGGTCCAGGTTGTAACGCTCCTGGGCCAGGGCCGGCAGGGAGACGAGGACAACGGCGGCGAGGGGGATGGCGGTGAACAGGGCCGGACGCATCGGCAGACTCCATACAGAGGGTGGTTTTGCTTCGAGCGCTGCGGCGGGAAAGGATTCCCGCCCTACGTCGGTTGCGATACCCTTGCCGGCAGCCGTCACAACGCCCGTGCGGACAGGGCCCGCAGGAACTCGTTCCTGAGCTGGGCGTCGTCGCGGAAGGCGCCGGCATAGGCCTGGGTGACCACGCGCTCGTCGCCGCGGCGGTCCTCACCCAATAGCAGACAAAGCTGCTCGGCCTCGACGACACAGGCCGCACCCCGAGCGCGTCCGTGCTTGACCAGGGCCTCGGCGATGTCGCGCGTCATCCATTCCTGATAGGTGAAGCGATGGCCGATGGCGTCCACCATGCGGGCGATGCGGCCGAAACCGTGCAGCCGACCGCCCGGCACGTAGGCCACATGCGCCACACCGCGGAAGGGGACCAGATGATGGGGACACACCCCATGCACAGCGATGCCGCGCACCACCACCATGTCCTCACGGTCGTCGGCGAAGCCCTCGCCCAGGGCCTCGGCCGGGTCCATGGCGTAGCCGCCGAGCAGGCGCCGCTCCCACAGCTCGCGCACGCGCCGCGCGGTCTTGCCGGTGTGCACGCTGTCCGGCGCGACCCCGCAGGCGACGAGCAAGTCGGTCACCGCCCGCTCGAAGGCGACGGGATCGAAGGGCTTCACCTGGGGGATGCCCAGGACGCCCGGGACGGGGGGGCTGTGACAATCGTGCTCGCAGGGTTGACTCATGGTGATCCTCGCCGTGCGCACCGGCGACCGGGGGTCCCGGCCCCGATCGACACGATAGCAGGGGGCGGCGTGCTGCGCCAGGCATCGCCGACCCGCGCCCCGTGCGGTCTTTTCACGGTAACATAGCGCGGTCGAGCACTCGCGGGAGGCCCGAGCCATGTCCGCCCAGCATCCCATCATCGCCGTGACCGGCTCCTCCGGCGCCGGCCTGTCCACGGTGCGGCACGCCTTCAAGGACGTCTTCCGGCGGCTGGGAATCCGGCCGGCCATCGTCCACGGCGATGGCTTCCGTCGTTACAC
>JBKBRS010000107.1:0-7504 GCA_046292095.1 Thiobacillaceae bacterium
GAGCTGCCCTGGCGGGCGGTCTATCCACAGCGGCAGGCACTGCTCGACACGGCCTGGGCGGAGGCGGCAGCGCCGCTCAGCGAGCGCGCGCGCCGTCTGGCGGCAGACCTTACGGCCAGCCCTTTGCTGCCCGATGTGCGGCTCATGGCCGCCGGCGATCTCGAATCCGAGGCCCGTACCGCCGCCGAACAGGTACGCGCCTGGGCCGCGGAAGGCATCACACGCATCGCCCTGATCGCCCTGGACCGGCTCACCGCCCGGCGCCTGCGCGCCCTGCTCGAGCGCGACGGCATCCTGATCGAGGACGAGACCGGCTGGACCCTGTCGACGGCCGCCGTGTCGCATGTCATCGACCGCCTGCTCGCCCTGCGGCTGGATGACTGCTACCACCGCGACCTAATCGACCTGCTCAAATCGCCGTTCGTCTTCGCCGATCTGGACCCGGACACACGCCAGCGCGCCGTGGTCGAGTTCGAGACGGCGCTGCGCCGCGCAGGGGTGGTCGCCGGCCTCGACCGCATGCAGGCGCTGGCGCGCAGCGAGGTGCCCGCGGCGCTGCCTCTGCTCGATCGGCTGGCGGGCGCGCTCGCCCGCCTCGCCGGCAGCCGACGCCCCCTGGGCGACTGGCAGCAGCGACTGCTCGCTGCCCTGACCGACCTGGGCGCCCTGCCCGCCTTCGCCGCCGATGTCGCCGGGCGTCAGCTCCAGCAATGGCTGCAGCGGCTCACCGAGGCGGTCGCCGGTCACGAGACCACCTACGGCCTCGCCGGCTGGCGCGAGTGGCTCGCCTTGCAGCTCGACCAGGCCACCTTCCGCGACGACCGGATCGACAGCCCCGTGCGCCTGGTCTCGCTCGCCGGCGCGCGCCTGCGGGACTTCGACGCCGCCATCGTCCTGAGCGCCGATGCCGCACACCTGCCGGGGTCTGGCTCGAACGGGGTGTTCGGCGACCGGGTCCGCGCCCAGTTGGGTCTGCCCACCAGTGCGGTGCGCGCCGAGGATCTGCGCGGGGCGCTCAGCGACGTGCTGTGCCACATCCCGCGCGTGCTGATCACCTGGCAGGCGCGCCAGGAGGGCGAACCCAACGCCTTGAGCCCGTGGCTGGAGCTGCTCGACGGGGCGCACCGCCTGGCCTGGGGTATGACGCTCAAGACGGAGGCCCCGGTGTACCTAGACTTGGCCCCGGCGGCCGCCCTCCCCGCCACGCCGGCCGCACGACCGCGCCCGGGGCGCGTGCCGGGCCGTCTGTCCGCCAGCGCCTGGCAGAGCCTGGTGGACTGCCCATACCGCTTCTACGCACGCCATCTCCTGCGCCTGGCCGAGGTCGAGGCCGTGCCGGAGGAGATGGAGAAGCGCGACTACGGGCTGCTGGTGCACGCCATCCTGCAGCGCTTCCATACCCAACATCCGCGTCTCGCCGATACCCCGCGCGAGCGACTCCTGGAAGAACTCCAGCAGATCACCGAGGCGGTCTTCGCCCCTCAGCGTCAGCTCACCTACCTGGCCTTGGCCTGGCAACTGCGCTGGCAGCGGCGCATGAACGACTATCTCGACTGGGCCCTCGCACGCGAGGCGCAGGGCTATCGCTGGCAGGCGGGCGAGGTCGAGCGCGAACGCACACTCCCCTTGGGCGGGGACGGCGTCGTCACCCTGCAGGGGCGCCTCGATCGCATCGACCAAGGGCCGCAGGGACTCGCCGTGCTCGACTACAAGGTCAAACGGCGCGACACCCTGCGCCGGCGCCTGCAGCAGCCGGGGGAGGACGTCCAGCTCGGCTTCTATGGCCTCCTGACCGATGCGGCGGAGGCGGCCTATCTGATCCTCGATGACGAACGGGTCCAGAGTCTCGGCCCCGACGTCGATCTCCCCACGGTGGCGGCTGCGGAGCGTGAACGCCTGCGCGCCACGCTGGCGGCCATGGCTGCGGGCGCCCCCCTGCCCGCCCAGGGCGCGCCGCACACCTGCGCATACTGCGAGATGCGCGGCCTTTGTCGGCGCGATTACCAACCGGGCTGACCGTGGCAATGCCCTGGATGGCCGTATGGTTGACCCCCGCGACCGCCGGGTCGAGAATAGGTCACCCACCGACCGGAGCCCCACCATGTCAGACGACAAGGCCGAACTGTCCAAAGAACGCGAGATCATGCGCGCCATGCGCAAGACGCTCACCTCCATCGTGCGCGACTGCGCGCCGCGCGACGGCGTGCCCAGCCCACTGCAGTCCGATACCGTGGAGAACATCCGCATGTGTCTGGGCCTGATCGCCGCGCGCGAGGCCGAGCTGGCCGATGCCCTGGGACTCGCCCGCAATGAGCGGCCCCGCTACGTCGACGAGCCGCCCACCGCGCACGGCATGACCTTCATCCCGCCCACCAAGAAGCATTGATCGCCGGCCATGGCCGAGGCGATCAGCACCTTGATCTCCGACAGCGAGACCCAGGTGGTGCAGACCGCCTGGGTGGTCATCTATAGCCCGCAGAGCCGGCGGCGCAAGCGCTTCCCGGAAAACTGCGTCACCGTCTACGCCAGTGAGGCCGAGGCCCGCGCCGCCGCCCGTCCCGAGGCCGGCTACTACGCGGCCGTGGCACACGGCCCCTCGCGATCCTCAGAGGGTTTCCGCCTCTTTTATCTCGTCCGCTGGCTGGACTGACCGACATCCTATGGCAGTCGCCGGCGGGACAAGAAGTCGGCGTAAGCCTGGCGCAACCCGTCCTGGAGGCCCACCCCTGCGCGCCAGCCCAGGCTCTGGATCCTCGAGACATCCAACATCTTGCGCGGCGTGCCGTCCGGCTTGCTGGGATCGAAGACGATCTCGCCCTCGAAGCCGACGACCGCCCGGACGCGCTCGGCCAGTTCGCGAATGGTCATGTCCTCACCCACACCGATGTTGACGAGTGGCGGCAGCCCGTCGTTGCGGTCCTGGGCCAGCAATGGCACGAACTGCTCGTCCGGCAGTTCCATGAGGAAGACGCAGGCCTCGGCCATGTCGTCCGAGTAGAGAAACTCCCGCCGCGGCGTGCCGGTACCCCAGACGGTCACACTGGGCGCTTTGTTGAGCTTCGCTTCATGAAACTTGCGGATGAGCGCCGGAATGACGTGGGCGTTCTGCGGGTGGTAGTTGTCGCCGGGGCCGTAGAGGTTGGTGGGCATCACCGCCAGGAAGCGGGTGCCGTATTGCCGGTTGTAGCTCCAGCACATCTCGATGCCGGCGATCTTGGCGATGGCGTAGGGGCGGTTGGTAGGCTCCAGCGGGCCGGTGAGGAGGTACTCCTCCTTGATCGGCTGCGGGCAGTGCTTGGGGTAGATGCAGGAGGAGCCGAGAAAGAGCAGGCGTTCGACACCATGGCGCCAGGCGGCGTGGATGACGTTGGTCTGGATGGCGAGGTTGTCGCGGATGAACTCGGCGGGATAGGTGTCGTTGGCGAGGATGCCGCCCACGCGGGCGGCGGCGAGGAAGACGTATTCGGGTCTTTCCTGGGCGAAGAAGGCCTCGACGGCGGCCTGGTCGGTGAGGTCGAGCTCGGCGTGGGTGCGGGTGATGAGGTTGGTGTAGCCCTTAGCGGAGAGCACGCGCAGCAGCGCGGAGCCCACGAGCCCGCGGTGGCCGGCTATGTAGATCCTGGCCTCTCGCTGCATGGTCTTACTCGTGAAAGTCCATGGCGCGGTAGCCGTGCCGCTTGATGAGCTCGTCGCGCTCGGCGCTCTTCAGGTCCTCGCGCACCATCTCGGCGACCAGCTCGCGGAAGCTCGTGCGCGGGCGCCAGCCGAGCTTCTCGCGCGCCTTGGTCGGGTCACCCAGCAGGGTGTCGACCTCGGTGGGGCGAAAGTAACGCGGGTCGACCTGGACGATGCAGCGTTCAGCGCCCGCACCCGGGGCATTGGTCCATAGGCCCCGCTCCTCCACCCCCTGGCCGCGCCATTCGATCTGCATCCCCAGCTCGGCGGCGGCGGCGTTGACGAAGTCGCGCACGCTGTACTGCTCGCCGGTGGCGATGACGAAGTCCTCGGGGGTTTCCTGTTGCAGCATCAGCCACATCGCCTCGACGTAGTCGCGGGCATGGCCCCAGTCGCGGCAGGCCGAGAGATTGCCCAGATAGAGGCAGTCCTGCAGCCCCAGCTTGATGCGGGCGAGCGCCCGGGTGATCTTGCGGGTGACGAAGGTTTCGCCGCGGATCGGGGATTCGTGGTTGAAGAGGATGCCGTTGCAGGCATAAAGCCCATAGGCCTCGCGGTAGTTGACGGTGATCCAGTAGGCGTAGAGCTTGGCGCAGGCGTAGGGACTGCGTGGGTAAAAGGGGGTGGTCTCCTTTTGCGGGATCTCCTGCACCAGCCCAAAAAGCTCCGAGGTGGAGGCCTGGTAGAAGCGGGTTTTGTGCGTAAGCCCCAGGATGCGGATGGCTTCCAGCAGACGCAGGGTGCCCAGGGCGTCGGAGTCGGCGGTGTATTCGGGTTCTTCGAAGGAGACCGCCACGTGGCTTTGGGCGGCGAGGTTGTAGAGCTCGTCGGGCTGTACCTGTTGGATGATGCGGATGAGCGAGGAGGCGTCGGTGAGGTCGCCGTGGTGGAGGATGAAGCGGCGGTTGGGCTCGTGCGGGTCCTGGTAGAGGTGGTCGATGCGGTCGGTGTTGAACAGCGAGGTGCGCCGCTTGATCCCGTGCACCTCGTAACCTTTGGCGAGCAGGAATTCGGCCAGATAAGCGCCGTCCTGGCCAGTGATGCCGGTGATGAGTGCGGTCTTTTTCATCTTTGCGGGTTCAGAGGGCGGGGGTTGTCAGCGAGACCCAGAGCGACGAGGCAGCGGGCCAGGGCCTCCAGGTCGGTGAGGCGGTGTTCCAGTATGCCACGCACGGTGTCCATGTCGAATTCCTGATAGGCGTGCACGGCAATGTTGCGAAAGCCGACCATGGTCTGCAGGCGGCGGGCGAGCTCCGCGTCGATCAACCCGGCCTGCGCGATCATTTGAAAGGCCTGGCAGCTGTCGGTGGGCAGGTCCAGGTGATGGATGCGGACCAGATGCATGGCCGCATCGATGCTGGCCTCGCAAACGCGCTGCTGGTCGAGCAGGATGGCGTCCTGCCGGGTGTAATTGGTCGTCAGCTCGTGCTCATGCCCCTGGTACTCCGTATGGATGCGACGCAGGCAGCGCCCGATTAGGGCGGCTTTGCCGAGCATGACCTCATCCATGAATGCTGCCCCGCGCGCGGATGTCGTTCAGGATCTCGCGGCGTACCTCGTTGAGACGCACGTAATCCGACAGGGTGTGTGTGGCATAGGCCTCGGCGGCATCGGCCGCGTTGAGCAGTGCGCCGTCGAGCACGATCTGCACGCGCAAACTGACCGGTATCGCGCGCAGGTCGTTGAGATCGACATCGCAGCGTGCGATCCGGCTGAGCTGATCGCTCAATTGGAGGATCTCGTCAAGTGACAGACGGTGCCCGGCCAGGATGGCAAGGTCGAGGTCGCTGTCCGGGCGGGCATAGGCGCCGCCCGCCGTCCCATAACGATAGACCAGGCGAAGGTCCGCCAGCCCTGCCTTGAGCACCTCGACAATCTCCGCGTGCAGCGGGTGTTGGCGTGGGGTGATGGCTTCGGGCAAGGGTCTCATGCTCACGGCTGCGCTGGCGGCAGGGAATTCGACCATGCGGCCCTGTCGGGGTCAAGGCGAGGTGGCGACCACAGCTAGAGCAGAAACACCGTCGCCAGCCCCAGAAAGATGAAGAAGCCCATGGAATCGGTGATGAAGGTGATCAGCACGGCGGTGCCGAAGGCCGGGTCGCGCCCCAGGCGGTCGATGAGGGTGGGGGCAAAGAAGCCGGCAAGGGCGGCCACCGTCAGGTTGAGAAGCATGGCCAGGGCCATGACGGCGCCCAGGCCCACATTGCCGTAGAGTAGATAGGTCACCACGCCCATGACGCCACCCCAGACCGCTCCGTTGAGCAGTGAAATGCCGAGCTCCTTGACCAGCAGGCGCAGGGCGTTGTCGCGGGTGATGAGGCCCATGGCCAGGCCACGCACGACCAGGGTACCAGTCTGGTTGCCGGTGTTACCGCCCAACCCGGCGACGATGGGCATGAGTGCGGCCAAGGCGGCGAGCTTCTCGATGCTGCCCTCGAAGGCGCCGACCACGCGCGAGGCGATGAGCGCCGTGCACAGGTTGATGCCCAGCCACATCCAGCGGTTCTTGGCGGCCTTCCAGACGGTGGTGAAGAGGTCCTCCTCCTCGCGCAGGCCCGCCAGCGCCAGCATGTCCGACTCGGTCTGGGCGCGGATGTAGTCCACCACCACGTCCACCGTCAGCCGGCCGATCAGCTTGCCGCGCGCGTCGACCACCGGGGCGGTGATCAAGTCGTAGCGCTCGAAGGCCTGGGCGGCGTCGGAGGCGTCATCCTCGGGGCGGAAGGTCACCGGGTCGTCCACCATAATGGCAGCCACGTGGACCTCGGGGTCGTGGATGAGCAGCCGCTTCAAGGGCAGTACGCCCACCAGGGTGCCATCGCGCTCCACGACGAAGAGCTTGTCGGTGTGACTGGGCAGGTCGCCCAGCCGCCGCAGATAGCGCAGGGCCACCTCCACCGTGACATCCGCGCGGATGGTGACGAAGTCGTAGTCCATCAGCGCGCCGACCGAGTCCTCGCGGTAACTGAGCGAGGAGACGACCTGCGCCCGCTTGGCCTCGTCGAGCGAGCGCAGCAGCTCCTGCACCACGTCGCGCGGCAGGTCCGGCGCGAGGTCGGCGATCTCGTCGGTGTCCAGGCTGGCGGCGGCGGCCACCAGTTCCTGGTTGTCCATGGAGGCGATGAGCGACTCGCGCACCGCATCCGAGACCTCGATCAGGATCTCGCCGTCGCGCTCGGCCTTGACCAGGTCCCAGACCAGCAGCCGGTCCTCCAGCGGCAGGGCCTCGAGAATGTAGGCGACATCGGCCGGGTGGAGCTGGTCGAGCTTTTTCTGCAGCTCCGCCAGGTTCTGTTTGTGCACCAGCGATTCCACCAGCTCGTGGCGCGGCATGTCCTGCTTGTGGACGAGGTTTTCCACCAGCCGGTGCCGGGCGATCAGGTCCATGACCTGCCTCAGGCTCTCTTCCGGATGCTCGGATGTGCGCGGCTTGGGTTCCATTCAGAGGACTGAGGGCTGAGGACAGAGGACAGAGAGTACAGAAGACTGATGACAGAGGACAGAGGACTAAATAAGAGGCCGGCGCTCAGGCGTCGACGGCACACAGTCTTCTGTCCTCAGTCATCCGTCTTCAGAAGCGCGACGTTCCGTCGGCGCGAGCGCCGGCGGAAAACCACAGTCCTCTGTCATCTGGGTACTAACACCTGGCGCATGCGCCGTTCGATGACCGCCTGGCGCTTGAGCAACCCGCGGGCCGAGCGGTGGGTCTGATAGTAGCGAGGGTTGGGCAGCATGGCCGCGAGATGGGCGATTGGCTCGGCCCCAGCCGGGCGGCGGGGATGCCGTAATAGTTGCGAGCGGCGGCCTCGGCACCGTAGATGCCATTGCC
>JBKBRS010000108.1:0-7482 GCA_046292095.1 Thiobacillaceae bacterium
CAGCGGTGACCGGCTGAGCTTCACCACACAGAGTCAGGAGATGCTGGGCAGCCAGGATGCGATCCTTACCGTGACCAACCGCTATCGTGGCACACTGGAGGGCGACATGAGCCGGTTCACACTGGAGACGAGTGGCGGCCATTCCACGCATCCCCAGATCCAATTCGTCGCCCGCCGCGCGCCTCCCTGAGTCACCCGTGGAGGGAACCATGGCACATCGCGTACACCTCGCACACGCCAAGCTCACCGTCCTCGGAGCCGCCCGCGAAGTCACCGGGTCCTGTTTCTTGGTCGAAACTGGGGAGGTGCGCTTCCTGGTCGATTGTGGTCTGTTCCAGGGCGGTGGCGACGCAGAGGCGAAGAACCGGGCCTTCCCCGCCTTCGACCCGGAGGCCATCGATTTCGTCCTACTCACCCACGCCCACATCGACCATTCCGGGCTGCTGCCGCGGCTCACCACCCTGGGCTTTCGCGGACCGGTCTATTGCACCTGGGCCACGGCCGATTTGCTCGGCGTGATGCTACCGGATGCCGCCTTCATCCAGGAGCGCGAGGCCGAGTGGGCCAACTACGACCGGCGCAAGAAGAACGGTGCGCTTAGGCAAGAGGTCGCCCCGCTCTACACCGTGGCCCAGGCGCACGCCTGCCTGCGCCGTCTGCAGACGGTCGGCTACGATCAGGAACTGCGTCCGCACCCGCGCGTGCGGGTGCGTTTCCGCGATGCCGGCCACATCCTCGGCTCGGCGATCGTGGAGATCTGGGTCGAGTCTGACGGAGACATGCGCAAGCTGGTCTTCTCCGGCGACCTGGGCATGCCCGGTCGGCCGGTCGTGAACGACCCCACCCCCATCGAGTCGGCCGACTACCTGATCGTCGAATCCACCTACGGCAACCGCCTGCATAAGGGGATGAAGGAGACCCTTGACGAGCTCGCCCATGCCGTCAGCGACACGCTGGCACGCAAGCGGGGTAATGTGATCATCCCGGCCTTCGCCGTCGGACGCACGCAGGAGATCCTCTATCTGCTCATGGACCTCGTGCGCCAGGGCCGGCTGCCGCGCAACCTGGCGGTCTTCGTCGATTCCCCCATGGCCAGCGCCGCCACCGAGATCACACTCAAACATCAGGCCCTGCTCGACCCCGAGACGCGAGCGCTGCTCGCCTGGTTTCGTGCGAGCCCCGATGCGCCCTATCTGCGGATCACGGAGGACGTCGAGGACTCCATGGCCTTGAACAAGATCACCCAGGGGGCCATAATCATCTCCGCCTCCGGCATGTGCGACGCCGGCCGGGTCAAGCACCACCTCAAGTTCAACCTGCCGCGCCCTGAGTGCACGGTCATCATCACCGGTTTCCAGGCCAAAGGGACCCTGGGACGCCAGCTGGTGGACGGAGCGAAGGCCGTGCGCATCTTCCGCGAGGATGTGCCGGTACGCGCCGACCTCTACACCCTGGGCGGGCTCTCCGCCCATGCCGACCGCGATGCGCTGCTCGCCTGGTTGAGCCACCTGCGCCAGGCGCCACGTCGCGTCTTCGTGGTGCATGGCGAGGAGGAGACGGCCCTGGGCTTTGGCGAGCTGCTCCGCACGCGCTTCGGCTGGACGGTCGATGTCCCACAGCCCGGCGCCCGCTACGATCTGGCTTGAGTCGTGGTCGGGCCGTCTTGGGTGCGTTGATCCGGCAGTTGCAGGGTGAAGATGGTGCCCAAGGCCTGGCGGATCTCCGTCAGGGTGAGGTGACGCATGTTGGGGTAGATGCCCGCCGCGTTCTGGTTGCTCTGGCACAGTAGGCTGCGCACGCCGGGCTGCCGCACTGAGCGCAGGCGAAACTCGGTCTGGTAATAGATCAGGGTCGGGCCGCTGCTGTCCCCCAGTCTCACCCGCAGCGCCCCCACTGCGGGGAGGGCCGACATCCACACACCGCGCTCGACCCGTGTGACCGCGAACACGTCCGGCTCGATGCGCTGCACCGTGTCGCGCACGGTATCGAATTCGAAGATGCAATGCGGTTCCTGTTCCTGCACACCATTGCGCGGCACGATGCGTCCGAACTGCAGGCGCAGGCTGGCTTCGCCCGGCTGGATCTCGAGCGTCTGGTTCAGGATCAGGCGCGTGCCCTCGGGGTAGCGGAAATAGGGTGACGCCGGGCCAGGGTCCTGCGTCGAGGCGCAGCCCGTCAGCAGGCTGAGGACACATCCCGCCAGAGCGTGGATGAGTGGCCGTCTGAGAAGTGGTGTTCGCTCGAAGATCATGGTGTGGCTCTCCGGCTTCGGATCGCTCTGCAACAGGGGGGGCGTGGTGGGGGGCGGACAGGACTGCAATGACATCAGGTTGTTGTTTCCTTGCAGACGGGTGACAGGGCAATGGCCTCGTTTGCCGTTTGAGCCTGGGTCAGACCGGGAAGGCTTCAGTAAAATTAGAATATGCTAACGAGATGGCAACAAGAGCCCGTAGATTTTCAGTCAACACCTTACCACCCGACCAACCAACCTCTCCAAGGAGTTCACCATGAAAAAAGCCCTGCTGTTGTCGACCCTGGCCATTGCGCTGAGCGGTCCCGCCTTCGCTGGTGATCCCGTTGCCGGTCAACAAAAGGCCGGCGCCTGCATCGTCTGCCATGGTACCACCGGTTACCCCGGCATCTTCTATACCTACCAGTTGGCCGGCCGCAACGCCGACAAGCTGACGGTCAAGACCAACAAATACCGCACCGGCAAGATCCTGCACCCGATCATGAACCTGGCGGTCATGCCGCTGACCGACAAGGATGTCGAGGACATCTCCGCCTTCTATCAATCTCTCAAAGAGCCTGTCCGCATCCCCTTCGTCACTATCAAGGGCGACGACGAGGAGCCGGCTCCGGCCAAGTAAGCGGCCGCAGGCGCGCGCACCGCGCCGGTGCGGCGCCTGCCGCGCCGGCGGCGCAGGCGCCGGGCAACGCGCCCGCATCCCGATCGTGCATCCCCGCCGATGACCGGGCCCGAGCCGCCCGAGCGTGTCAGGCTCGACAAATGGCTCTGGGCCGCCCGTTTCTACAAGACGCGTAGCCTCGCCACCCAGGCGGTCGAAGGGGGCAAGGTCAAACTCAACGGTGCCCGTACCAAACCCTCCAAAGAGCTGAAACCGGGCGACCGCCTCCTCATCCACATCGGCAGCTACGCCTGGGACATCACCGTGCTGGCCCTCAGCGACCGGCGCGGAGCAGCCAGCGAGGCGCGCAAACTCTATGTCGAAGACGAGGCAAGCCGGCTCGAGCGCCAGCGACAGGTGGCCGAGCGGCGCCTGCAGGCCAGCCCCGGCGCCGATCTCAAAGGCCGCCCCACCAAGCGGGCCCGGCGGCAAATTCATCGCTTCACCCGGGGCGATTGAGGCAAAGATTGTCAGGGTCACCCGGGGCAGGCTATTTTTCGCCCTATGGACCAGTACGACCTCGTCATCGTCGGTGGCGGCATCAGCGGGCTCACCCTGGCCGCGCGGGCGGCTTATGGCAACCGGCTCTCCATCCTCGTGCTGGAAAAGGAACAGCGCCTGGGGGGCTGTCTGCACACTTGGCGGGTGGAGCCGGGCTTCTGGGTCGAGCTGGGAGCCCACACCGCCTACAACTCCTATAAAAACCTGTTACAGGTCCTGCAGGAGCGCCATGGGCTCAATGACCTGGTCGAGCGCCGTAAACTGGGTTACCGCTACCTCGACGGCAAGCGGCTGCAGTCGCCGCTCGCCCGGCTTGGCTGGTTCGAGCTGCTGCTGAACCTGCCGATCGGGCTGGTGCGCAGTCGCAAACAGGGCGCGAGCCTCGCCGATTACTACGGCGCCCTGTTCGGCCGGCGCAATTACGCGCGTCTGCTCTCGCCCGCGTTCGCCGCCGTGTTGTCGCAGCCGGCCGACGGCTTCCCGGCGCAATGGCTGTTCCGGCGCAAGCCACGCATGAAGCCGGCGCCGCGCAAGTACACCTGGGTGAGCGGCCTGCAGGGCCTGGCCGAGGCCATCGCCGAGGACGCACTCTTTAAGGTCAGCTGCGGGGCGGCGGTCACTGGGGTGAGGCGTGTCGCCAGCGGCTATGAGGTCACGACTAACGGCAGGCGGCTACTCTGCCGTTATCTGGCCATCGCCACGCCAGCCGATGTCGCCGCGCACCTCTTGGTGCAGGCGCATCCCGAGGTCGCCACGCGGCTCAGTACCCTGCCCATGGCCGACATCGAGTCGGTGGCGGTCGTGGTCCCTGCAGAACGCGTGCGTCTGCCCGCGCTCGCCGGCCTCATTGGGGTGAACGATGCCTTCTACTCGGTGGTCAGCCGCGACCCCGTGCCGCATCCCAAGCTACGCGGCTTTACCTTCCATTTCCGCCCGCGCCGTCTCGACGCCGAGGGCAAACTCCAACGCATTTGCGAGGTCCTGGGCATAAGTCCCGAGGACATCGTCGAACGGCGCGAGGTCGCCAACCGTCTGCCTGCGCCCGAGGTGCAGCACGTCGAGCTTATGGCGGAGATCGACGAGCACATCCGCGACAAGACGGTGTTCCTGGCCGGCAACTATTTCTATGGCCTGTCCATAGGCGACTGCGCCGACCGCTCGACCCGCGAGGCGCTGCGCCTGCTGAAGACCCACAAGCAAAAGGAGAAGCACCATGCCTAGCGTACTGGTACCGCTGGCCCCGGGTTTCGAGGACCTGGAGGCCACCACCATCGTCGACATCCTGCGTCGCGCCGGCATCGAGGTCATCACCGCCGGCCTCACCCCCGGGCTCGTCCAGGGTAGCCGCGGCATGCGTGTGCAGCCGGACGTCGATCTGGACGCCGTCATGGCGCGTGATTTCGACATGGTGGTCCTGCCCGGCGGCATGCCGGGCTCGGAACACCTCAAGAACGACGCGCGCATCCAGGCCTTGCTCAAACGCCACGCCGCCGGCGGGCGCTACACCGCGGCCATCTGCGCTGCGCCCATGGCGCTGGCCGCGGCCGGATTGCTGGACGGCCGGCGGATCACCGGTTATCCCGGCATGGTGGACAAGCTGCCGGTGCCCGGCGCGCACTATGTCGGCGAGCCGGTGGTGATCGACGGCAAGGTGGTCACCTCGCGCGGGCCGGGCACGGCGATGGACTTCGCCTTGAGCCTGGTCGAGCTGCTGGCCGGCAAGGCCAAGCGCGATGAGGTCGAGGCCGCCCTGGTCCGCCCCTGAAGACCGCATCACCTCGGAGGTTCGTCATGTTCGTACGCGATGTGTTGTCCGTGAAGGGCGGCAGCGAGATCTATGGCATCGAGCCGGAGGCGCCGGTGTCCGAGGCGGTCAAGCGGCTGGTCGAGAAAGACATCGGCTCCCTGGTGGTGATGCACAACGGCAAGATGGTCGGCTTCATCACCGAGCGCGACATCCTGCGCGGCATGCACGCGCGCGGCTGCTCCCTGGAGGACGTGCGGGTGAGCGAGCTGATGGAAAAGGAACCCCTGTTGTGCAGCCCCGACGACAGCGTGGACTACGCCCGTGACGTGCTGACCAAGAGCCGGCTGAGCCACCTGGTGGTGATGGACAACAACCAGCTCGTCGGCGTCATCTCCTTCCACGACGTGGCCAAGGCCTGCCTCAAGCAGGCGAACTTCGAGAACTCGCTGCTCAAGCGCTACATCCGCAACTGGCCGGAGTAGGCTCACCTTACACATCGTTGCCGTCTCGCGTCGGAGCGACGGCGATCGCGACCCTCGTCGCGCCAACCGCACAACAAATGGTAGTCCAGACTACCGTATGTCCTCGATATTGAACTTCTTGTCGAGGATTTGCGGCGTGATCAGGGCATAGCCCTGGTTCTGCCAGTGGATGAGCTCGGTCATGGCGGAGGGGACGACCTGCACGAAGTCCTGCAGGTCTTTGGGCGTGTAGCCATAATCCTCTAGCGCCAGGCCGCAGACCTTGAACTCGATGCCCTTGTCCGCGTAGTAGCGCATGCGCTCCACCACCTCGCGGTATTTCGCCGCGTTCTTCTTCGCCAGGGTGACGAGCTCGGTGCCGTGCAGTACGACCTTGATCGTCTCCGGGTCGTAGTCGTAGGGGGGGACCGACAGGGGCAGGAGGATGCCGCGCAGCCAATACAGGGCCGCCCCTAGCTTGGCGGGGTCGTCGAGATAGATGTCCAGCACCACCTTGGGCGGGGCGTAAGGGGTTTGAACGAAGCGGGCCTCGGCCCTGGCACTGCTGACGGCCCCGAGCAAGAACACCAGCAGGATCAGTCGGGACATGGGGCCTCCGGTGAAATGGTTGACTATTTCACTCTAGTATGGCCACGCCGGCTTGACCAGGCGCTCAATGGGCGATCTGGGCGTTTTCGCGCAGGATGTCCTGGTAAACCCGCCAGCGTTGGCGCAGGATCGTCCCCGACGCGACCGCGGCGCGCACGGCGCAGTCGGGCTCCTGCAGGTGGCGGCAGTTGTGGAAGCGGCACTGTCCGGCCAGGCGGCGGAATTCGGGAAACGCCGCCTGAACCTCCGCCAGGCCCAGATGACGCAGGCCGAATTCCTGCATGCCGGGTGAGTCGATCAACGCACCGCCGCCAGGCAGGGGATAGAGCCGGGTGTGGGTGGTGGTGTGGCGCCCAGCGTCCAGGGCCTCCGAGGTCTCGGCGGTAGCGGCCTGCGCCTGCGGCACCAGGGCATTGACCAGCGTGCTCTTGCCCATGCCAGAGGCACCGACCAAGACCGAGACACGATCGACGAGCCAAGGCCTGAGCGGTGTCACGTCCGTCCGGGCGGACAGCGGGAGGAGCGGGTAGCCCAGCTCAGCATAAGGGCTGAGCCGTTGAATATAGGCGGCGGTCTCGAGCAGATCGGTCTTGTTGACGACGATCAGCGCGCGGACTCCCGCCGCCTCGGCGGCCACCAGGCTGCGGTCGAGCAACTCTTCGCGCGGGGTCGGCACCGCGGCCGTGATCACCAGCACCTGATCGACATTGGCGGCGAGCAGCTTGGCACGGTGCTCGTCCGAGCGCCACAACAGGTTGTCGCGCGGCAGGACGCGCTCGATGACCCCGCTGTCGGCGCCGGTCAGGCGCACGGCGACACGGTCGTTGCAGGCCACGCCACCTTTTTTGCCGCGGGTGACGCATTCCAGTTCGCGTCCGTCCACAGCCACGCGGTAGCGTCGGCCGTAGACGGCGATCACGCGACCCAGCCGCTCGGTCACGGGCAGCGCGGGCCGGGGCAGCAGGCGGGCAGATCAGAGATCGAACAGGGCATCGACCTTGGCTGCGCAGATGAAGTCGTTGTGCGAGAGGCCTTTGACGGCGTGGGTGACGTAAGAGACCCGACAGGTGTTGTAGCCCACGGTCAAGTCGGGGTGGTGGTCCTCGCGGTGCGAGATCCAGGCCAGGGCGTTGACGAAGGCCAGGGTCTCGTAGTGGTTGCCGAAGCGGAACTCCTTGCGCAGCAAGCCGTCGACCACCGCCCAGCCGCGGAGCTGCGGCAGCAGCGCGTCGATCTCGGCCTGGGTGAGGGGGGT
>JBKBRS010000109.1:0-7470 GCA_046292095.1 Thiobacillaceae bacterium
CCGAAGGGCGCAGGACGCAACGAAGTTGCGGTCCCGAGCATAGCGAGGGATGGGCCGCAGGCCCACAGAGGGGCTCAAGGTGAGGGAACGAACATGGCGACATTCATGCTCCTGGGTGACAGTGGCCATGTCCGTTAGCGTGCAGACCCTGCCACACGAACGCGAGCTGCGCAGCCGCATCCGGCTGCTTACCGTGCTGCTGGGCAAGGTGCTCAAGGCGCAGCTCAAGCCGCAGGTCTATGCCACCCTCAATGCGCTCATCCGGGATTTCTCCGCGCCGCACGGCCATGGCCAGTCGCCGCGCCCGCATCGGCTGCTCGCGCTGATCGAGGGGCTGGCGCCGGCCGAGCTCAACCAGATCATCCGCGCCTTCAGCATCTATTTCAGCCTGCTGTCGGTGGCGGAGGAGGTCTGGGGGCTGAAGGAGCGCCAGCGCGCGGTGCAGCGGGCGGGGCACATGTGGCGCGGCTCGTTTCACGACGTCCTGCTGGGGCTGAAGGAACAGGGGGTGACGGCGCCGGCGCTCGCCGGGCTGCTCGCCGAGCTGACCTACATGCCGGTCATCACCGCTCATCCCTCCGAGGCGAAACGGCGCACCATCAAAAGCGCCTTGCAAGGCATCTTCCAGACCCTGCAGGCCTTGGACGACCCTCGCCTACGCGGCTTTCACCGTGAGGAGGTAAGGCAGCGGCTCGCCAACCAGATCCAGGTGCTGTGGAAGACCGACGAGGTGCGTGCCCAACGTGTCGAGGTGCGCGATGAGGTCGCCAGCGGGCTGAGCTACTTCCCCAGCTCGCTGTTCACGGCGGTGGTGCGCGTCTATCGCAATTTCGCCCAGGCCCTGGCCGACGTCTATGGCGAGGCGGCGGCAGGCATTAAGGTGCCCATCTTCCTGTGCTTCGGCTCCTGGATCGGCGGCGATCGCGACGGCCATCCCCTGGTCACCGCCGAGGTCACCGAACTGACCTGGTGGCTGCAGGCACGCACGGCGCTGGTCGAATACCTACGCCGGGTCGATCTGCTGATGGACGAGCTGACCTATTCGCGGCGCCTGTGCGAGCCCTCCGCTGCCTTCATGGCCAGCCTCGCCGCCGATGAACCCCTGGCCGCCCGCTGTTTCGACGGCCAGGTGGACCGTTACCGGCAGGAGCCCTACCGCCGCAAGCTGGCCTTCATGCGCTGGCGGCTGCGGCATAACCTGGCCCGCGTCCAGCGCGCCATCGACGGCGCGGATATGGCGGCGACTGAGGATGAGGGCTATGCCGACGCCGAGGCCTTCCTCGCCGATCTGCGGCGCATTTACGACTCGCTCATCGCCCACGGTGACCGGGCGGTGGCGGAGGATCAGCTCACCGACCTCATCCGCCTGGTGGAGACCTTCGGTTTTCACCTGCTGCGGCTCGACGTGCGCCAGGAATCGAGCCGCCACAGCCAGGCCTGCGCCGAGATCCTGCGCGCCGCCAAAGGGATCGACTATGACGCCCTGGGCGAAAGACAGCGCCTGGCCCTGCTGTGCGCCGCCATCGTCGATCCGGAATTCGTCCGCTGCGATCCAGCGGCCCTGTCCGCGCAGACGCAGGAGTGTCTGCGCGTCTTCCGGCTGATCGCGCGCATGCGCCGCGAGCTGGGGCCGACCTGCTTCGGCCGCTATGTCATCTCCATGACCCACCACGCGAGCCATGTGCTGGAGGTGATGTTCCTCGCTGCGTTGGCGGGCCTGGTTGGGCGCACGCATAACGGCTGGCATTGCCACATCGGGGTGAGCCCGCTGTTCGAGACCATCGACGACCTCGACCGGATCGAACAGGTGCTGGGGGAGCTCTATGGCCTGCCCGATTACCGAGCCATGCTCGCCGCCTTCGGCGAGGGCCAGGAGGTCATGCTGGGCTACTCCGATTCCTGCAAGGACGGGGGCATTCTCGCCTCGGCCTGGAAGCTCTACGAGGCGCAGAAGAAGGTCCTGGCGCTGTCGCAGGCGCATGGCATCCCCTGCCGGCTGTTCCACGGCCGTGGCGGCACCGTCGGCCGCGGCGGCGGCCCCACCCACGACGCCATCCTGGCGCAACCGCCGGGCACGGTGCACGGCAAGATCAAGTTCACCGAACAGGGCGAGGTGTTGTTCTACAAGTACAACAACGCCGAGACGGCGATCTACGAGCTGACCATGGGCGCCTCGGCCCTGCTCAAGGCGAGCGCCCACATGCTACGCCCCGCGGCCGCGGATCGCCGCGACTACCTCGCCATCATGGACGAGGTCGCCCGTCTGGGCGAGGCGCACTATCGCCAACTCACGCAGCACACGCCCGGCTTCCTCGATTACTTCTACGAGGCCACGCCCATCCGTGAGATCGCCCTGCTCAACATCGGCTCGCGCCCCTCGCACCGCAGGAAGCAGGACCGCTCCCTCGCATCGGTGCGGGCCATCGGCTGGGTGTTCGCCTGGGCGCAGTCGCGCCACACCCTGCCGGCCTGGTATGGCATCGGCGCGGCGCTCGCCGCCTGGCGCGCGGCTGATCCCACGCGCCTGGCGCAACTCAAGCGCATGTACCAGGATTGGCCCTTCCTCCGTACCCTGTTGTCCAACGCGCAGATGGCCCTGGCCAAGGCGGACATGGGCATTGCCGCGGAATACGCCGCCCTGTGCGAAGACCCCCGCCTGGGACGCGAGATCCATGCCGTCGTCGCCAAGGAATATCGCAGGGCATGCCGGCAGATCCTCGAGGTCGCCGGCATCGAGCGGCTGCTCGAGGAAAACCCCGATCTGGCCGCCTCGCTGGCCCGCCGTCGCCCTTACCTCGACCCGCTCAATTACATCCAGGTGAGCCTGCTCAAACGCCTGCGCGCCGAGCGTGGAACCGAGGACGCCCCCAGCCCCTGGCTCGAGCCCCTCCTGCGCTCGATCAACGCCGTGGCGGCTGGGCTGCGCAATACCGGGTAACTGGGGACAGAGGACAGTCGGTTTGCGCGCCGCTTCGCCGCGCGAACCGCCACGCTCCTGAAGACGGAAGACCGAGGACTGAATCTGCCGGTGCAAAGCGCCGGTGAATACGGTCTTCAGTCTTCTGTCCTCGGTCCTCAGCCATCCGTCCTCAGTCCTCTGTCTTCTGAACATGCCGTGCGGCGAGCACGACCAAAGTGACGGCGGTCAGCGGCAGGACGAATAAGACCATCACGTCGCTGTAGGTCGCCAGCGCCTCGTGCCGTGTCGAGAGGAGGATCAGATAGGCCGTGTAGGCGAGGTAATAGGCGAAGAACAGGCCGCCCTCCCAGCGGGCGATCAGGCTGCCGGTGAAGAAGATGGGCAGGCAGGCGACCGCCACGGCCACCATGACCGGCAGGTCGAAGGCGAGCAGGGACGGGGAGACGGTGAGGCTCGCCGGCGCCACGGCGGCCGAGATGCCCAGCACACCGAGGATGTTGAACAGATTGCTGCCCACCACGTTGCCCACGGCGATGTCGCGTTCGCCGCGGAAGGCGGCGAGGATCGAAGTGGCGACTTCGGGCAGGGAGGTGCCGCCGGCGATGAGGGTAAGCCCGATGATGAGCTCGCTCACCCCGAGGGCGCGGGCGATGGCCACCGCCGAATCCACCAGCCAGTTCGAGCCCTGCATGAGCAGCAGGAGCCCCGCCACGATCAGGACCGTCTGCACCGACCAATGCCGATCCCAGGCGCTGCCGTCGCCGGGCAGGGCCGCGGCGTATTCCTGAGTGATCTGCGCCGATTCGCGCCGGCTCGCGCGGATGGCGTAGATGATGTAGGCCGCGAGCCCCAGCGCGAGCAGGATGCCCTCCCAGCGCGCGATGTCGCCGTCGGCGGCCATGCCCCAGAGCAGAACCGACACCGCGATCAGCAACGGCACCTCGCGGCGAATGAGCTGCTGGTGCACGATGAGCGGGGTAATCAGGGCGGAGAGCCCCAGGATGAATAGCACGTTGAAGATATTGCTGCCCACCACGTTGCCGAGGGCGATGTCCACCTGGCCGGACCAGGCCGATTGTACGGAGATCGCCAGCTCGGGCGAGCTGGTGCCGAAGGCCACGACGGTCAGCCCCACCACGAGCGGCGAGATGCCGAAGGTGAGGGCCAGTCGGGAGGCGCCGCGCACGAGCAGCTCGGCGCCGAGGATCAGGGCGCAAAGGCCCAGAGCGAAGAAAAACAGGGTCATGGGGGAGAACGGGTGTGAAGGTGTCGAGCGGTGCGACGGGCATGCAACCCGACATTCAAACCCATGCACGCCGTCCGATCAAGGCCGTGAATCCTGGTTTTCTGCCTGCCAGCAGGGTCATATGGGCCAAAGCCCGGCGCGCCGGACGCCAAGGCCCGCAAGCCAACGACACCGAAGGAGATGAAGATGAAGCGACACGCCCTGCTGTCCCTGCTTGCCCTGGGTCTGGCCAACCTCGCCGTCCAGGCGGCGGAACCGATTGCCTACAGGCGTTGCGCCTGGGCATTGTTTCTTTCATGCGCGGGTGGCTTGGTCGGTGTTTACAAGGACCGGCCGATCCGATGTAATGTCGAGTCGTGACCCGCTATCGAGCCCGCTTCCTCGTCTTCCTTTTCGCCCTGCTGCAGTGCGTGGCCCCTTTGTTGCACGCGCACGTCCATGCGGAGGGCCACGGTGGCGTGCACCTGCCCGGCATGGGCCATGCCCCTGTGCACGCCCATGCGCTTCATTGGGCGCAAGCGCCGCATGCCGATGACGCGGCCGCCGTCGGTCTGTCGCCGGCGCTCAAACCGCGAGCGGACCTCATCCCCGCCTTGTTGGACAGCCGCGGCCCTGGCCTCCGGCCGTGCCCCAATGCCGCCGTCCCCCCGCTGCTGCCGGGCACTGTCTTTGTCCTGCCCGGGCCGCCGCCCTATCTGATCCCGCTGCCGGGGCCGCCGCCCACCCTCTGAGCGCCTCTTGCGGGCGCTGCGTTTTGTCCTGCCCCCCTGCCGGCATGGACCCGGCCGTAAAGCAGTCAGACCCACGCCCGCCTCAGTCCCATCCCGTGTAAAGCCGCGGCCGCCTCTGTTGGCCACGCGCGCACGGGCGCATGTGTTCGCCAACGAGAGGGTGTCATGAACCTGTTGTCAATCCTATTGCTGGCCCTGGCGGTCCTGTCGCAACCGGTCCGGGCCATGGACAAGCTGATCCTGATCAGCGCCGAGCAGCGGGCCGCTTTGCGTATCAGCACGGTCGCCTTAACCGCCCACGCCGGGGCGATGACGGTGGGCCTGCCGGCGACCGTGGCCATCCCGCCGGCGCAGATGCGGGCCGTTTCCGCGCCGCTCAATGGGCTCATCACCGAGGTGCGGGTGGCCAGTGGTCAGGGCGTGCGCGCCGGCCAGGTCCTCGCCATCCTGCGCGCCGAGGAATTGGTGGCGGCGCAGCGGGAACTGGCGCAGGCCGCCGTGCAACTGCGACTGGCAAAGCAGACGGTCGAGCGCGACGAGGCGCTTTTCAAGGAGGGGATCATCCCGGCGGCGCGGCTACAGTCGGCACAGGCGAGTCTCGCGCAGGCGCGCGCCCAGGTGGAAGAGCGGCGCGCCTGGCTGCGTCTGATGGGGCTCGACGCCGCCGCCATCCGGGCGGCAGAGGGCGGCGAGCGGCTCAGCGACCGCCTGGCCATCGTCGCCCCGATCGACGGGCACGTGCTGGAGCAGGCCGCGGTGGCGGGCGCCCGCGTGGAGCCGGCGACGGCGCTGTTCAAGATCGCCCGCCTCGACCCCCTCTGGCTGGAGATCGAGGCCCCGGCCGAGGTGGCGGCCCTGGTCAAGCCGGGGCAGGGCGTGAGCGTGCCCGGCACGCCGGTCGTGGGCCAGGTCGTGAGCGTGGGCCGTCAGGTCAGCGCCGCCCAGACCGTATCCGTGCGCGCCCGGGTGGCCAACCCCGACGGCCGACTGCGCCTCAACCAGAAGGTCGCCGTGCGTCTGGAGGGGCTGGCCGGTCTCAAGCAATGGCGGGTCCCGGCGCGTGCCCTGGTGCGCGCCCAAGGGCAGGACTGGGTGTTCGTGGAGCGACCCGGCGGTTTCGAACCTCAGGCCGTGCGGGTGCTCACGCAGTCGGCGCAGTCAGCGGCCATCGACGGGCCTTTCACCGGCCAGGAGCGCGTGGCCGTCGAGGGCGTGGCGGCGCTCAAGGCCGCCTGGCAGGGCATGGGCGGGGAGTAGTCGATGTTCGCTCGCCTGACCGAATTCGCCCTGACCCAGCGGCTATTGGTCTTGGGGCTTGCGCTGTTGCTCACCGCGGCGGGCCTTGCGGCCTGGCGTGAGCTGCCCATCGACGCCTTTCCCGACGTCTCCACCACCCAGGTGAAGATCATCCTCAAGGCGCCGGGCATGACGCCGGAGGAAGTGGAGGCCCGTATCGCCGCGCCGGTGGAGACCGAGATGCTGGGCATCCCGCGCCAGCGCATCCTGCGCTCCATTTCCAAGTACGGCCTCACCGACATCACCATCGATTTCGAGGACGGCACCGACATCTACTGGGCGCGCAGCCAGGTGGCCGAGCGGCTCAACGGGGTCTTGCCCAACTTGCCGCCGGGGGTGGAGGGAGGGCTTGCGCCCATCACTACGCCCCTGTCCGAGATGTTCATGTTTACCGTCGATGCGCCGCGGCTCGATCTCGCCGAGCGGCGGGCGCTGCTCGACTGGGTGATCCGGCCGCAGCTCAGGACCCTGCCGGGGGTGGCCGACGTCAACGCCCTGGGCGGCCTGGTCAAGACCTTCGAGGTCGCGCCGGACAACGCGGCCATGAGCGCGCGCGGGGTGACCCTGCAGGAACTCGCCGAAGCGATCCGCGCCAACAACCGCAACGATGGGGCGGGCCGGCTCACCGAAGGCGAGGAAGTGTGGCTGGTGCGGGTGGAAGGCGCGATCAAGGACCTGGAGGACTTAGCCGGCATCGTCGTCAAGACGGTGGATGGGGTGCCGGTGCGGGTGGCCGATGTCGCCGCGGTGCGCTTGAGCAGCCTCACCCGCTATGGCGGCGTGACCCAGGATGGACGCGGCGAGGCGGTGGAGGGCCTGGTGCTGGGGCTCAAGGGGGCGAACGCGCAGCAAGTAGTCGCGGCGGTCAAACAGCGTCTCAAGGAAATCGAGCCGAGCCTGCCCGAGGGGGTGCAGATCACCCCCTTCTACGACCGCTCCGCCCTGGTGGAGCGGGCGGTGGGCACCGTGACCAAGGCGCTCACCGAAGCCATCGTCCTGGTGCTGGTCCTGCTCGCCCTGTTCCTGGGCAATGCGCGCGCGGCGCTCACCGTGGCGCTCACCCTGCCTCTGGCGGCCCTGGCCACCTTTTTGCTCATGCGCCAGTTCGGGCTGTCGGCCAATCTGATGAGCCTGGGGGGCCTGGCCATCGCCATCGGCATGCTGGTCGATGGCGCCGTGGTGGTGGTGGAGAACATCGTCAATCACCTGGCGCACGACCAAAGCCCACAGCCTAAGCTCCACCGGGTCTATCGCGCCGTGCGCGAGGTGGCCACCCC
>JBKBRS010000110.1:0-7454 GCA_046292095.1 Thiobacillaceae bacterium
CCAGCGCGCCCCTTTACCCACAAGCGCCACAGCCCTCGATCAAGATTATGATGGATCATGAGGGTCAACATACAAGGCGCGCCGCTTGCGGCGCGAACCGCGGGCTGCCTAGGCGCTGCATGCGTTGCGCCGCAGCTGGGAGGCATAGCACATCGACGCCCTCTCGCGAAGAGCGGGTGGCGGGGCTACCCGCCCCATGCCACCCCCGGGTTCGGGCGCGGCTTGGGCCGCGCTTACAGAGCGGCCTCTCGGCTTGACGCCGCTCGCGCCCTCATGCAGGGTTTCCCTGGCGGCATCTTCAAACCACCCCTACGCTTGATCTATGTCAAGGCATTTTTTGGATACGAACATCTATGATGCGCTAAACTCATGACGGAGTTCACTCATGAACCTGTCCGGGATTTTCGTCGCCACCCGACCTGAGTGGTTGACTACCGTAAAGGCGGCGCTCGAGGCTCTGCCCGGCGTAGAGGTGCACCAGGTTGATGCGGCCACGGGGCGCATCGTCGTGGTGCAGGAGGCCGCCGACATCCACGCCGAGATCGAGGGTGTGCGGCGTATCCAGGCATTGCCGCACGTGGTCATGGCCGAGATGGTTTACCACTACATCGCCGATGACCCGCTTGTCTATGACGGCCTGCCCCCAGAGCTTGCTAGCCGTGATGGCGAGACTTCAGCCATTCCAGCCGATCTGCGAGATTGACGTCCTTCCGAGGAGACAGCCATGGCACTGACACGTCGAGACTTCCTGAAGACCAGCATCGCCGCCAGCACCGCCGCTACGGTCGGGATGCCCCTGAGCAAACAGGCCGAAGCCGCCATCAAGGAAGTGGAGAAGGGCTGGCAATGGGACAAGTCCGTTTGCCGCTTCTGTGGCACGGGTTGCGGCATCATGGTCGCCACCAAGGACGGTCGTATCGTTGCCACCAAGGGCGATCCGGACGCCCCGGTAAACCGTGGGCTGAACTGCATCAAGGGTTATTTCAACGGCAAGATCCTCTATGGCGCCGATCGCCTGACCCAACCCTTGTTGCGCATGACCAATGGCAAGTTCGACAAGAAGGGCAAGTTCACGCCCATCACATGGGAGCAGGCCTTGGACATCATGGAAGAGAAGATCCGCTGGGCACTGAAAGAGAAAGGGCCCTCCGGCATCGGCATCTTTGGTTCCGGCCAGTACACCATCCACGAGGGCTATGCCGCCGTCAAACTGATGAAGGCCGGCTTCCGCTCCAACAACATTGACCCCAATGCACGACACTGCATGGCCTCCGCCGTCGTGGCCTTCATGCAGACCTTTGGCATCGATGAGCCGCAGGGCAACTACGATGACATCGAGCACACCGACACGGCCATCCTCTGGGGGGCGAACATGGCCGAGATGCACCCCATCCTATGGTCGCGCATCACCAACCGCCGGCTCACCCACAAAAAGATGAAGGTGGTGAACATCACCACTTTTGGCAACATGTGCTCCGACATCGCTGACCTGGAGATCATCATCGCCCCCAATGGCGACTTGGCCATCCAGAATTTCATCGCCAGGGAGATCATCCGGCGTGATGCGATAGACCACGAATTCGTCAAGAAACACACGGTCTTCGCCACGGGCCCTTACGACATCGGCTATGGGTTCCGTCCGAAGAACGCGGAGAAATTCGCCTCTGCCGCCGAGATGGAGATCTACAGGAACGAGCAGGTGCATGTCATCGACAAGTATGAGGCCATCGCCCAACGCAAAAAGGAGGGCGAGGCGGTGGAGCAGAAGAATGCGGCGACCCCAATGAAGGACTGGGCCATCTCCTTCGAGGACTTCAAGGCCGCCGTCGAGCCCTACACCCTGGACTTCGTGGCCGAGGTCGCCAAGGGGGATCCAGATGAACCCATGGCGGAGTTCAAGGCCAAGCTCCAGCAATTGGCCGATCTCTACTGCGACAAAGAGCGCAAGATCGTGTCCTACTGGACTATGGGGTTCAACCAACACCAGCGTGGTTCGTGGGTGAACGAGCAGTGTTACATGAATCACCTGCTCACCGGTCGCCAGTGCAAGCCCGGCAATGGCGCCTTTTCCTTGACCGGCCAGCCATCGGCCTGTGGCACTGCGCGTGAGGTGGGCACCTTCGCTCACCGCTTGCCGGCCGACATGGTTGTGATGAACCCGAAGCACCGGGCCATCGCCGAGAAAATCTGGAAGCTGCCCCCGCGCACCATCAACCCCATGATGGGCAGTCATTTCGTCAAACAAATGCGCGACCTGGAAGACGGCAGCATCCTGTTCTCGTGGACTCAGGTCAACAACCCTTGGCAAAACACCGCCAACCTCAATCACTGGATCAAGGCCGCCCGTGAGATGAACAACTTCATCGTCGTCTCCGACGCCTATCCGAGCGTTTCCTGCAAAGTGGCCGATCTGATCCTGCCGGCCGCGATGATCAACGAAAAATGGGGCGCTTATGGCAATGCCGAGCGGCGAACCCAAGTCTGGCGTCAGCAGGTCATGCCCCCCGGGCAGGCGCGGCCCGATCTGTGGATGATCCTGGAGCTATCCAAACGCTTCAAACTGAAGGACGTGTGGGGCGAACAGCCGTTGCCCGGCCTCAAGGCGGAGGGCTTCCCGGATGGCAAACTGCCGTCAGTGCTCGATGAGGCGGTGAAGATGGGGTATAGCCCTGAATCGACCCTTTATGAAGTCCTTTTCGCCACTCCGGAAAACCGCAAATACAAGTGGCCCGATCCGATCGCCAAGGGCCACCCCAACAGCACGGCGGAACTGCTTGGCGATGGTTGGTTCCCGGAGAAGGCCCTGTTCGAGGAATATCGGCAGTTCGGCGTGGGCAAGGCCCACGACCTGGCCCCGTTCGACGTCTACCACGACGACAAGGTCCGCGGTCTGCGCTGGCCGGTCGTGCAAAAGGACGGCAAATGGGTGGAAACCCCCTGGCGCAACAACGAGGAGTACGACCCTTATGTCAAAAAAGGGGCCGGCATCGATTTCTACGGCAACAACGGCAAATCTCTGGTGATGGGCGATCTGGACAAGCCCGGTGACCCGGCCCGCAAGGTGGACATCTCTGGCAAGGCCAAGATTTATTTCCGGCCATACGTCTCGCCCGTCGAGAAGCCGGATGCCCACTACGATCTGTGGCTGTGCACGGGGCGCGTCTTGGAACACTGGCATTCCGGCACGATGACACGGCGCGTGCCTGAGCTCCACCGCGCCGTACCCCATGCCGTGTGCTGGATTCATCCCAAAGATGCAGAGGCACGCGGTCTGAAGCGCAACGACCTGGTCTGGGTGGAATCGCGCCGCGGCAAGGTGAAGGTGCGCCTGGAGACCGGCGGGCGCAACCGTGTACCCCGCGGGCTGGTCTATGTGCCCTGGTTCGACGAGGGTGTGCTGATCAACAAGGTAACGCTCGACGCCACCTGTCCGCTATCGAAGGAGACGGACTACAAGAAGTGTGCGGTGCGCATCTACAAGGCGTGAGCTCCCCGGAGCTGGGGAAGCGGCGAGCGGAGGGGTCACGGAACGCCAATGGATGCGAGACGGCGCGAGTTCATGCAGCGGGTAGCACAGGGCACGGCCGTTGCCGTGACCGGGGCGATGTTGTGGGTCCATTTGTTGCGTCTGGAGGCACGTGCCCAACCCTTCGCCCTGCGTCCCCCCGGTGCGTTGGCGGAGAAAGACTTCAACGCCGTATGTATCAAGTGTGGTCAATGCGTCAACGCTTGTCCCTATCACACGCTCAAGCTGGCCCGCGCCGGCGGCGACCTGCCGATCGGGATGCCCTATTTCGAGCCGCGCGACGTCCCCTGTTATCTCTGTCCAGACATCCCCTGCCTGCGTGCCTGTCCGACTGGGGCGCTGTCGCCACAGTTACAGGACATCAACGCCGCGCGCATGGGCTTGGCCGTCATCGACATCGAGAATTGTCTTTCCTGGAAAGGTCTACGCTGCGAGATCTGTCATCGGGAATGCCCCCTGAAGGGTAAGGCCATCACTTTGGAGACGCATCCCAGGGCGATCTCCAAGCACGCCATGTTTTATCCCATCGTGCATTCGGACGCCTGCACCGGCTGCGGTATATGCGAAAAGGCCTGTCCCACGGCCGAGGCAGCCATTCGCGTGCTGCCGCACCACATGGTGCAGGGGAGGATCGGCGAACACTATCGCTTGGGCTGGACCTCGGAGACGGAGATCACCCAGGAATTCAAGCCGAGTGCGGCGCCCGCGCCGGCCCCTGAACCGACTGGACCGCAGAAGGCGCCGGCACTCGATTATCTGAACGAGGGCGGCTTATGAGCCAGACGCTCAATGGCCGTGCCCAACCGCCCGGGCCTCGCGACGCTTCGGCCTCGGTCGAGAAACTGCGCAATCGCAGTCTGGCGAGCCGGCTGTGGTCGTGGCGCTATATCGTCCTGCGCAGGATCAGCCAGCTGAGCATCCTGCTGCTGTTTTTCGGCACTGCCCACTGGGCCTGGCATTGGCCTGGCAAGTCACGCTTGCTCACGGGCAACCTGAGCGCCTCAGAATTATTCGGCCTCATCCCGATGACCGATCCGCTGGCAGCGCTGCAGATCTTTCTCACCGGTCACGTCCTGAGCCGGGAGTCCTTAATCGGTGTGGCCGTAGTGCTCGGTTTCTATCTCATCGTGGGCGGCCGAGTCTTTTGCGCCTGGGTCTGTCCGATGAACATGGTCACCGACCTCGCCGGCTGGCTGCGGCAGCGGCTCGAGATGCGGTCGGTGATCAATCTCCCCCGCACCCTGCGCTATTTCGTCTTGGCTGCGGCCTTGGTGCTGTCTTCACTGACCGGCGTTGCCGCCTTCGAGTGGGTGAGTCCGATCGGCATGCTGCACCGGGAGATCATCTTTGGCATCGGGCTGGGCTTTCTCGCCCTGCTGGCGATCTTTCTATTCGATCTGCTGATCCTGAAAGACGGCTGGTGCGGTCATCTCTGCCCTCTCGGCGCTTTCTGGTCAATCGTCGGCCGGGCTGCGCTTGTCCGGGTGCGTTTCGACAAGGACAGCTGCACCCACTGCGGTGAATGCGCCCGGGTCTGCCCGGAGCCCCAGGTGCTCAACCTCAAGAAACTGGCAGAGCGTGGCTATGTCTTCTCCGGCGAGTGCAGCAATTGTGGCCGCTGCACGGGCCTATGTCCGGAAGGCAGCCTGGCCTTCGATTTGCGGCCCCTGATCCGCAGGCACAACGCCCAAGATCGTGGGACGGCGCTGCAAAGCGTATCAACCGAGTGAACTCATGGAGGGCGAGATGGAAAAGAGCTCAGGCAAAGGCATTGTGCTGGCGGCAGCGTTCGCGGCGTCGTTGTTGTCCGTGTCTGTTGCCGCCGTGCAGGATCAGGCGATCCCTGACGAGGCCCTTGGCCTGTCCAAAACTAGCGTGTTCGACATCCCCGAGCCCAGCGTGTTCGAGTATGGCAAGGCCGATCCGGGCACTGTGGGCAAGCGTGTGGAGCGGTCCTACCACACCGCCCCGCCGATGATCCCGCACACCATTCAGGACATGCTGCCCATCCGACAGGACTTCAACCTGTGCAAAGATTGCCATGTCCAGCCCGATCTGATTGGCAAGAAGCTCACCCCAGGCACTCCTGTGCCGGCGCCGGCGAGCCATTACACCGATCTAAAGAAGGGCGAGCTGTACATGGGACGCTGGAACTGTGTGCAATGCCACGCCCCTCAGGCCAAGGTGAAGACCTTGGTGGTGAACACCTTCAAAAAACCGCGTTGAACCGCGGCCTTGGGATTGCTTCCAGCCCCGTGGCGGGCGGCTCCCTCAGTCAGTGGGTTATCACGTCAAAGTCGCGCAGCGGCCTATGATCCGCCCTTACCCGCTGGGGAGGGCTGGGGTGAGGGAGAGGCTATAGCGGCATTCGCGACTCGGGGGTGGTGCCGCCCGCCCGTTAGCGGCTTGTCTTGACCTGCGCTTGGTTGACCACCAGTACGTCCCCCGCCGACTCCGCGAGCACATGCTTGGTCACGCTGCCGAGCAGCAGCTCCTCCAGCATGCCCTGCCCGTGCTTGCCGAGCACGATGAGATCGCAGTCCAGCTCCTGTTCCTGGGCGAGGATGAGCCTGGCGGCCTCACCATGCTGGACGTGCAGGTGGACGGGCGCTGCATCGAAGCCGGCGGCGTTGGTGAGATCCTGCAGCTTGGCCAAGGCCTCGGCGCGGGCGGCAGCGAGATAACGCCCCAGGGTCTGCTCCTCGACGCCGGCGTAGCGCAGCTTGGATTCGAACGGGGCCTCGAATGCGTGGAACAGGATCAGTTCCGCCCCAGGCGCGGCGGCCTGAGCGAGGCGCAGGACCTCCGCCGACCAGGACGAAAAATCCACTGGCACGAGCACCCGCCGATAGGCCTCGTGCGGGGTCTGCTTGACCACCAACATGGGTCTGAGGGTGCGGCGTAGGAGGCGTTCAGCTGTGGTGCCGATCAGCATCCGCCCCAGGAAGCCTTCGCCACGGGCACCGACGACGATAAGACTGGCGTCGAGGGCATCGGCCTCATCCAGGATGGCGGCCAGCACGCGCCCGGTGGACAGGCGCAGGCTGGCGCTCACGCCGTGCGTCTGGCCCAGCTCGCCGGCCAGGTGGCCCAGGGCCTCGCGTGAGGCATCGAGCAGGCGTTGCTCGACCGCTGCGGCGGTTCCGCCCAGCAGGGTGCGGAGCTCGGCCAGCGCCCCCAGGTTGATGACGTGTAACAGGGTGAGCTCGGCACCCGTCACGCCGGCAATGTGATAGGCGCGCGCGACCGCCCGGCGGGCGGGGGCGGAGAGGTCGGTGGCCGCAAGTATCCGCTTGAGTTTCGTCATATCGCCTCCTATCGGTCAGGCCGGCAGGGTCGTGCTCTGCGCCTGGGGGTGGCCGCCCACAGCCCCATGCGCGGGAACCGCGGCATCGATCCCATCGCCGGCGCGGCGCAGCAGGGCGGCGAGGTGCTCCACGGTAAAGTCCACCGCGTCGCGGAAGGGGTAAAGCACGGTGGGGACGCCGGCGCGTTTGAGTGCGCTACCTTGGGCCTCGTCACGCGCCACCACGGCGACCTCGCCACCGTAACCGCGTTCGGCCAGGGCATGCAAGAGCATGCGGTTGGATTCGAGATCCGGCAGGGTGCTCACCACCCAGGGGACGCCATCGAGCGGCAGACTCTCCAGGAAGTCCGGGTCCTGGCCGTCGCCGAAGCGGATCGCAAGCCCCTGGCGGCGTAGCCGCCGCACCGTCTCGGGATCGAAATCGACGCCGAGGACGCTGACCCCGACCTCGGCGAGGCGCCGCGCCAGACGTTCGCCATAACGGCCCAGGCCGAAGACCAGAACGTCTGGTCGCGGCGTGCCGTGCGCCTGACGCTCGACGGCGAGTTCGCGGTGGGGACGGCGGCGTTCGAACACGCCGAGCCAGGGTGCCAGGCGTTCGTAGAGGGGGTGGGAGTAGAG
>JBKBRS010000111.1:0-7395 GCA_046292095.1 Thiobacillaceae bacterium
GGTATGTGGCGGCCATCGCCCCCTGCAGCCGCACCTCCACCGCCTCGATGCGGTAGGCGTCCAGCGCGATGTCCTGTGTGGCCGAGGCGAAGGCCACGGCCAGGGCGAACCAGGCCATGTGGCTCAAGCTTAGCGTCGGGTCGGTCTGCGCCATGCCCAGGAGCGCCAGGGCGATGGTCACCTGGGAGGCGAGCAGCCAGGCGCGCCGGCGGCCCAGCGCGCGGCTCAATACCGGCAGCGGCAGCCGGTCGACCAGCGGCGACCAGGCCCACTTGATGCCGTAGGCCAGCCCCACCCAGGAAAAATAGCCGATGGTGGTGCGGTCCACCCCCGCCTCTCTGAGCCAGAAAGAGAGCGTACCCAGGACCAGCAGCAGCGGCAGCCCGGCGGAGAAGCCGAGGAAGAGCATGCCCAGCACGCGCGGGTGGGTGTAGATGGCCAGGCCACCGAGACGGCCGCTGGGGGACTCGGGTGCGCTCACAGTTTGTAGTCGTAGTCTATGGTCAGCGGCGCATGGTCGCTGAAGCGCTCGGCCTTGTAGATGCGGGCCTCGAGGGCACGGGCGGCGATGCCGGGGGTGGCGATCTGGTAGTCGATGCGCCAGCCGACGTTCTTGGCCCAGGCCTGGCCGCGGTTGGACCACCAGGTGTAGCCCTCCTCGGTGGCGTCGGGATAGAGGCGGCGGTAGACGTCGACGAAGCCCAGTTCCGAGAACACGCGGCCGATCCAGGCACGCTCCTCGGGCAGGAAGCCGGAGTTCTTCTGGTTGGAGCGCCAGTTTTTGAGGTCTTTCTCGGTGTGGGCGATGTTCCAGTCGCCGCAGAGGATGACCTCGTGGCCGTCCCGCGCCAGCCGAGCGAGATGGGGGTAGAAGCGCTCCATGAAGGCGAACTTGGCCGCCTGGCGGTGCTCGCCGGCGGAGCCCGAGGGCAGATAGACGGAGACGATGGCGAGATCGCCGAACCTGACCTCAAGGTAACGACCTTCCGCGTCGATATCCGGTATGCCCAGGCCCTCGACGATCCGGTCCGGCTGACGCCGGCAGTAGATGCCCACGCCGCTGTAGCCCTTCTTCTCGGCATAGTGGAAATAGCCGTAATAGCCCGGCGGATTGATCATCTCCGCCGTCATGTCGGCGACCTGTGCCTTGAGCTCCTGCAGGCAGACGACATCGGCCGCCGCGCGCGGCAGCCAGTCGTAAAAGCCCTTGCTGGCCGCCGAGCGGAGGCCGTTGACGTTGAGGGTTACAATGCGCATTTTTGACGGACGGATCGCGTGTCGGATTTCAAAGAGGATTTCCTGAGCTTCGCCATCGAACGGGGGGTGTTGCTGTTCGGGGCGTTCAAGACCAAGGCGGGTCGCGTCTCGCCCTATTTCTTCAACGCCGGGCTGTTCAACGACGGGCTGTCGCTGAAACGTCTGGGCGAATTCTACGCCAAAGCCATCCTCGACTCCGGGCTCGCCTTCGACGGCCTGTTCGGCCCGGCCTACAAGGGCATCCCGCTCGCCGCGGCGGTGGCCATCGCCCTGGCGGGACTCGGGCGCAACGTGCCGTTCAGCTACAACCGCAAGGAGGCCAAGCACCACGGCGAGGGCGGTATGATCGTCGGCGCGCCGCTCCAAGGGCGCATCCTCATCGTCGACGACGTGATCTCGGCTGGCACCTCGGTGCGCGAGTCGGTGGCGCTGATTCGTGCGGCGGGCGCCGAGCCCTGCGGCGTGGCGATCGCCCTCGACCGCCAGGAACGCGGCACGGGTGAGCTCTCGGCCGTGCAAGAGGTGAGCCGCGACTATGGCCTGCCTGTCATCTCCATCGTCAACCTCGATGACCTGATGGCCTATCTGGCGGCGCGTGGCGGGCAGGCCGAGACCCTGGCCGCCATGCGCGCCTACCGGGAGCGCTATGGGACGGCCTGAGCGGTCATCGAGCAGCCGCGCCGAGCGGACAGTCGCCGCCTTGGTTCTGGGCCTGGCCACCAGCCTGCCGGCCTGGACCAACACCTACCGCTGGGTCGATGAGCGCGGCCGCGTCCACTACAGCGACAGACCCCCCTTGCAGGCCGCCGAGCCGGATGTGCTCGACCGGCAGGGGCGCGTGCGACGCAAGGCGCAGCCGCAGGCAGCGCCTTCCTCTGCCGACGCCGGGCGACGCGATACCCTGCGTGAGCGCCAGGACCGCGCGCTGCTGTCGACCTATGTGGACGAGAACGAGATCGATCTCGCCCGCGAACGCGCCCTGGCGCAGGAAAAGGCCAGGCAGGACAGCCCGCAGGCATTGCTGGCGCAGGCAAACGCGCGTCTGGCCCGCATCAATGCCGAGTGGGCGAGTCTAGAAAAGGCAGGGCGCGTCGCCCCTGAGTCCCTGCGCCAGTCGCGCGGCGAGGCACAACGCGAGATCGCCCGTCTGACAGATATGCTTGCGCACAGCGCCGCAGCCATGGCGCAGATAGAGGCCCGCTACGAGGCCTACAAGCTGCGTTTCCGGGAGCTGAAAGGCTTGCGCGCGGAGACATCCTCAAACAACCGGTCCGCCCCGACTTCGGGTGATGTCAAACCATGACGCCTGCGTCGCGCAGACGCGGGGCCACACCATGATACCGCCAACCAGCCCAATCAGGGTTTGGGTGGGACCAAGCGCGACATGTAATCGCTGACCGCCTGCAGTTCTTCATCGCTGTAAGACTTGAGCACGCGCACCATTTCCGGGTTGGCGTTGCGCCGGCCGTGATCACGGCTTTCCTTGGATTCGCGATACAGATAGTTGTAATGCTGACCAGCCACACGCGGGTATAACTTCTCTCCCACCCCCTCACCGTGTTGCCCATGGCAGATGGCGCAGTCCCGTTCGTATAAGCGCTTGCCCAGGTCCAACAATCTGCCGTCACCCTTGCCATTGGTGGTGGGTACCGGCAGGCTGTACAAATAGGCGGCGATGTGGGCGATACTCTCCCGCGGTAGTACGTCTTCGACGATGAAATCGAGCATCTTGTGGCTGTCGCGGCGGCCGGCGCGTACGTCCAGCATCTGCTTGATGATCACTTGCGGATGCTGTCCGGCCAGTTGCGGATAGCCTGCCTCTGGCTTGCCGGAGGCATCGGGGCGATGGCAGCCGCGACAGAGGTCATAAGCATCCTTGCCCTGCACGGGATCGCCTTTGATCGCTAAAACGGCAGCCAGCTCGGCCGTATCCGGCTTGGTCGGGACCTCGCTCTGTGCGAGCCCCGGTTGGCTGACCAGGATCAGCGAGGTCAGGAAAGGCAACGTGGATTTCATGTAGGTCCTCACTTCAAACTCGCCATGTACTGCGCCACCGCTTCTGCCTCCTCCCGTGTCAGACGCTGGGCGATGGTGCGCATGACCTTGACACCGTTGCTGCGTCTGCCGGTGGCGTATTGGTTGAGCTGCTCCAGGCTGTAGGCCGCATGCTGACCAGCGACGCGGGGAAACTTCTTCGAGCCCTCGCCGTTTTCTTCGTGACAGCCGTCGCAGGAGGGCACACCGGATTGCGTGTTGCCCTCCAGGTAGATGCGTTTGCCCAGGCTCAACAGTTCCGGTTTGCTGACCTCCCCCGGTGTAGGCGTCTGTGCGGCGTAGTAATCGGCCAGCGCACCCAGGTCATCCTCACTCAGTCCGGCCATCAGGGTGGACATGATTTCGTGCTGCCGCCGTCCCTCTTTGTAGTCCTGCATCTCCCGCAGCAGATAGCTCTTCTGCTGACCCCCCAATTTGGGGAAATCCGGCACGACGCTGTTGCCATCCGGTCCGTGGCAAGCAGCGCAGGTTTCATTCACCAATGCCATGAGCCGCGCCCCCCCGTTCTCGGCGGTCGACCCCAACACCGTGAAGCCCACCCCCAAACTCAGGGCTGACACCGCGGTCAAGCGAGAGATTCGAAACATCTTTTATCCATCCATCCGAGGAAATGCCGAATGATTCGTTACGAGCGGCTGGAAGGCAAGGCGCCCGAAGCGTAGGATGTAAGACATGATCCTAAAAACCGCAGTTGACCGCTCTGACCGTTTCGTAACAGATCGATGATGCGAGAGATTTTTGCCTCCCGGTCATCCTCTCCCTGAGGGTGAAAACGCTCCGCGCCCGCCTTCGGTCTTGGACGCCCGTCTGGCTGCGTTGCTCCTCCTTGCAGGGAGCCACCCTGCGGCGTCGTCGCGCCTTGCCAGCCGGTCGTACAAGCCCGCTTTCGGGCGCGTTCAACTGCGGTTTTTAGGATGATACGAATTTGCGCGAGCATCCGCACTCCGCTCCCATCCGACGCGCTGGGGGTTTTTCAGCGTTTCCCCGAGTGGTTTGACGGATCGCCTTCCATTATCACCTCAGCGCGCGGAAGTACAAACCGCTTCCTGGCAACCCAACCCGTTCCGCAGGCAGGCAAGGCCACCGCTCAGATCGTGAGCATACCGCAGGGGGGATCGCGCTGCTGGGGATCGGCGTCAGGGGTTCCGGTCGATGCAGACCATGGCCCTGAGCATGATCCACCCCCGGACGCATCAATTCCTGTGGCGTGACCTCGTCCTCGACGAACTCCGCCACCGTCTTCGGGCCCATGGTGTAGCCGATGCGGTGGATGGCCTAGACACTGGCGGTGACCTCACCAGGGGCATAGCCGGGCAGGCGACACTCCTCATCCGACCAGGTCGCCTGGCCGCTGGCGAGGTCCAAGTCCCTGCTCCCCAGATGAGCGATGGCCTGCGCCTGCGCAAGCTGCGCTGCACTGGCGCGCAGGGTCGCCTCCCCCGCCTTGCCGTCGCGGATGTCGCGCATCATGGTGGACAGTTAGCATGAAAGTTGGCGCAGCCAACTCAGGACGCCCCCCTCTCCCAGTGGGAGAGGAGTTGGGGGTGAGGGAACGGCCATGGCCGCTTTCATCTTCTGGGGTGGCAGCGGCCATGGCCGTTAGCTCCGCTCGCCCGGGTCGTCACGATGGCTGAGGATTACCTGGGAGACCGGGATCTCCACTCCATTCGTGGCGAACAGCGCCGTTTCCCCACTCCAGACGCCGTCGCGAATGGCCGTGGGTATGCCCTGCTCGCGGATGACGCCCATGGCCCAGGGCGGGTGGACATCGACGATTCCGTGCCTGTGCAGCCCTCCTGGGTCGAGGCCAGCGAGTCTGCAGCCGGCGGCTGGGCGCGGTGATATTCGCCGAGCACGCAGCCATTGCCGGTCCCGAGCCAAAGGCAGGCCACCTGCGCCTGCGGGCTGCCCCGGTCATGCACCACCTGACTGGCGCTGTGATAGGAGCTGGTAGTGCGGCAACAGGTGACCCGTGACGAATCGGCTGTCCCAAAGGCAAAGCGCAGGGTCTTGAGCGACTCGATGCGCGTCGGCGAGCCATCATGGCGCACGACGATCACGCTGCGCAGGCCGCTCTGCCCAGCCACATCGAGTCGCGCCAGAATGGGTTTTCGACCGTAACGATCCACCATACGGACATAGCCAGCTGGGCCGAGGTAGGCAATGTCCACCTGGTCGCGGCCAATGACGGCGATGTGTTGTTGATAGCTCTGACCGACGCGCACCTGCACCGCGCGTCCCAGCTCCCGCCCTAGGCGGGCGGCAAGCGGGGAGAAGCGCCGCTCGATCTCGGCAGCGGGCAGATAAGGCAGCACCGCCAGGACCAGAGGGGGCTGACCGGGCCGTGGCGGCGCCGCCGCTGCGGCGAGCGGCAGCCCATACAGCCAGGCCAAGATCCGTAAGCGCGCTTGTCACGGCAAAAAGGCGCGTTGGGGCCGATCACCGGCCAGGCGCCGGCACATCCTCCACCCATACTATAACGGCCGCCGCCGGCGCCGTCTGAAGCCGGTCTTTACTCAGCCGCCGAGACGCTGCTTGAGCAGTGCGTTGACCTGCTGCGGGTTGGCCCGCCCACGGGTGGCCTTCATGACCTGACCGACCAGGGCGTTGAAGGCCTTTTCCTTGCCGGCGCGGTATTCCTCGACCGATTTCGGGTTGGCCGCCAGGACCTCGTCGACGAGGCGCTGCAACTCGCCTGTGTCCGACATCTGCATGAGACCGCGCGCCGCAATGATGGCGTCGGCCTCTCCTTCGCCGGCCCACAGGGCGGCGAACACCTCCTTGGCGAGCTTGGACGACAGGGTGCCGTCGTCGATGCGCCGCAGCAGCCCTGCCAGCCGCTCGGGCGCAATCCGGCTATGCGCGATGTCCAACCCCTCGCGGTTGAGCGCCGCGGCCAGCTCCCCCATCACCCAGTTGGCGGCCAGCTTGGCCGGCACGCCTGCGGCCAGCACCGCCTCGAAATACTCGGCCGTGGCACGCGTGGCGGTGAGCGTCGCCGCGTCGTAGGCGGAAAGCCCCAGCTCGGTCTGGTAGCGGGCCTGCTTCTGTTGCGGCAGCTCGGGTAGCGTGGCGCGGATCGCCTCGATCCACGCCTCGTCCAGCTTGACCGGCAGCAGGTCGGGGTCGGGGAAGTAGCGATAGTCGTGCGCCTCTTCCTTGCTGCGCATCATCCGCGTCTCGCCCGTGTCCGGGTCGAACAGCACGGTGGCCTGCACGATCTCGCGGCCGTCTTCGAGCTCGGCGATCTGCCAGCGCGCCTCGTACTCGATGGCCTGCTCCAGGAAACGGAAGGAGTTCAGATTCTTGATCTCGCGCCGGGTGCCGAAGGCCTCCGACCCTTTCGGCCGCACCGAGACGTTGGCGTCCACCCGGAAGCTGCCCTCCTGCATGTTGCCGTCGCAGATACCGATCCAGGTGACCAGGGTGTGCAGCGCCCGGGCATAGGCCACCGCCTCCTGGGCGCTGCGCATGTCCGGCTCGGAGACGATCTCCAACAACGGCGTGCCGGCGCGGTTCAGGTCTATCCCCGTCATGCCATGGAAGTCCTCGTGCAGGCTCTTGCCGGCGTCCTCTTCGAGATGGGCGCGGGTGATGCGGATCGTCTTGGTCTGCTCGCCGACCTGGATGGGCAGGCGACCCGCCTCGACGATGGGCAGCTCATACTGGCTGATCTGGTAGCCCTTAGGCAGGTCAGGATAGAAGTAGTTCTTGCGCGCGAAGACGTTGATGCGGTTGAGCCTTGCGCCGATCGCCAGCCCGAAGCGGATGGCCCGCTCCACCGCCCCCTTGTTCAACACCGGCAGCACCCCCGGCAGCGCCAAGTCCACGGCGCAGGCCTGGGTGTTGGGCGCGGCGCCGAAGGCGGTGGATGCGCCGGAGAAGATCTTGGAGGCGGTGGTCAGCTGGACGTGGACCTCCAATCCGATGACGGTTTCCCACTGCATGGTCAATTCACCTCGGGCAGGCGGGTGTGCCAGTCGGTCGCCTGCTGATACTGATGCGCGATATTGAGCAGCCGCGCCTCGCTGAAGTAGTCGCCTATCAATTGCAGCCCCACCGGCCGGCCGTCGGCGCCGAAGC
>JBKBRS010000112.1:0-7394 GCA_046292095.1 Thiobacillaceae bacterium
CGCAAACCCTGAAAAAACAAGGCTTCCGCGTAGAGGCGGACTTGAGGAACGAAAAGATAACCTATAAAATCCGCGAGCACTCCATGCAACGGGCCCCTTATCAGCTTATCGTCGGCGAGAAGGAAAAGGCCCAGGGCAAGGTGGCAGTGAGGGTCCGCGGCGGCGAGGACCTGGGCCAGATGGGCCTGGAGGCGTTCATCGACCGCCTGCGCGAGGAGATTACGCGAGGAGCCGGCTAAAGCGTCGGCTCTCGTTGTTTGGAAAGGGGCTTAAGCATCGCACTGGACAAGGAGTTGCGGATCAACGGCGAGATCGACGCGCCGCAGGTCCGGCTGATCGGGGAAGACGGCACCCAGCTGGGTATCGTCAGCTTGAGAGAGGCCTTGCTCAAGGCCGAAGACGCGGATCTGGACTTGGTGGAGATCGCGCCCCAGGCGCAGCCGCCGGTCTGCAAGATCATGGACTATGGCAAGTACAAGTACCATGAGCAGAAAAAGCAGCACGAGGCGCGGCTCAAGCAGAAGCAGATCCAGGTCAAGGAAATCAAGTTCAGGCCTCGTACCGACGAGGCCGACTACCAGGTCAAGCTGCGGAATCTGATCCGCTTCCTGAGCGAGGGCGACAAGGCAAAGGTGACGTTGCGTTTTCGCGGCCGCGAGATGGCCCACCAGGAGTTCGGACTACAGCTACTGCAGCGCGTCGAGGCGGACCTGGCCGAATACGGCACGGTCGAGCAGCACCCCAAGCTGGAGGGGCGGCAGATGGTGATGGTGCTGGCTCCGAAAAAGAAGCGATAGGCACGACGAACGTCGCGGTCGGTATCATGAGGCAAGGCGCGGTCCTCAGAATCCGCGCCACAAACAAGTGCCACAGGGTCGTTGAAGCATCCCGGCGTTCGGGGTCACCCGGCGGCATCGAATAGGAGCAAACCATGCCCAAGATGAAGACCAAGAGCGGGGCGGCGAAACGCTTTCGCGTCCGTGGCAGCGGCAGCGTCAAGCGCACGCATGCCTTCCTTCGCCACATCCTCACCAAGAAGAGCACCAAGCGCAAGCGCAACCTGCGCGGCATGACCGCCGTGCATGAGCGCGACCTTGGCCACATCCGGGCCATGCTGCCTTACGCCTGAGGAGGAAGGACCATGCCGCGCGTCAAACGAGGGACCATCGCCCGCGCCAGCCACAAAAAGGTGATCGCCGCCGCCAAGGGCTATCGCGGCCGCCGCAAGAACGTCTTCCGCGTCGCCAACGAGGCGGTGATGAAGGCGGGGCAATACGCCTACCGTGACCGCCGTCAGCGCAAGCGCCAGTTCCGGGCGCTGTGGATCGCCCGCATCAATGCGGCGGTGCGCGACCTGGGCCTGGACATGAACTACAGCCAGTTCATGAACGGGTTGAAGAAGGCCGCCATCGACCTCGATCGCAAGGTGCTGGCCGACATGGCGGTGTTCGATCCGGCCGCCTTCGCCAAGGTGGCACAGCAGGCCAAGGCAAGCCTCGCGGTCTGAACCCGGTCGAACCGACCGCGATCGGCTGTGTAACGCAGGGAGGTCAACCGGCCTCCCTTTTCTTTGCTGTGCCTTTGTTTGCTCTGTCGATCGGAACGAATCGAGCATGACGCCAGACGACATCATCGCCGAGGCCCGGCGCGATTTCGCCGCCGCCGCCACTCTACCGGCATTGGACCAGGCCAAGGCCCGATACCTCGGCAAGAGCGGGGTGCTGACCCAGCTCATGAAAGGGTTGACGAGCCTGCCGCCGCAGGCGCGCAAGGAGATGGGGGCGCGCATCAACGCGGCCAAGGCCGAGATCGAGACCCTGCTCAAGGCGCGGCGCGAGGCCATTCAGGCCGAAGCGCTGGCGCAGCAGCTCAGGCAGGAGGCCCTGGACGTCACGCTCCCTGGGCGCGGGCAAGGCATGGGCGGTCTGCACCCTGTCAGCCGCACGCTCGCGCGCATCGAGCGGCTGTTCCTAAGCCTCGGCTTCGCAGTGGCCGAAGGGCCCGAGATCGAGACCGACTTCTACAACTTCACCGCGCTCAACATCCCCGAGGACCACCCCGCCCGGGCGATGCACGACACCTTCTACCTCACGGACGGACATCTGCTGCGCACGCACACCTCGCCGGTGCAGGTGCATTACATGCAGAACAACCGACCGCCGCTCAAGATCATCGCCCCGGGCCGGGTCTATCGCTGCGACTCGGACGTCACCCACACGCCGATGTTCCATCAGGTCGAGGGCCTTTGGGTGGACCGCCACATCAGCTTTGCCGATCTCAAAGGGGTGCTCAGCGAGTTCATGGCCCGCTTCTTCGAGCGCGACAACCTGCCGGTGCGGCTACGTGCCTCCTTCTTTCCGTTCACCGAACCCTCGGCGGAGATGGACATCGGCTGCGTGATCTGCGAAGGGCGCGGCTGCCGTGTCTGTTCGCAGACCGGCTGGCTGGAGGTGCTGGGCTGCGGCATGGTGCACCCCAACGTCTTCGCCCACGTCGGTATCGATGCCGAGCAATGGCAGGGCTTCGCCTTCGGCCTGGGCGTCGAGCGTCTGGCCATGCTGCGCTACGGTGTGGACGACCTGCGACTGTTTTTCGAAAACGATGTTCGCTTTCTAAGACAATTTAACTGATGCAGCGCTATGCGCTTTCTCAGGCAGTTCGATTGATGCGGCGCGCATATCGCTTCCTGAGACATTCAACGGATGGCGCGCGCTTTTTCCGGCAGTCGCAAAGATCGCGGGCGATCGGCCGGGATGGCGTGGTGATCGAGTGAAGGTGGGATAGACGATGCAATTCTCAGAACGCTGGTTGCGCAGCCTGGTGCAGACCGACCTGACCCTCGAGGACTTGGCGCAGCGGCTCACCATGGCCGGGCTCGAGCTAGAGGCCGTCGTCCCGGTCGCGCCTGCTTTCGATCGGGTGGTGGTGGCCGAGATCCTTCGCGCCGAGCGACACCCCAATGCCGACCGCCTGCAATTGTGCGAGGTTAGCGCCGGCAGCGGTGAGCCCTTGCGCATCGTCTGCGGTGCACCCAATGCCCGGCCTGGGCTCAAGACCGCCTGCGCCCTGGTCGGCGCGGTGCTGCCAGGGGGGCTGGAGATCCGCCAGGCCAAGGTCAGGGGCGTGGACTCCTACGGCATGCTCTGTTCGGCCAGCGAGCTGGGTCTCGATCAGGACGCGGCCGGCATCCTGGAGCTACCGGCGGATGCGCCGGTGGGCGCTGACCTGCGCGACTATCTGCATCTCGATGACCGGCTGATCAGCCTCAAGCTCACGCCCAACCGCGGCGATTGCCTCTCCCTGCAGGGCATCGCCCGCGAGGTGGCGGCGCTGACCGGGGGACATCGCCACGAGGTGGATTGCAGCCCGGTGCCAGCCACCGTGGCGGCGCCTTATCCGGTCAGGGTCGAGGCGGGCGAGGCCTGCCCGCGTTATTGCGGACGGGTCGTGCGCGCGATCGACCCGTCCGCCCAGACCCCCGCCTGGATGGCCGAGCGCCTGACCCGCAGCGGCCTGCGGCTCATCCACCCGGTGGTCGACATCACCAACTACGTCCTCCTGGAACTGGGCCAGCCCATGCATGCCTTCGACTTGGCGCGGCTGCAGGGCCCCCTGCGGGCGCGCTGGGCGGAAGCCGGAGAGCGACTTTTGCTACTCAATGCGGCCGAGATCACGCTCGAGCCCGATTGCCTCGTCATCGCCGACGACGGCGGGCCGCTCGCCCTGGCCGGTATCATGGGGGGGATCTCGAGCGCGGTGGACACGGCCACCCGCGATATCTTCCTGGAGGCCGCGCATTTCACCCCGGCTGCGGTGGCCGGGCGCGCGCGCCGCTATGGCCTGGCGACCGACGCCTCACAGCGCTTCGAGCGGGGTGTCGACCCGATGCTGCCGCGCCGCGCCCTGGAGCGGGCGACCCGTCTGATCCTCGAGGTCTGCGGCGGCGAGGCCGGCGAGGTCATCGAGGCCGGCCCTGGGGTGCCGGCACGCTCAGCCCTTGCCTTCCGGCCCGAGCGCGCCCGGCGGCTGCTTGGGGTCGAGATCCCCATGGATGAGATGCAGGGGATATTCGCTCGGCTGGGGCTCGATGTCGATACGGCTGATACCTCATGGCGGGTTAAGCCGCCTTCATGGCGCTTCGATCTCAATCGAGAGGTGGACCTCATCGAGGAGCTGGCACGGCTGTGGGGCTATGAACGCATTCCGGAGTCCGCCCCTGCCGCCCCGCAGCACATGTTGCCGGCAGGCGAGGGCGAGCGCACGATCGACGAGGTAAAAAATCTCCTGGTAGCAATTGGTTACCAAGAAATCATCACGTATAGCTTCATATCCTCTGAGCAATACGGTGATTTCAAAAAAGAACATGATGCGCTGACCTTGCTCAACCCGATTGCCAGCCAGATGAATGTCATGCGCGCGAGCCTCCTGCCGGGGCTGGTGCAGACCCTGCGCCACAATCTCAATCACGGTCAGGAAAGGCTGCGCCTGTTCGAGGCCGGACGCTGTTTCCTCGGTGCCACGGCCGAGGCGCAGCCGCAGCGGGTGGCCGGTCTGGCCTATGGCCCGGCCCAGCCGGAGCAATGGGCCGTGCCCACACGGCCGGTCGATTTCTATGACGTCAAGGCGGATGTCGCCGCCCTGTTCTGGCCGCGCCAGCCGGAATTCGTCGCCGCTGTGCATCCCGCCTTGCACCCGGGTCAGACCGCGCGTATCCGCATCGATGGCCGAGAGGTCGGCTGGCTGGGCAGCCTGCACCCGCGGCTCGCCCAGAAGTACGAGCTTGCGCGCAGCCCCATCCTGTTCGAACTGGAGGCCGAAGCCCTCACCCGGCGTACGCTGCCACGTTATGGCGGGCTGTCGCGCTATCCGGCGGTGCGCCGGGACGTCGCCGTCGTGGTGGATGCCAGCCTCGAGGTCGGCGGTATCCTCGCCGCGGTGCGTGCAGCGCTGCCTAGGACGATCACCGAGTTCGAGCTTTTCGACGTCTATCAGGGCCAGGGTATCGAGTCCGGCAAAAAAAGCCTTGCTTTCAGAATGTTGTTGCAACATACTGAGAAAACACTTACAGATGCCGAGATCGAGGCCGCGGTCTCCGAGGTCTTGGCCGTGCTCACCGAACGCTTCAATGCCGTCCTGCGCGCTTGAGGGAAACGCTGATGTCGACGCTGACCAAGGCTGAACTCGCCACGCTACTGTTCGAAAAGGTTGGCCTCAACAAGCGCGAGGCCAAGGAGATGGTGGATTTCTTCTTCGAGGAGGTGCGCACCGCGCTGGAGCAGGGCGACAGCGTGAAGCTCTCCGGCTTTGGTAACTTCCAGCTCCGTGACAAGCCGCAGCGCCCCGGCCGCAACCCGAAGACGGGGGAAGAGATGCCCATCACCGCCCGGCGCGTGGTGACGTTCCACGCAAGCCAGAAACTGAAGGCTCTGGTCGAGAAGGCGCATGTCGGAACACCGGCCGAGCAGTGAGCTGCCGCCCATCCCATCGAAGCGCTACTTCACCATTGGCGAGGTGAGCGAGCTGTGCGGGGTCAAGCCGCATGTGCTGCGTTACTGGGAGCAGGAGTTCAGCCAGCTCAAGCCGGTCAAGCGGCGGGGCAACCGCCGCTATTATCAGCATCACGAGGTGATGCTCATCCGCCGCATCCGCGAGCTCCTGTACGAACAGGGTTTCACCATCAGCGGCGCGCGCAACCGGCTGCTCAACGACGCCCAGGCCGCAGAGGCCGCGTCCGAGGCCAAGTCAGTGCCGGCGATCTCCTATGCGGAGATCAAGCAGTCGCTCAAGGAGATCCTCGACCTCCTGAGCCCCTGACACCGCGCGATCGATCAGCCCGTGTGCGCCGGGCGTCGCGGCGTCCCCAACAAACCCCGGCGTGGCGTCGAACACCGCCTGTGCTAGCCTGTAGAGCACGGGGTGCCGTGGAGGACTGCATGGGGCAGGAGATCGCCCGTAGCGTACTCTCCCCCAGCGACTTTGCCTGCTTTGCACGGCATCTGCGGGAGGAGACTGCCCGATTGCGCGAATTCGCCCGTTCTGGCGGCTTCCGCGATGGACGATATGTGGCCGGCTTCGAGCTGGAGGGCTGGCTGCTCGATCACGCCGGCACGCCCTATCCCATCAACGAGTCCTACCTTTCGATCCTGGCCGATCCGATGGTGGTGCCGGAGCTCGCGCGCTTCAACATTGAGATCAACGGCACGCCCCAGGTCCTTCGCCCCGGGGCGCTCGCGGCGATGGAGGCGGAGCTCGCCGCCACCTGGCAGCGCGCCCAGGCGGTGGCCCACGACATGGAGGCGCAGCTCGGCATCATCGGCATCCCGCCCACCTTACGCGAGGGGGACCTGATCCTGGCGACCATGTCGGCGTTGAACCGCTACGTGGTCCTGAACGAACAGGTCATCCGCCAGCGGGCGGGGCAGCCGCTGCGCATCCACATCGAGGGGGAGGAGGCGCTCGACCTGGGTCGTGCGGACGTCATGCTGGAGGCGGCCACCACCTCCTTCCAGCTGCACCTGCAGGTGCCGGAGGGCCTGAGCGCCCGCTACTACAACGCCAGCCTGATCACCTGCGGGCCATTGCTGGCGCTGGCCACCAATTCGCCGCTGCTGTTCGGGCGGCGCCTCTGGCACGAGACCCGCATCCCGCTGTTCGAGCAGTCGGTCGAACTGGGCGGTTATGGCGGGCTGGCCGACCCCCAGGCACGCCGCGTGTCGTTCGGGCGCGGCTATGTGCGCGACAGCCTGGTCGAGCTGTTCGAGGAGAACCTGGCGCTCTTTCCCGTGCTGCTGCCAATGCCGCAGACGGAACCGCCCGAGCGCTTTCCGCACCTGCGTCTGCACAACGGCTCGATCTGGCGCTGGGTGCGGCCGCTGATCGGCTTCGATGCGTCGGGCGAGGCGCATGTGCGCATCGAACAGCGCGTCCTGCCGAGCGGGCCGACGCTCATCGACATGATGGCCAACGCCGCCTTCTACTATGGCTTGGTGCACGCCCTCGCACAGCGCCCCGAGCCGCCGGAATGCCAGCTCGACTTTGCCACGGCGCGCGACAACTTCTACCAGGCCGCCCGTCATGGGCTTGATGCCGAAATCGTCTGGCTCGATGGCGAACGCCATCCGGTGCGCCGTCTGCTCGGCGAACTGCTGCCTCGGGCGGCTGAAGGTCTGGTCGCCCTCGGCCTGGGTGACGAGGAGATCGAGCGCGCCATCGGCGTCCTCGATGCCCGGCGGGCGTGCGGCCAGACCGGTTCGGTCTGGCTGATCCAGCACTGGGCACGCTGCGGCCACGACCCAGCCCGGCTGATGGCCGACTACCTCGAAAACCAGCGTTCGGGGGCGCCCGTGCACGAGTGGGCGGCATGACCCCGCTCACCGTCCTCGAGGCCTTGCCGG
>JBKBRS010000113.1:0-1811 GCA_046292095.1 Thiobacillaceae bacterium
CTAACTTTGGTAGGCAAGCAAGCCGTTCAGTTGTTTCATTCTACAGGGGTGGCACGCTGCCGTGGCATGTCCGTTAGGTTAGGTTGATTTTTCCGCCACTCACCGCGCATGAAACCCCTGTCTCTGATCCTCGCGCTGTTTTTCGTCCCCCTTGCATACGCCGCCACCCTACCCCCGCCACCGGCGCCGCAGATCGAGGCGCGCGCCTGGCTGCTCACCGACCTGCTCTCCGGCCAGACCCTGGCCGAGCAGGCCGCCGATGCCCGCGTCGAGCCAGCCTCGCTGACCAAGCTGATGACCGCCTACCTGGTCTTCACCGCGCTGAAGGAGGGGCGGCTGCGCCCCGATCAGACGCTTCCGGTGTCGGAGCGCGCCTGGCGGGCGGAGGGCTCGCGCATGTTCCTCGATCCGCGCCAGCCCGCCAAGGTGGACGACCTGCTCAAGGGGGTCATCGTCCAGTCCGGCAACGATGCCTGCATCGTCCTGGCCGAGGCCATCGCCGGCTCCGAGGAGGGCTTCGCCGCGATGATGAATGCGATGGCGAAGCGGCTGGGCATGCACAACACCCATTTCGTCAATTCCACGGGGCTGCCCCACCCGCAGCACTACTCCACCGCGCGCGACCTCACGCGCCTGGCCGCCGCCCTGATCCGTGACTACCCGAACTACTACACCTATTACGCAATCAAGGCGTTCACCTACAACGGCATCACCCAGCCCAACCGCAACCGCCTGCTGTGGCTGGACCCCAATGTGGACGGGGTCAAGACGGGGCACACGGCGAGCGCCGGCTACTGCCTGATCGCCTCGGCCCGCCGCGGCGAGCGCCGCCTGCTCTCGGTGGTCCTGGGGGCGCGTTCCGACAATGCACGGGCCATGGAGAGCCAGCGGCTGCTCAACTACGGCTTCCAGGCCTTCGACACCGTGCGGCTATACAAGGCCAACCAGCCCGTGACCCGCGTCAAGATCTACAAGGGACGTCGAAGCGAAGTGAGCCTTGGCTACGGTCAGGACTTCTACGTCACAGTCCCGCGCGGTGCCGGCGAGCGCATCCAGGCGCAGCTCATCACCCAGCAACCCCTGCTCGCACCCGTGACGCGCGGCCAGCAGATCGGCACCCTGCGCCTGACCCTGGACGGGCGACCGATCGGCGACTACCCCCTGCGCGCCCTCGACGACGTACCCGTCGCCGGTCTGTTGGGACGGATATGGGACAGCATCCTGCTGTGGTTTCGCTGACCACTCAGGGCCGTTAGGCCGCCCATGCCGTTGAAAAAGCCCGGTCAGGCCGGCACCGCCTCACCGGTCAACTGGGCGATCGCCGCGAGCAAGGCGTCCTCGTCGAAGGGCTTGCCCATGTATTGGTTGACGCCCAGGTCCAGGGCGTACTGACGATGTTTGCCCGCCGTGCGCGAGGTGATCATGATGATGGGGATCCCCCTGAGCCGGCTGTTGGCGCGGATGGCGCGCGTGACCTCGTAGCCGTCCATGCGCGGCATCTCGATGTCGAGCAGGATCACCGCCGGCAGCTCGTCCTGCAGGAATTCCAGGGCCTCCACGCCGTCCTTGGCGGTGGCGACGCGGTAGCCCTCGCGGGTGAGCAGGCGGCTGGTGATCTTGCGCACGGTGAGCGAGTCGTCCACCACCAGGACCAGCGGGGCCTGGCCCACCGGGGCCGGCATCGCCTCCAGGGGCTTGGGCTGCCGCGGCACCCACTCGGCCAGGGCGAAGGGGTTGAGGATCAGGGCGATGCGCCCGTCGCCCAGGACGGTGGCACCGATGATGCCGGGGATACGCGCCACCTGAGGCCC
>JBKBRS010000113.1:1888-7267 GCA_046292095.1 Thiobacillaceae bacterium
GCAGCAGCAGGGTGCGGTAGCGCCCCTCGACGGGCTGGCTGTGGCTATTCATGAGCTCGGCCAGGCTGCGCAGGGGGTAGTGCTCACCGCCCATCTCCAAGCCCCCCGCCGCCAGCAGCCGGGCGAGCTCCTCCTGGCGCACCTCGCGCACCAGGGCGACCAGGTTGGCGGGCAGGGCGTAGGTCTGGGCGCCGGCGCGGGCCAGCACCACCGGCGTGACCGCCAAGGTGAGCGGCAGCCGGATGATGAAGCGCGTTCCCCTGCCCGGCTCGCTCTGGATCCGCACACGGCCGCCGATGCCGGCGATCTCGTTCCTGACCACGTCCAGCCCGATGCCGCGGCCGGCCACCTCGGTGACCTCGCGTGCGGTGGAGAAGCCCGGCGTGAACAGGAAGGCCTCGAGCTGCTCGGGGGTGACCTCGTCTTCCGGTCCGATCCAGCCCAGGGTCTGCGCGCGCGCACGGCGGCGTAGTCGATGCCGGCCCCGTCGTCGGCGAGGGTGATCACGATCTCGTTGCCCTCCTGCCGGAGTGAGAGGCGGATCTCGCCGTATTCCGGCTTGCCGACGGCAAGCCGCTGCTGCGGGGGCTCCACACCGTGGGCGACGGCGTTGCGCAGCAGATGCTCCAGCGGGGCGGCGATGCGGTCCAGGACGGTGCGGTCGAGCTCGGTACGACCACCCTCGATCTCCATCTGTGCCTTGCGCCCGAGCTCCTTGGCCGCCTGGCGCACGACGCGATGCAGGCGCTCGGACAGGGTGGCGAAGGGCATCATGCGCATGCGCATCAGCTCATGCTGCAGGTTGCGGGTCATGCGCGATTGCAGATGCAGCGTGCGGTCGGCTTCCTCGATGCCGGCGAGTAGGTTGTCCTGGGCGGTGGAGACGTCGTTCACGCTCTCTGAGAGCAGGCGCGTGAGCTCCTGCAGCCGGGTGTAGCGGTCGAACTCGAGCGGGTCGAACTCGCCGGCCTCGTCCATCTGGTTGAGCCGCGTGCGCATCTGGCTCTCGGCCTGGATCTCCAGTTCACGCAGCTGGTTGCGCAGGCGTTCGACGTTGGCGGTTAGTTCCTGAGCGGTCTGCTTGTAGCTCGCGAGCAGGCTCTGCACCCGCGCGCGGGCGATCGCCACCTCGCCCGCCTCGTTGAGCAGGGTGTCGAGGACGTTGGCCTTGAGCTTGAGCGTCTGCCGCAGGCGCAGGTCCTCCTCGGTCACCACCTGAACGGCGGGTATGGGGGCCGCCGCGACCTGGGCCGCCGCACCGGAGCCGGGCGCGGCCTCGGGTGCCGGTCGCCCCTGCAGGGCATCGACCATCTCGGCCAGCTGATCGTAATCGGCCTCCAGCTGATCGATGAAGGCCTCTGTCGGTGCCGACTCGCCCAGGGTCTGCAGCCGGTTCTCCACGCGATGGGTACGCTCGCCAAGACGCATGGCCCCGGCCATGCGCGCGCTGCCCTTGAGGGTGTGTAGATCGCGCTTGAGCGCCTGGCGCGCCGCGTCGTCGGTCGGATCGCTGCGCCAATGCCTGAGGCTCTCACCGATACGCGGCATGAGCTCGGCCGCCTCGTCGAGGAAGATGGGTAGCAGCTGCGGGTCGAGGTCGTCCTGGGGCAGGGCCTCCTCGGCAAGGGCATCGGCCGGCGCCGGCTCTGGGGCCTGTATGGGTGGGACGGCCGGCTGGTCCATCGCCACCGCCTCGCTCGTGGTCTCCTCGATCGCGACCCCGGTGTCGCTTACCGATTCTGGAGTCGGGACGCTCGCGGGCGAGTCCTCGGCCGGCTCAATCGGGCTGATGGGCTCGGTTAAGACTTCGGCGGGGACGCTTTCGAGCGGCTCCACGGCGGGGGGCTCCAGGGCAGCGAGACACTCGGCGATCTGCGGCTGTGCCTCGGGCCAGTGCCGGTCGTGGATCGCCGCCACCATCTCGTCGAGCAGGGCCGTGCTGATCTCCAGCGTCTCCAATACCTCTGTCGTGAGCGGCGCCACCTTTTCGGGCCAGGCGCCGGCCCACTGCTCGATCGCGTGGGCGGCCTCGGTCAGCGGGGTGAAGCCGGTGGTGCGGGCAATACCGGCCAGCGTGTGCGCGGAACGGACGAAGGCCTCCCAGCTGGCCGCGTCGTGTCCCCGCGCCATGCGCTTCAGGTTTGCCTTCAGGTCGGCCAGCCGCTGGGCAGCCTCTTCGATGAAGATGTTGTACAGCGCTGCGGGCAGGCGGTGCCCGTCGATCTCGACCTGATCCTCTTCACCGGCGGCCGGGGGGGGCCGCCGGCGCGCCGGTGTCAGACTTTGGGTGTGGGCTGCCCTCCGACGCGGCGACCTGACTGCGCAGGGCCTGTGCCCAGGCAACCAGCTCTCCCGCCTCGACCTGGGGCCGCCCCCCCGCCTCGAGCACATGCACCCAGGCGCCGAAGGCATCCACGGCCTTGCCGAGGAAATCCAGCACCTCGGGGGTGGGCGGCCGCTCGGCGCGCAGCCAGTGATTGAGGGTGTCCTCCACCTGCCAGGCCACTTCGGCCAGATCGGTGAGACCAACCATGCGCCCGCTGCCCTTGAGGGTGTGGAAACCCCGGCGGATGGAGACGAAGGCGTCGGCGTCGAACAGGTTCACATGCAGCCGGGCGAGCTGGGCGACGATGTTGCCTAGGACGTCGTTGGCCTCCTCGATGTAGACGTTGAGCATCTCCGCATCGATCGCCTCGGCCGAGGCGGCTGCCAGCTTGAGGGCCTCGGCGCTCGGCGCGACGGCCGCGGGGGCCTGGCCGAGCTGCTGGATGGCGGCACGCACCGTGCCGGCCGGGCCCTCGGCGGCCACCTACTGCAACGCCTGCTCGGCCTGGCTCTTGAGCTGCAGGTCGCCGACCAGATCGGCATCGCGCGCGATCCGGCCCAGCTCGCCGGCGAGCTGGGCGCGCGTGTCGGCATCGAGCTCACCGGCCGGTAATTCCTCGGCCTGACGCTGCAGGCCGGCCACGGCCTCGCGCAGCTGCGTCTCGACGCTGGCCTCGCGCGGGCGCAGGGTCTCACGCCGGGCCAAGAGGCTCGCGAGTTGCTGCCGGTCGTCACGGCCGTAGCGCAGGGCCTCGACGTACAAACCCAGTGTGGAGAGGGCATCGGCGACCCAGTTGAGTTCCTCCGGGCTGATGCGGTATTCGGGAGCGGCGAAGCGGTCGATGTGCTCCAAGCTGGCGCGGGTGAGGTCGGCCGCCGTGTCCAGCTGGAGGATGTTGAGCGCCCCCAAGACCTGCTTCATCATCCCGGGTACCAGCGGCAGACGGCTGCGTTCGTTGGGATCGCGGAAGAAGCGGTCGAGGATCTCCTCCACCTGGCTCAGGTTGGCCTGGATCTCCTGGGTGACCTGGGCCAGGATCACCTTCTCCTGTGCCTGGCGGGAGATCTCGTCGAGCAGCGGGACGTCGGTGGGGATGCGGGAGACGTCGTAGCTGGGGTCGATGGCGGCCTGCAGCCTCTGGGTGAGCACGTCTGCCTGGCGGTCGAACAGGCCGCCCAGGGCCTCGAAGTGCTCGGTGGCGTTCTGGGTGAGCAGCAGCGCGGTGGCCATCTCCAGCTGCAGCGCCTCGTTCTGGGCGGTATCGGCCACGCTGGGCAGGCGCTTGGCCACGGCCTGCACCATGCGCAAGAGGTTCTTGAGGGATTCGTTCGGCAGCCGGGTCGCCGCTTCGAACAAGGACATGGCGGCGGCCTGGAAAGGGGCGAGGCTCTCCGGACGGCCGGCACAGACCCGCATCCAGTGCTCTTTGGCCGTGGCCAGAGCCTCGCGCAGGGCGTTGAGGTGCGGACGCCAGCCGGCCTGGGCAGCGGCGACCGCCTCGGGCTGCTGCGGCGGCAGGTAGCGATCGAGGTGATAGAGGCGCCGCGCCTCCTGGGCGCGGCCGCCCCCCTCGCGGTCGAGCGCGAGGTAATAGAGCACATCGCGCTGCAGGCGCTCGGCCATCTGCCGTGACCCTTCCATCAGGCGCCGCATCTGCAGGTCGACGCGGCCACACAGGCGTTTGACCCAGAAGTCCACCGGCAACGCCCCGCGGCGCAGGGCTTCGAGGAAACCCGTCACCAGCCACCAGAAGGTGTATTGGCTGCCGTCCGGGGCGAGGCGCTCCAGTTCTTGCACGGCACGATCCATCTCCAGCAGACCGGCCGCCGGCTCACGATTCTGCAGGAACTGCAGCAGACCCTTCTGGTAGCGGGCGCGCGCCTGGCGAATGGCACGCGCATGCGCAGCCGCATCCAGGCTGGGGGCCGCCTGACTGCGGTTGACCCGCACGTCGAGGTCTGGGAAGAAGAGGGCGCTGGGGGCCGGGGGCTGGGCGCCGCGCTGGGCCACGACCTGCGCATGGATCGGGGCCAGCCGCAGCTCGGCGTTGGGCGCGCCGTTCATCAGCTCGTCCAGGTAGCCGAGGACCGCGTCGCAGGCCGCGCTGGCGACCTGCGCGCTATCCGGAGTGCGCAACTCGTCGCGATTGGCCATGTCCGCCAGCAGCCGTTCGGTCTCGGCACACACCGCCGCCACACCCTGCAGGTCGACGATGTTCAGGGCCCCGGTGACCTGGTGCAGATGGGCCTCGGCCGCCTTGAGCGGGGCGACGTCCTCGCCATTCCAGTCCGTCAGCGCCTGTTTCGCGGCCGCCAGGGCGCTGTCGACCTCGGCCTTGACCCAGGTCAGCGGCCCCAGGTCGAAATCCATGTGGTCATGCATCCTCGTTCGCCTTTTCTCGATGCCTGCGCGCGGTCGGGCGCATCAGAGTTTGAATCCTGCGACGGACACCTTGAGCTCGTCGGCCAGGGCGCTCAACTGGTCCATGGACTGGGCACTACGCCGCGCGCCGTCGGAAGTCAGCCGGGTGACCTGCAGGATCTCCTGCATGTTGCGGGCGATGTCTTCGGCGGTGCGCGCCTGCTCCCGGGTGGCGTCGGAGATGTCCTGGATCAGGCGGGCGAGCTGGGCCGAGACGGTCTCGATCTCCTGCAGGGCATGGCCAGCCGCGTCGGAGAGGTTGGTTCCCTCGACCACGCCCTGGGTGCTGACCTCCATGGCGTTGACCGCGTCCTGGGTGTCGCCCTGGATGGCCTTGACGATGGCGCCGATGCGCCGGGTCGCGTTGGCCGAGCGCGCGGCCCGGCGCAGCACCACCCCCGCCACCCCCCACCAACCCCCCCCCCCCCCCCCCACACCCCCCCCCCTTTTTGCGCTGCGTGGGCGGGGGGGGGGGGGGAGGGGGCCGGCTGGCGGCTGCCGCTGTCCGACTTGCGCGCACACCCCGAGCTGGCGGCCGGCTGGCGCGTGGAAGGCGCGACGCTCTGGGGGGGTAATCTGTCGATCCTGGCCGGACTGGTGGGTACCCCGTATCTGCCGTCGGTCGACGGTGG
>JBKBRS010000114.1:0-7249 GCA_046292095.1 Thiobacillaceae bacterium
CCGCACGACCCCTCCTGGCAGAACTGGCCGGCGCTGGAGGTCGGCATCCTGGGCAACATCGTCCCCGACTTCCCGCTCATCAACAAGTCGTTCAACCTGAGCTATTCGGGACATGACCTATGACCTGGATGTCGCCGACGTCGACCCGGCCGGGCGAGCCGCTTGCGCTCATGCGACGGACCGGGACCTTGTAACCATAGCCTGACCCCTGCAATGGCCACCCACCTCATCCTGCAGAAGATCCTCAAGACCGGCATCGTCTCGGAGCCGCCGCCCGAGGCGAACGACGCCTATCGTGTGCGGCTGCAGGCATTGCATGAAGAGCTGCTCAAGGTGTTCGGTCGCGCCTTGACCCTCCGCCACGTCGACGCCGGCTCCTGCAACGGTTGTGAGCTGGAGATCCACGCCTTGAACGGCCCGCATTACAACATCGAGGGCCTGGGCATCAAATTCGCCGCCAGCCCGCGCCACGCCGACGTATTGCTGGTCACGGGCCCCGTTTCTCATCACCTTGAGACGGCGCTCAGGCGCACCTTTGAGGCCACGCCGGAACCGAAATGGGTGGTGGCCATGGGTGACTGTGCCTGCAGCGGCGGCATCTTCGGCGAGGGCTATGCCTCCTGCGGCCGCGTGGCGAACGTCATCCCGGTCGATGTCGAGATCCCGGGCTGCCCGCCCGACCCCGTGCGTCTGCTCCAAGGCATCCTCGCCGCGGTCAAGCAGCCTACGAAACGCTTAGCCGGCGAGCAAGGGTAACAACAGGCGCGCGGCGATCGGTCCCTCGGCGCCGTGCGGCAGGCGCGCCACACGGACCTTGACCCAGCGTTTGAGATCGGCGGCGTTGTCCAGAAGCGGCTCGCTCTGGGGGAGGGCCTCGCTCAACACCACTCCAATCCAGCGGTGCCCGCGCCGCTCTATCGCCTCGGCGCTGGCCCGCGCCGGGTGGCCCGCCCCTAGGCGATCCGCGGCCACCAGCAGCACCGGCAGTCCCAAGGCCAGGGCGAGGTCGGCATTGAGGCCGTCCGGGGCGATCGGCGAGAGAAAGCCGCCCGCCCCCTCCACGAGCAGGAAATCCTCTGCGTCGAGACCGACGCGGCAATGCGCTACCAAGTCGCCTAGGCGATAAGCGACGCCCTCCAAGCGAGCCGCCCGCTCGGGCGAAAGCGCGGCCATGAGGCGGTAGCGGCAGACGGCCTCGAGCGGCTCGCCGGTCACCGTGGCATAGGCCAGGGCATCCTGGGGCCGCAGTTCGCCGTTCACACGGGGGCAACCCGATTCCACCGGCTTGCGCGCCCGGACGCGCACCCCCTGCGCCAGCAGTGCCGCCGCCAGGGCGGTGCCGACATGGGTCTTGCCCACGCCGGTATCGGCGCCGGTGATGAACAGTCCGCGCATGGTCGGCCTCACCCCTGGCTGGCAGGATGCGCCTGCGGCCCCTCTGGCAATGGCCGCCGTGTCATGAGCCAGGCCAAGGCCCAGGCGCAGCCCGCGGCGGCGATCAAGTGCTTGAGCGTGTGTCCGGAGACGAGCCCGGTGGCCGCAAAGATCGGGCGGTCCAGCCACTCCGCCGTGAGCGCCAGGGCGTAACAGGCATAGACGCCAACGACCGCTACCGTCCCGGTGTAACGGGCCGGTGTGCGCACGAGCAGCCAGAACACCAGGGCCACCGGCCAGAACTGCACATAGCCCCAGGCACGCAGGTCGCCCGCGCCGGCAAGTTCGGTCACATACCAATAGAGCACGCTGCCTGCGCCCAGGCCGAGCAAGACGGGCAGCAGGCGCAAGGTCAGGCGGACGTTCAGGCGTTCCGCCAAATGGATGGCCAACCAGCCCATGAAGGTCACCGCCATCGCCAGCCGATCGAGCATCAGTCCCCAGTCATCGGGGGCGAGATGATAATACGCCGAGGCTAGGCCCAGCAGTGTGAGCCCGAGGAAGAAGACGACCCAAGGCCAGCGCTCGCGCGCGTCGTGGAAACGCCCGACGCGCCCGCGCGCGAGCGCGGCAAGACCCACCAGCCCGATCAGACTGAAGGGCAGGTTGGAGACCACATCATTGAAGTTGGTCACCTTGAGCCAGGCCCGCCGGTCGGCAAAGTGGTGATATTCCGGCCATTGCGCGATGGGCGGGACGACCAGCGCCACCGCGGCGGCTGCGGCCGCGCTGGCGGCGAGCAGGCCAAGGGGCGCGGGCGCCGGCCGACTCATCGCGTGAGGACCAGGGCCAACACGGCCAATGCCAGCACCGCCCAACCGATGGCATCCACATAGCGGTGCAGCGCGGCCTCCATGCGCGCCCCGCCCAGCCGCATGAGCGCCGCCACCAGGTAGAAACGGGCGCCGCGGCCGATCAGCGAGGCCAAGGCAAAGGGCAGCAGGGCCATGGACAGCACCCCGGCGGCGATGGTGAAGACCTTGTAGGGGATGGGCGAGAAGCCGGCGACGAAGACCGCCCAGAAGCCGTAGCGCTCGAACCAGGCCACGGCCTGCTGGTAGGCCTGCCAGTAGCGCGGGCGCGCCTCGATCCAGGGGGCGACCCACTCGAAGGCGAAGTGGCCGATGGCATAGCCCGCGAGTCCCCCGGCGACCGAGGCAAGCGTGGTGATGAGCGCCAGCCGCCAGGCCTGCTGCGGCCGCGCCAGCGCCATCGGCGCCAGCATCACGTCGGGCGGGACGGGAAAGAAGGCGGATTCAGCAAAGGACAGCCCGCCGAGAAACCAGGGCGCGCGCGGGTGGCGCGACCACTGCATGACGCGCTGGTAGAGCGGGGAAAAGATACGCATATCGGTCACGGGTCACAGCGACAGGCGCACCATAGCAGACCTGGGGGCCGTCCGTCAGTCGCGCTCGGATGAAGGGGCGCGTTCGATCAGCATGGCATCGCCATAGCTGAAGAAGCGGTAGCAACTCGCCACCGCGTGGGCATAGGCCCGGCGCATGAGCGCCATGCCACCAAAGGCATAGACCAGTATGAGCAAGGTCGAGCGCGGCAGGTGGAAATTGGTGATGAGCCGGTCCACCACGCGGAAGCGATAGCCCGGGGTGATGAAGAGGTCGGTCTCGCCGCTGCCGGCCCGCACGCGACCGTTCGCGTCGGCCGCGGCCTCCAGGGTGCGCAGGCTGGTGGTGCCCACCGCCAGCACGCGGCCGCCGCGTGCGCGCGCCGACTCCACCGCAGCGGCGGTTTCCACAGGCACCTCATACCATTCGCTGTGCATGCGATGCGTCCGCACGTCCTTAACCCGCACGGGCTGGAAAGTGCCGGCCCCGACGTGCAGGGTGACCCATGCCAGCGCCACGCCCTGCGCGCGCAGGCGCTCGATCATCGCCGCGTCGAAGTGCAGGCCCGCGGTGGGGGCGGCCACCGAGCCGGGCGCGCGGGCATAGACGGTCTGGTAGCGCTCGGCGTCCGCGTCCTCGGCCGGCCGGTCGATGTAGGGCGGCAACGGCACCTCGCCATGGCGCTTGAGCCACTCGAACACCGTGTGCGCCGGATCGAAGCGCAAGCGGAAGAATTCCCCCTCGCGCCCGAGCACATCGGCCTCGAAGGCGTCGGCCAGGCGCAGCCGGCTGCCCGGCTTCGGCTTGTGGCTGGCGCGGATCTGCACCAGCGCCTCGTGTTCGCCCGTCACCCGCTCGACGAGCGCCTCGACCTTGCCACCGCTCGCCTTCTCGCCCCGCAGCCGCGCCTTGATCACCCGGCTGTCGTTGAAGACCATGAGGTCGCCTGGCCGCATGAGCTGCGGTAGATCGGCGAACAGGCGGTCGATCCAGGTCCCAGCCGACACGTCTACGTGCAGCAGCCGGCTGGCGCTGCGCACCGGCAGGGGATGGCGCGCGATCAGCGCCTCCGGCAGGGGATAGTCGAACTCGCGGATGTCCAACGACTCGAAAGAAAGAAAAAACCTACTTTTGGTGAGAGCCTCGGGTTCGGCCCGCAAGCGGGCCTCCTACCGCGACGACGGGAAACGGTAGGCGCGCCGCTTGCGGCGCGAACCGCAGACCCCATGCAGCGCGTACCGTTCGGGTTCGGCCCGCAAGCGGACCTCCTACCTTGGCGGAGGAAACGAGCGATAAAGCGAACTCGCGGATGTCCACCGACTCAGGTCCCGCTGTCCGTGTCATCGAACGCGAAGGCGCGCGCCGCGCGGGCGAGCCGGTCGCGCACGGCGGCCCAGGCCAGGCCCGCGGGTGGCGTCTCGACGAGCAGCACATCGTAGCCCGCCGCGTCGAGTGCACGCAGTCGGGCATAGAGCGCATGGGCATAGGCCTCCGCTGTTACGGGCATGCGCTCGACCGCCACCTGTGGCGGCAGATCCGGTTTGCCGATGCACAGGACCGCCACGCGCCGCCCCGCGGCGGCGAGGGCGCCGGCCTGTGCCGCCAGGGCCGCCGCGGGCAGGAGTCGGAGCGGCGTGGCCGGGGCGTAGTGTGCCGGCAGCGTGCCGGGCGCACGCATGCCGGCCAACCCGGATTCCACCGGCCCTCCAAGCACCGCCTCCACCTCGTCCACGGTGATCATGCCGGGCCGCAGCAGCCTGGGGGTGTCCCCGACCAGGCTGACGATGGTGGACTCCACCCCCACGCGGCAGGGGCCGCCGTCCAGGATCATATCGACCGAGTCGCCCAGCTCGGCACGGACGTGTTCGGCGCGAGTGGGTGAGACATGGCCGAAGCGGTTGGCCGAGGGGGCGACCAAGGGGCCAACGGCGCGGATCAGGGCCAGCGCGAGCGGATGATCGGGCACCCGCAGGGCCACGCTGTCCAGCCCGCCAGTGACCGCGTCCAGCACCTCTGGCCGGCGCGGCAGCACCAGGGTCAGCGGCCCCGGCCAGAAGGCGCGGGCGAGCCTGCGGGCCGCCTCGGGGACGGTGCGGGCCCAATCGTCCAACCAGTCGGCCGCGGCAAGGTGCACGATCAAAGGATGGTCGGCCGGACGCCCCTTGATGGCAAAGACCCGACGCACGGCACTCTCGTTGCGCGCATCCGCCCCCAGACCGTAGACGGTTTCGGTGGGGAAGGCCACCACGCCGCCGGCACGCAGGATGGCGGCGGCCTGTTCGACCATTTCGGCGTCCGCTGACAAGACGCACGGCTGGGCGTCAGTGGACGTGGGGTTCATGAGTCGAGTCTGTATTTCCTGCGCTTGCGTCGGCGCGGGCGTCGGTCGACGCCCGGCACCGCCTCGCTGCGGTAACCGCGCCACCCGGTGTTCAGGGTTTCGCCTCTCGCGGTGCAGATTTCGCCTGCAATTCGGCCAGCACCCCTTCCAACGTCTCCAGCCGGCGTTGCAGCGCGTTCACGCGCGCCTGCATGGCGCCGACGTTGAAGAATCTCAAGTTCTCCGCCGGGGCGTCCAGGGTGTTGCCATAGGCCAGCCAGGAGCCGTCATAGACCTTGACGTTGGCAAAGCCCAGCTCCTTGAGCACACCTGCGGTCTGCGCAGCGCGGACACCGCTCTGGCAATAGACGATGGTTTCCTTGGCCGGGTCAAGCCGCGCGTAGAGCTCGCGCAGCTTGTCCACCGCCTTGAGCGCCATACCGTCCTTGCTGTTGACCTGCCGGCGGGCGAGCTTGGACGGGGTGTCGGGGTCGACCCAGCCCTGCTCGTAGGGGATGTTGACGGCACCAGGGATATGACCGCCGCGCAGCGCTCGCACGTCCTCGCCCTTGAACTCTGGCAGAGTGCGTACATCGACGATCTGTACGTCAGGCCGCTTGAGCGACGCCAACACATAATCGGTGCTGACCGCAACCTGCGGGTTGACCGTGAGCTGGAGGTTCACCGGCGTCGGCTGCGGCGGCTGTGTGGACAGTGCCAGCCCAGCCGCCTTCCAGTCGTCGATGCCACCGTGATAGACGCTCGCCCGCCGGCCGTTGAGATATTCCATGGTGTACAGACCAAAATACGGTACGGCGCTACCCTTGTCTCCATAGATGACGATCTCACGCGCCGGGTCCAGTCCGACCGAGCCCAGCAGGCGCGCCATCTGCTCCAGTGAGATGAAGTCCTCGTCCACCTCGCGGCGCAGGGTTCGACTGATGTCGCCGATGTTGACCGCGCCAGGGATATGCCCCTTGCGATAGTCCTCGGCGCTGCGTACGTCCCAAACGATGGCGCCTCGGGCGATGGCCGCTTGCACCGCAGCAGTGTCGATGATGCGAGCGTGCGCCTTGGCCAGCATCACCGGCTGGGTATCAGCCAGACCCGTCAACGGCAGGGCGCCTGTGCCCAGGCCAAGCATCACCACCAACAGCGTCTTTCTCACGGTATGTCGCATCTCCTCTTCCTCCTCGTTCCAGACCCAGCAATGACAGACCCATGCGGTAGGTTGGCACTAACGCGTGGGACAGGCTCAGAGACTGCGCTAAATCGCACAGTCGGGTAAATGATAGACGCCCATGCCGCCGGCTGCACGCGGCGGTCGTTCGGTCAGCTGGCGCGGGCGCGCCGGTTGAGCTGGTTGATGGCGCTTACCGCGGCGCGCTGGGCTTCCTCGGCCTCGGCCTCGTTGCCCATCATGGTGAGCCGGCCGAAGTTGCCGAACGGGCGCACGTCCACCAGCGTGATGTGGGCAGCCTTCTCCGCCTCGTTGGCGGCATAGCGGCGTAGCCTGCCGGTTCGACCTCCAGGATGAACATGCTCTTGCCCGGCAGGATCATGGAGCCTTTCCTGAGCTGGCGGTTGATCAGCGTGGTAGGTCGGGCGTCATGCCGCGGATGATCTCGTTCCAGGCGATGCGGCAGGCCATGCGGTCAGCCTCCTGGGCGCCGATCTGCTTAAGGATGATCTCGCCGGCGGAGAGCACCTCGCTCTGGTTGCGGTAGTGGATCTCCATCGAGCCGAAGGAGCGTTCCACCACTTGTTCACCCAGGTGGACGTTGGTCTCTTTGAGGGCGATGTCGGTCAGCCGATGCACTGCCATGCCGGGGGCTACTTCGATCCACAGACAGGCGCGCCCGGCACCGGCAGGAAGCCCTGCGAGGAGGTGCCAAGATAGGAGGCGAGCTGCGGTTGCAATGCGTCCCTGAAGACGAAGGTGCGCAGGCTGATGTGCATGATCGCTGTATCAGCGCGCGGGGGCGAACGTCCGACCAGAAGATACTGTGATCGCCGTCAAGCGCCTGGTTCGGCCCGCAAGCGGGCCTCCTACCTCGCCGTCAAGCGCCACCCAGCGCCAACCCATGCTTGCGGGGATCGAAGGCAAGCCCCGACCTGAGCACCCCGTAGGCCACATGGACAAGCTTGC
>JBKBRS010000115.1:0-7198 GCA_046292095.1 Thiobacillaceae bacterium
ATGCGCGAGTTGCCCAGCGCGGACGTGGCACCCGTGCGCTATGCTGCAATGACACTGCGCCGGGCGACGGTCGGTTACACGGTCGCCGCCGGTGTGGTCGTGGCGGCGGGGATCTGGCTGCCCATGGTGGCCAAGGCGCTGGCCTGGCAGAACGGCCTGGCCGAGAGCTTCGTCGGCACCCTGTTCGTGGCGGCGGTCACCTCGGCCCCCGAGGCGGTGGTGTCGATCGCCGCGGTGCGCCTGGGGGCTCTGGACATGGCCCTGGGCAACTTGTTTGGCAGCAATCTCTTCAACATCGCCATCCTCGCGCTCGACGACATCGCCTACACACCGGGGCCGCTGCTGTCCGCCGTCGACCCAACCCACGCGGTATCCGCCCTGTCCGCCATGGTCATGAGCGGGATCGCCATCATCGGTCTGTTCTACCGGGCGCGGGGGCGCGTCCTGCGCACCGTCGGCTGGGCGAGCCTCTTCCTGCTCGCCGTCTACCTGTTTAACGGCTACGCGCTCTACCTGTATGCGCACTGATCCGGGGCGCTGGCATCAGGAAGCCGCCAATCGGGTGGCCGAGCATCTTCAGGTCGAGCTCGGGCGGGGCCTGAGCCGCCACGAGGCAGGCCTGCGCCTGACCCGGCACGGCCCCAACCGTCTGCCCGAGGGACGCATACGCGGGCCCTGGGCGATGTTCCTGGGCCAGTTCAAGGACTTCATGATCCTGGTGTTGATCGCCGCGGCCTTCGTCTCGGGTCTGATCGGCGATGCCACCGACAGCATCGTCATCCTGGTCATCGTCCTGCTCAACGCGCTGATCGGCTTCGTACAGGAGTATCGCGCCGACCGGGCATTGGCGGCGCTCAAGCAGCTGTCCAGCCCGCGCGCCCGCGTGTTGCGGGAAGGCCAGTGGCATGATCTGCCGGCCCAGGACCTGGTGCCGGGCGATGTGGTGGCGGTCACGGCGGGCGACAAGGTGCCGGCCGACCTGCGCCTGATCGAGGCTGCGGCGCTGCGTGTGGACGAGGCCGCGCTCACCGGGGAGTCGCAGCCGGTGGACAAGCGCCCCGAGCTTATCTTGCCGCGTGACACGCCGCTGGCGGAGCGGCTCAACATGGCCTACAGTGGAACGCTGGTGGTCCACGGCCGTGGCCAGGGCCTGGTGGTGGGTACCGGCGCCGACACCGAGCTGGGGCGCATCGCCGGTCTGCTCGCCGGGCAGGACCTCACGCAGACCCCCTTGCAGAAGCGGCTGGCGCAATTCGGCGAGCGGCTTGCCTGGGCCGCGCTGGCGATCTGCGCCATCGTCTTCCTCGCCGGTGTGCTGCGCGGCGAAGACCTCACCCTGATGTTCCTCACCGCCGTGAGCCTGGCCGTGGCGGCCATCCCCGAGGCCCTGCCGGCGGTGGTGACCATCGCGCTCGCCATGGGGGCGCGTCGCATGGTCAGACATCACGCCCTCATCCGGCGACTGCCGGCGATGGAGACGCTGGGATCGGTCACCTTCATCTGCTCGGACAAGACCGGCACGCTGACCCAGAACCGTATGAAGGTGGCGCGGGTGTGGTGGCCGGCCAGCCTGGACGAGGCCTCGTTCTGGCGGGCGCTGGCGCTCAACAACGACTGTACCTACAACGAACGCGGCCTGCCCCAAGGCGATCCGACCGAGGTGGCGCTGGCGCAGGCGGCCGCCGAGGCCGGCTACGACCGACGTCGTCTGGAGGCGGAATACCCGCGCCTGGCCGAGTTGCCCTTCGACGCCGAGCGCAGGCTGATGAGCACGGTGCACGGCCTCTACCGGCTGACCTCGCCCGACCCGGGTGGCGAGCCTCAGCCGGGGCAGGAGACGCTGCTGGTCCTGGTCAAGGGTGCACCCGAGACCATCCTACCGCGCTGCCAGAACGTCCCGGCGCCGGTACACAAGGAGATCGAGGCCATGGCCGCGGCCGGGCTCAGGGTGATGGCCTTTGCCTGGCGCCGGCTCGCCAGCCTGCCGAAGACGCTCGATCCGGACACTTTGGAGGACGGTCTCACCCTGCTGGGGCTCGCCGGCCTCATGGACCCGCCGCGGCCCGAGGCTAGGCACGCCGTGGAGGAGTGCCGCGCGGCCGGCATCACACCGGTGATGATCACGGGCGACCACCCGGCCACGGCGGCGGCCATCGCGCGCGAGCTGCGGATCCTGGATGCGGGCGGGCTCGTGCTCACCGGCAAGGATCTGGAACGGCTCTCCGACGAGGAGCTGGGGGCACGGGTGCAGCGCACCCAGGTCTATGCCCGCGTCAACCCGGCGCAGAAGATCCGTATCGTCCAGGCCCTGCAGCGCAAGGGCGAGTTTGTCGCCATGACCGGCGACGGTGTGAACGATGCACCGGCGCTCAAGCGCGCCGACATCGGCGTGGCCATGGGCCGCCAGGGCACCGATGTCGCGCGCGAGGCGGCCAGCCTGGTGCTGCTCGACGACAACTTCGCCACCATCGTGCGCGCCGTCAAAGAGGGCAGGCGCATCTACGACAACATCCGCAAGTTTGTGAAATACACCATGACCAGCAACTCGGGGGAGATCTGGACCATCTTCCTCGCCCCCTTCCTGGGCATGCCCATCCCGCTGCTGCCGATCCACATCCTGTGGATCAACCTGGTCACCGATGGGCTGCCGGGACTGGCCCTGGCGGTGGAACCGGCGGAAAAGGGCGTCATGCAGCGGCCGCCGCGCCACCCGCGCGAGAGCCTGTTCGCGCACGGCATGTGGCAGCACATCGTCTGGGTCGGTCTGCTGATGGGCGGGGTGTCCCTGCTCACCCAGGCCTGGGCCCTGGGGCAGGGTAGCAGCCACTGGCAGAGCATGGTCTTCACCGTGCTTACGCTCTCACAGATGGGCCACGCCCTGGCGGTCCGCTCGGAGCGACTATCGCTCTACCGGCTGGGGCTCGCCTCCAACCCATCGCTGCTGGCCGCGGTGCTGCTGACCTTTGCCCTGCAGATGGCGGTGCTCTACGTCCCCCTATTCAACCACTGGTTCCGGACCCAACCCCTCAGCGTAGGCGAGCTCGCCTTTTGTCTGGCGATGTCAAGCGTGGTCTTCTTTGCCGTCGAGCTGGAAAAGTGGCTCATCCGCCGGGGCCTGCTATACGGTCTGCCGGCCGAGGCCCGTTGAGGGCGCGTGGGTGCGTCAGTGCAGCACGCGCGGCATGGACAACACGAACTCGGGGATCTCCGCGTCGAACTGGTGGCCGTCCTCGGCCACCATCTGATAGCTGCCGCGCATCGTGCCGACCGGCGTGGCGATGGCCGTGCCGCTGGTGTACTCGAAACGTTCGCCCGGTTTGAGCAGGGGCTGCTCCCCCACCACGCCGAGCCCGCGCACCTCCTGTACCACGCGGTTGGCGTCGGTGATGATCCAGTGGCGCGAGATGAGCTGAGCGGCCAGCTGGCCAGTGTTGACGATGGTGATGGTGTAGGCGAACACGTAGCGGCCGGCCGCCTCGTCCGACTGTTCCGGCACGAAGACCACTCGGGGCGTGATCTGGATGCGGTATTTGTTGTCGCTGCTGGGCATAGCTTTTCATTGCACCGCAAAAGCGCCGCACTGTCCAGCCCGCGGCCGAACGGTTAGAATCAAATCTTTGCCAGCCAGGAACGAGATCATGCCGCAATACCGCATCGCCCCCTCCATTCTGTCGGCCAATTTCGCCAAGCTGGGCGAGGAGGTCGACAACGTGCTCGCCGCCGGCGCCGACATCGTGCATTTCGACGTGATGGACAACCACTACGTGCCTAATCTCACCATAGGCCCGCTGGTGTGCGAGGCCCTGCGCAAACACGGCGTGACCGCGCCGATCGACGTACACCTGATGGTCAAGCCCGTCGATCGCATCATCCCCGACTTCGCCAAGGCCGGCGCCACATACATCACCTTCCATCCCGAGGCCAGCGAGCACATCGACCGCACCATCGGTCTCATCCGCGACAACGGTTGCAAGCCCGGCCTGGTGTTCAACCCGGCCACGCCGCTGGACGTGCTCGAGTGGGTGATCGACAAGCTCGACATGGTCCTGCTCATGAGCGTGAACCCCGGCTTCGGCGGCCAGAAGTTCATCCCCTATGTGCTGGAGAAGGCCCGCCGCGTGCGCAAGATGATCGACGAGCGGGGGCTCGGGGTCAGCCTGGAGATCGACGGCGGGGTAGGGCCGGCCAACATCGCCGAGGTCGCGCGTGCCGGTGTGGACACCTTCGTCGCCGGTTCGGCCATCTTCGGCGCCGGCAAGGACTCGGATCCGCATCGCTACGACAGCGTGATCGCCACCATGCGGGCGGAGCTGGCCAAGGTCTGAGCGCCAGAGGTCGAACCGCTGCCTCGCCCGGCCGGCCCACACGCCGCCGCATCCTCCGAAACGCCCACAGGCATGGCCTCGCAGACCTTTCCACTGCCCGTCAAGGCCGTCGTCATCGATCTGGACGGCACCCTGCTCGACACGGCCAACGACCTCGCCGACGCGGCGGCCGCCATGGCCGCCGAGCTGGGGGTCCCAGTGGTGGACGAGGCGCGGCTAAAGACCTATATCGGCAACGGGGTCTCACGCCTGGTCAAACGGGTGCTGACCGGCGAGATGGAGGCCGAGCCGCCGCGCGAGCTATTCGAGCGCGCGCTGCCGCTATTCGAGAAGTATTACGCGCAATGGGTCTCGCGCAAGAGCCGCCCCTTTCCCGGCGTGGTCGAGGGGCTCGACGCCTTCAAGTCCATGGGGCTAAATCTGGCCTGCATCACCAACAAGGCGATGCGCTTCACCCAGCCCTTGCTCAAGGATATGGGGCTTTATGGCTATTTCGAGCTGATCCTCGCAGGCGACAGCCTCCCGGAGAAGAAGCCCTCGCCGCTGCCGCTCCGGCATGCCTGTGAGGTATTCGGTATCGCGCCGGCCGAGCTGCTGTTGATCGGTGACTCGCTCAACGACACCCAGGCGGCGCGCGCTGCCGGCTGCCCGGTCTTCTGCGTGCCCTATGGCTACAACCGGGGCCAGCCGGTCGAGACGCTCGACCTCGACGCGGTGGTGCCCTCGCTGGCCGAGGCCGCCAAACTCGTGGTGCCCAAGGCGTAGATGACCGAGGACCAGTTCAACGATCTCGCCCGCCAGGGCTACAACCGTATCCCAGTGTTCCGGCAGTTGCCGGCTGATCTGGACACCGCGCTTGCCCTCTACCTCAAGCTCGCCAACCGGCCCTACACCTATCTGCTCGAGTCCGTGGTGGGCGGCGAGCGCTTCGGGCGCTATTCCTTCATCGGGCTGCCCGCGCGCACCGTGCTGCGGGTGCACGGCCACTTCGTCAGCGTGGAGGTGGACGGCGAGCCCGTCGAACAGGGCGACGAGGCCGATCCGCTCGCCTTCATCGAGGCCTTCCTCGGTCGCTACAAGGCCGCGCCGCTGCCCGGGCTGCCGCGCTTTCCCGGCGGGCTGGCCGGCTATTTCGGTTACGATACCGTGCGCTACATCGAACGCCGCCTAGCACACACCGTCAAGCCCGACCCCATCGGTACGCCCGACATCCTGCTCATGCTGTCGGACGAACTGGCCGTGGTGGACAATCTTACAGGGCGGCTCACCCTGATCGTCTATGCCGATCCGCTGCGGCCGGACGCCTATGCCTTGGCCCAACTGCGGCTCGGCGAGCTGGCGCGCGAATTGGGCAAGCCGGTGCACGCCCCGGCGGCGGAACACACGGAGGCCGCCGAGCCGGTCTCCGAATTCGGCGAGACCGCCTTCAAGGCGGCGGTCGAACGCGCCAAGCGTTACATCTATGACGGCGACATCATGCAGGTGGTGCTCTCGCAGCGCCTGCGCCGCCCTTTCCACGCCCATCCGCTCTCGCTCTACCGTGCTTTGCGGAGCCTCAACCCCTCGCCCTACATGTTCTACTTCGATCTGGGCAACTTCCACGTGGTGGGGGCCTCACCCGAGATCCTGGTGCGACTGGAGGGGCAGGCCGGGGAGAAGATCGTCACCGTGCGTCCCATCGCCGGGACCCGCCCGCGCGGCGCCACCCGCGAGAAGGACGAGCGGCTCGAGGCGGAACTGCTCGCCGACCCCAAGGAGCGAGCCGAGCACGTGCAGCTCATGGACCTGGGTCGCAACGACGTCGGCCGTGTCGCCCAGGTCGGCAGCGTGCGGGTGACCGAGAACATGGTGGTGGAGCGTTACTCGCACGTCATGCACATCGTCTCCAATGTAGAAGGGCGTCTCAGACCTGGCCTCACGGCCATGGACGTGCTGCGCGCCACCTTCCCGGCCGGCACCGTGTCGGGCGCGCCCAAGATCCGCGCCATGGAGATCATCGACGAGCTGGAACCCGTCAAGCGCGGGGTGTATGCCGGTGCCGTCGGCTATCTGGGATTCAACGGCGACATGGATGTGGCCATCGCCATCCGCACCGCCGTGGTCAAGGATGGAACGCTTTATGTCCAGGCCGGCGCGGGCATCGTCGCCGACAGCGTGCCGGAGAACGAATGGCAGGAGACCTGCAACAAGGCGCAGGCCGTGATCCGGGCGGCCGAACTGGCCCTGTCGACGAATTGAAGGAGGCTGGCCATGCTCCTGATGATCGACAACTACGACAGCTTCACCTACAACCTTGTCCAGTACTTTGGCGAGCTGGGCGAGGAGGTGATCGTGCGCCGCAACGACGAGATCGATCTTGCTGAGGTGGAGCGGCTGGCCCCCGCGCGCATCGTCATTTCGCCCGGCCCCTGCACGCCCAACGAGGCCGGCATCTCGGTACCGCTGATCAAGCGCTTCGCCGCCCGTGTGCCCATCCTCGGCGTGTGCCTCGGACACCAAGCCATTGGCCAGGCCCTCGGCGGCCGTATCGTGCACGCAAAACAGCTCATGCACGGCAAGACCTCGGCCATCCACCACAGCGATCGCGGCGTTTTCCGCGGCCTGCCCAACCCCTTCACCGCCACGCGCTATCACTCGCTGGTGATCGAGCGTGCGACGCTGCCCGACTGCCTGGAGATCACGGCCTGGACCGAGGACGGCGAGATCATGGGCGTGCGGCACAAAACGCTGCCCGTGGAGGGGGTGCAGTTTCACCCCGAGTCGATCCTCACCGAGCACGGCCACGACCTGCTGCGCAACTTCCTGGAGATCAAGCCATGACCCCGCAGGATGCCCTCAAGCGGCTGATCGAGCACCGCGAGCTCTTCCACGAG
>JBKBRS010000011.1:0-15596 GCA_046292095.1 Thiobacillaceae bacterium
CTGCCCTCAATGCCCGCACGCCCATGCAGGCCATGAAGGAATGGTATCGGCGAAGACCGGACTTGTTCCAGAAGCGACCTCACAATCATCCGGGACATGACACTCTATCAATACCGCGGGCAGGCAAACACTGTCGAGCGCCACTCCGGCCCTTGCCCGGCAAGCGCGTCTCCGAGACGAATGCACTCGATGTCACCGCCCCTGGGCAGAGGGCCAACTGAGCCAACGCAAGCCAGGATACAACGCGCCGCCCCTGGCTTGGATCGCGACTGGCGGCGCTCGTACAAGACAGAATCATACGTTTCGGATCGATGATCCGTCTTCAATCCTGTTCACTTCACACGGGTGCACAACGACTACCGTGACAGTCTATCAGGATGCTGGTACCACCAGGTTGATGGGCCGGCCGGCGACGAAGGCCTCGATGACGCGGATGAGCTGCTCGCCCAGGGACTGCATGGCCTCCCGGCTCGCCCAGGCCACATGCGGCGTGATGAGCAGGTTGGGCAGATCGAGGTCGAGCAGGGGATTGCCCGCCGTCGGCGGCTCGTCCGCCAGTACGTCCAGGGCGGCGCCGGCGATGCGACGGGTGGTGAGCGCGGCGATCAGCGCGGCCTCGTCGACGAGGCCGCCGCGGGCGCAGTTGATGAGCACGGCGTTGGGTTTCATGAGCGCGAGCTCGTGCGCGCCGATGAGATGGCGGGTCGCCTCGCTTAAAGGGCAGTGCAAGGTGAGGTGGTCGGCGCGGGCGAGCACCTCGTCGAAGGGGGTGTAGCCCGGCCGGCAGGCAGTCGCCCCTTTGCGTTCGGCGAGCAAGACCTGCATGCCGAAGGCCTGCGCCAGGCGCGCCACCCCTTGGCCGATGCTGCCATACCCGATGATGCCGAGGGTGGAGCCGTAGAGCTCGTGCATCTCGTGGTCGAAAAGGCAAAAGCTGCGCGCACGTTGCCAGGCCCCGTCCTGCAATGTCCTGCGCCAGGCAATAAGATTGCGTCGCAACGCCAGCAGCAGCATGAACACGTGCTCGGGCACGGTGTGTTGGGCGTAGTCGCGGATGTTGGTCACGGCCACCCCACGCGCGCGACAGGCGTCGAGGTCCACATTGTTGACCCCGGTGGCGGCTACCGCCACAAGACGCAGCTTGGGCGCCGCCTCGAGGACGGCGCGGGTGATCGGCGCCTTGTTGGTGATGGCGATGGTGGCCCGCCATAGGGCCTCGCCAACCGCTTCGGGCGGGGTGTGCGGGTGCTCGACCCAGGTGTGATCGAAGGCGGGGATGGGCAGCTCGGCGATCAGGGTAGCGCGGTCGAGGAAGACGATGTGTTCCTTCATCAGGGGTCGGGGATCAGGGATCAGCGTGTTTGTCAGGAGAAAGGCCGCAGAGCTGCTCGATGACCTGCAGCAGGGCAGAGGAATCGGCCTCGGCCTGACCCATGGCCACCAGGGCATTCAGCAACTGGGAGGCCAGGGCCGTGGCGGGCAAGGCGAGGTTGTGGGCCTGGGCCTCGCGGCTGACGATGCCGAGGTCCTTCTGGTGCAGACGGGCGCGAAAGCCCGGCGTGTAGTCGCCCGCCAGCATGCGGCGGCCGTGTACCTCGAGGATGCGGCTATAGGCGAAGCCGCCGAGCAGGGCCTCGCGCACGCGCGCGGCATCCACGCCCTGGCGGCGGGCGAAGGTCAGGGCCTCGGCCACGCCCATGAGCGTGGCGGAGACCACGATCTGGTTGCAGGCCTTGGCCACCTGGCCGGCGCCGCTCTCGCCGACATGGACGATGTTCTTGCCCAAGACCTCCAACAACGGCAGAACACGCGCAAAGGCTGCCTCTGGGCCGCCGACCATGATGGACAGCGTGCCGGCGCGCGCGCCGGCCTCGCCGCCGGAGACCGGGGCATCGAGCAGGGTGCAACCGCGCTCGGCCAGCCTGTGGGCAAAGGCGCGGGTGGCGGTGGGCGAGGTGGTGCCCATGTCCACCACGACGGAGTCGGGCGCCAACCCCTGGACGAGGCCCTCGTGACCGAACAAGACGGATTCGACCGCCGTATCGTCGGCGACGTTGATGAAGATTACGCGGCTGGCCGCCGCCACGGCCCGCGGGCTGACGGCGACCTGCGCCCCAGCCTCGGCCAGGGGTGCGGCGCGCGCGGCGGTGCGGTTGAACACGGTCAGTGGGTAGCCGGCCTTGAGCAGGTTGAGGGCCATAGGCTGGCCCATCACCCCCAGGCCGATGAAGCCGATGGGATCCATTCGTGTCGCCTCTGTCGAACTCGCTTATGCCTCCTACAAGAGGATGATGTCGTACTGCTCCTGGGTGAACAGGGTCTCGACCTGCAGCGACACCGGCTTGCCGATGAAGTCGGAGACTTGGGCCAGGCTTTGCGATTCCTCGTCGAGGAAGAGGTCGATCACCGGCTGCGAGGCGAGGATGCGGAACTCGCGGGCGTTGAACTGGCGCGCCTCGCGCACGATGGCGCGCAGGATCTCGTAGCAGACGGTCTGCGCGGTCTTGACCATGCCGCGCCCCTGGCAGGTGGGGCAGGGCTCACAGAGCTGTCGGGCGAGGCTGTCGCGCGTGCGCTTGCGCGTCATCTCCACCAGGCCGAGCGAGGTGAAACCGTTGATGGTCATGCGCGTGCGGTCGCGCGCGAGCGCCCGCGCGAGTTCGGCCAGGACCGCCTCCTTGTGCTCCGGGTTCTCCATGTCGATGAAGTCGATGAGGATGATGCCGCCGAGGTTTCTGAGCCGCAGCTGGCGGGCGATGGCTTGGGCCGCCTCCAGGTTGGTCTTGAACACGGTGTCGTCGAAGCTGCGCACCCCGGTGAAGGCGCCGGTGTTGACGTCGATGGTGGTGAGCGCCTCGGTCTGGTCGATGATCAGATAGCCGCCGCTCTTCAAGTCCACCCGGCGGGCGAGCGCGCGTTCGACCTCTTCCTCGACGTTGTAGAGGTCGAACAAGGGACGCTCGGCGGTATAGAGGGTCAGACGGTCGGCGACGGTGCGGGTGAACGCCTGGGCGAAGGCGAGCATGCGCTGGTAGGTCTCGCGCGAATCCACCAGGATGCGTGTGGTCTCGGCGGTGGCCATGTCGCGCAGCACCCGGTGCGCCAGATCCAGCTCCTGGTAGATGAGGCAGGGCGCTGCGCTTGCCGCGGCGCGCGCCTTGACCGAATCCCAAATGGTGTGCAGATACTCCACGTCGGCGGCGAGCTCCATGTCCTCGGCCATGTTGGCCATGGTGCGGATGATGAAGCCGCCGTGCTCGTCCTGTGGCAAAAGGCGGGTGAGCCGCTCGCGCAGCAGGCCGCGCTCGGCCTCGTCCTCGATCTTTTGCGAGATGCCGATGCGCGTCTCCTGCGGCAGATAGACCAGGAAGCGCCCGGCCATGGAGAGCTGGGTCGATAGCCGCGCCCCTTTGCTGCCGATGGGGTCCTTGATCACCTGCACCAGCAATGGCTGCCCTTCGTGCAGGATGCGCTCGATGGGGCGCGGCGGGGTCTCACCGCGCGTCTCCCAGATGTCGGCCACGTGCAGAAAGGCGGCGCGCTCCAAGCCAATGTCGATGAAGGCCGATTGCATGCCCGGCAGAACGCGCGACACGCGCCCTAGGTAGATGTTGCCCACCAGGCCGCGCTGGCTCGCCCGCTCGATGTGCAGCTCCTGTACCGCACCGAGGTAGATCACCGCCACCCGTGTCTCCTGCGGGGTGACGTTGATCAGGATCTCTTCGCTCATCGGGGGAGGGATGCTGGGGGTGGGGTGGCGTCAGATGGGGTCGTAGCCGACCGTCCTGAGCAATTGTACGGTCTCGTACAGGGGCAAGCCCATCACCCCGGAGTAGCTGCCGGCCAGATACGCGACGAAGGCCGCCGCGCGGCCCTGGATGGCGTAACCGCCGGCCTTGTCGAACGGCTCGCCGCTGGCGACATAGCGGGCGATCTCCTGCTCGCTCAAGGGGCCGAAGCGCACCGTGCTGCGGCTGACCGTCGCTTCGATGCGCGCGCCGTGCAGCACCGCCACGGCGGTGTACACGCTGTGACTGCGCCCGGCATAGCGGCGCAGCCAGGCTGCGGCCTCGGCGGCGTCGCGCGGCTTGCCGAGGATCTCGCCGTCGAGGGTCACACAGGTGTCGGCGGCGATGACCGGCCAGGGCGGCAGCCGCCGGCCCGTGAGGGCGAGCCCCGCGGCCTGCGCCTTCATGCGCGCCAGGCGCAGGACATAGGCCCTGGGCCGTTCACGCGGCAGCGGGGTCTCGTCCACGTCGGCGCGCGGCGGGGCGTGGCGCAGCGGCAACACGGTCGGCTCCAAGCCGATCTGGCGCAGCAGCTCCAGGCGGCGCGGGCTTTGCGAGGCGAGATAAAGCGGCTTGGACATGCGTGGATGATCGCCCAAGTCGCGTCCCGGCCGCCAGTCCCCTGCCACGGCGTCCATGCGTGGCGCAGCGGCCGGCGTGCGGCGATAATCCCGTTATTTGAGCGACCGAAGTCCATGCACATCCACATCCTCGGCATCTGCGGCACCTTCATGGGCGGCATCGCAGTGATCGCTCGCCAAGCGGGACACCGCGTCACCGGCTGCGACGCCGGCGTCTACCCGCCGATGAGCGAGCAGCTCAAGGCCCAGGGCATAGACCTGATCGAGGGCTTTGATGCCGACCAGCTCGCCCTCGAACCCGACGTCTTCGTGGTCGGCAACGTGGTCAGCCGCGGCAGGCAGCCACTCATGGAGGCGATCCTAGACCGGGGGCTTCCCTACGTGTCAGGGCCGCAGTGGCTCTATGAGCAGGTGCTGCGGCACAAATGGGTGCTGGCGGTCGCGGGTACGCACGGCAAGACCACCACCTCGGCGATGCTCGCCTGGATCCTGGAGGACGCCGGCCTCAACCCCGGTTATCTCGTCGGTGGGGTGCCCAGAAACTTCGGCGTCTCGGCCCGGCTCAGCGACAGCCCTTTCTTCGTCATCGAGGCGGACGAGTACGACACCGCCTTCTTCGACAAACGCTCCAAGTTCGTGCACTACCGGCCGCGCACCGTCATCCTGAACAACCTGGAGTACGACCACGCCGACATCTTTCCCGATCTCGCCGCCATCGAGACCCAGTTCCACCACCTGGTGCGCACCGTGCCGGGTAATGGGCGCATCGTCGTCAACGGCCAGGACGCCGCCCTCGCCCGGGTGCTCGCGCGCGGCTGCTGGACGCCGGTGGAGCGCTTCGGCACGCCAGCAGGATGGCAAGCCGAGGCCCATGGGGAATCGGCCTTCGAGGTCCTGCTCGACGGTGCGCATCAGGGCCGGGTCGAGTGGGGCCTGGTGGGTGAGCACAACCGCTTGAACGCGCTGGCCGCCATCGCCGCCGCGCGCCACGCGGGCGTGCCGCCGGCCGCCGCCTGCGCCGCCCTGGGCCGCTTCGAGAACGTCAAGCGCCGGCTCGAGGTGCGCGGCGTGGTCGGCGGCATCACCGTGTACGACGACTTCGCCCACCACCCCACGGCCATCGCCGCCACCGTGCAGGGGCTGCGCGACAAGGTGGGGGATGCGCGCATCCTCGCCGTGCTGGAGCCCCGCTCCAACACCATGAAGCTGGGGGTGATGAAGGACGCCCTGCCGGGGAGCCTTGCCGCCGCCGACCTGGTCTTCGTCCATGGCGCCGACCTCGGTTGGGACGCGCTCGAAGTCTTCGCGCCCATGGGGGCGAGGGCACAAGTGCACCACGACCTCAATGAACTCATCGCGGCCATCGCCGGCAGCGCGCGGCCTGGCGATCACGTCCTGATCATGAGCAACGGCGGCTTCGGCGGCATCCACGACAAGCTGCTCGCCCGCCTCGATGAGGGATGAGCGAAGCGACCAACGGCAACCGCTACTGCCGGCTCAAGACCACCGCGGCCGGCGCCGTGCTGCACCTCACCGGTCCCTGGCGCCTGGCCAGTTTGCCTGCCATCGCCGCCGAGCTTGGCCGCATCGCAGCCGATCCACGTCAGCCGCTGACGGTGGACGGCAGGGAGCTGGAAGCCCTCGACAGCGCCGCCGCCAATCGGCTGCTCACCCAGCTCGCGGGGCTGGGTTTCGCCTTCGACCGATTGAACCTCGTCGGCTTCGGTCCGCGCGAGATGGGACTGTTGCACCTGGTGGCCAAGCGGCGGGCCGCCTGCACCCTGCCGCCGCTCACCCGCCGCGGCCTGCGCCGCATGGTGGGCTGGCACGTATTCAGGCTGGGGCGAGCGACCTTCTCCACCCTCGCCTTCCTTGGGCAGACGACCCAGGCCTTCGCCCGCTTGCTCGTGCGTCCCGGCCTTTTGCGTCGGCGTGAGCTCACTGTGCAACTGGAGATGGTGGGCCTCAGGGCGGTGCCGATCATCGTCATGATGAACTGGCTGATCGGCGTGGTCTTCGCCTACCTGCTGGGCATCCAGGTACAGAAGTTCGGCGCCAACATCTTCGTGGTCGATGGCGTCGGGCTTGCCATCACCCGCGAGCTGGCCCCGCTCATCACCGCCGTGCTGGTCGCGGGCCGCTCGGGCGCCGCCTTCACCGCGCACCTGGGCGCCATGAAGGTCAACCAGGAGATCGACGCCATCGCCGTGATAGGGCTCTCACCCTGGCAGGTCCTGGTGCTGCCGCGCATCCTCGCCCTCGTGCTCATGCTGCCCCTGCTCACGGCGGTGGCCGACGTGGCCGGGATCCTGGGCGCCGCCTTGGTGGCCGATTGGCACCTGGGGGTGATGCCGACCACCTTCTTCGACCGGTTGCAGGAGCGGCTGCCGCTCGCGACCGTGGTCTTCGGCCTCGTCAAGACGCCGGTCTTCGCCCTGGCCATTGCGCTGATCGCCTGCCACAACGGGTTTGCCGTCGAGCGCGACGCGCGCAGCGTGGGGCTGGCCACCACCGCCACGGTAGTGCACAGCATCGTCGCCGTGATCCTGATCGACGCGGCCTTCGCCGTGGCCTATCCGGAGATCCAGTGATGCCCCCGCTGACGCCCGCGCGCGATCTAAAAACGGATGCCGCCAGCCATGCCGCCGCCGCGGCGAATGCAGAGGCGAGTGTGGTCGCGGCCGAGGGGGTGCGCACCCGCTTGGGCGGGCGCTGGGTGCACGACGGCGTGTCCTTCAGCATCCCGCGCGGGCAGGTGGCCGCCCTGATCGGCGGCAGCGGCACCGGCAAGACCGTGCTGCTGCGCGAACTCACGGGTCTCGAGCGCCCCACCGAGGGCCGAGTGCGCCTGTTCGGCCAGGACCTCGCCGGCCTTGACGAGGCGGCCCTGAACCATCTGCGCCGCCGCTTTGGCCTGCTGTTCCAGGACGGCGCCCTGTTCTCCAATCTGAGCGTGGCGGAGAACGTCGCCGCGCCCATCGTCGAGCAGTTTCGCTTGCCCGCCGAGCTGCTGTGCGAGGTGGTGAACCTCAAGCTCAGCCTCGCCGGCTTCCCCTTGGAGGCGGCGCAGCGGCGCCCGAGCGAACTGTCCGGCGGCATGCGCAAACGCGCCGCGCTCGCCCGGGCGCTGGCCCTGGAGCCGGAGCTTTTGTTCCTGGACGAACCCACGGCCGGGCTGGACCCCATCGGCGGTCGCGAGTTCGACCGCACCCTGCGCATCCTGGCCGAGAGCCTCAACCTCACCGTGCTGCTCACCACCCACGACCTCGACACCTTGTACGACCTCGTCGACCGGGTGATCGTGCTGCACGAGGGCAAGGTCATCGCCGACGGCACGGTCGCGGCGGTGGCGCGTGAGGCGCATCCCTGGATACGATCTTATTTCTCGACGCGTCAGTGAGGCCGCTATGGAGTCCGAAGCACGCTATGTCTGGGTCGGCGCCACGGTGGTGGCGCTCTTCCTGATCCTGGCGGGGGGGCTGTACTGGCTGTCCGGCGCGGGTGAGCGGCTGCCGACCAAGCGATTCGTCGTCTATTTCCAGAAACAGTCGCTGGAAGGCCTGCAGATCGGCAGCCCCGTGCGCATGCAGGGCATCCGGGTGGGTAGGGTGGAGGACTACACCATCCTGCCGGACCAGCCGGGCACGGTGCGGGTGGTGCTGGAGGTCGACCGGCGCACGCCGGTGTTGGAGGATGTCCAGGCGGTGATCTCGCGCAACCTGCTCACCGGCCTGGCCGCCGTGGACCTCACCAACACCGGGCAAAGCCGCGTGCCCCTCATGCGGGTGCCGGCCGGCGAGACCGCTCCTGTCATCCAGGAGGGGGTGGCGGACCTGAGCCGGGTGGCCGAACTCATCGAGGACCTGGGCCGCACCGGGCATGAGAGCCTGAAGCGGCTGAACAGCGTGCTCTCCGACGACAACCAACGCGCCCTGGCCGGCACGCTGCGCAACCTCCATGCCCTGAGCGGGGCGTTGCACGCGAGCGTGCCCGAACTCAACGCCACGCTCGCTGCCAGCCGCCAGGCTGCCGCGACCCTGCAGGCGAGCGGCGAGCGCTTCACCAGCGTGGTGCGCGACAGCGGCGAGCGGCTGGCGCGGCTGACGGATGCGGCGACCCGAACCCTGGCAGAGGCCGATACCACCCTCGAGGCCACACGCGCGAGCCTCACGCGCATGGAGCGCGAGCTCACCGGCATCGCCGTGAGCCTCAAGCTCACCGCCGATCTGGCCAGCCAGGAGGTCGAGGCCACGGGGCAATCGCTGCGCCAGGCCGGCGAGGCGCTGCAGGCGGCTGGCCGGGGACTCGCCGATCCCGTGCGCATCCTCTACGGCCCGCTGCGCGAGGAGCTGGGGCCCGGCGAGGTGCGGCCATGAATCGCCGCGCCGCCCTATCTCTGCTCGCCGGTTTCCTACTCGCTGGCTGCGTGCGCCTGCCCTCGCCCGGCCAGCCGGTCACCTATCACGTCCTGATCGATCCGGGGCCGATCGTGCCGGCCCCGCGCACCCTCGCCGGCGCCCTGCTTGTGCGCGAGATGGACGCGCCGGGGCTCTACCAGACGAGCAACCTGGTCTTCAGCCGCAGTCCGGGCACCCGCACCTACTACCAGTTCGCCCGCTGGAGCGAGCCCCCGGCCAAGCGCCTGACCTGGCTCATCCGCCAACGGCTGGAGGCGGCGCGCGCCTTCGAGGTGGTCTCGCCGTTGGGCGGTGGGGTACGCGGCGACTATCAGCTCAACACTCGGCTCGTCGACTTCTATCATGACGCCAGTACCCCGCCTGGGGTGGCCTTGTTGATCGTCGAGGCCGAGCTGGTGCGCCGCAGCGATGCGCGGCTCGTCGCCCGGCGCATGTTCGTCGGCCAGGCGCCGGCCGCGACACACGACGCCCAGGGCGCTGCCGACGCGATGGGGCGCGCCGCCAATCAGGTGATCGACGATCTCACCCTTTGGCTGACTCAGGCGGCCGCTGGCGAAGGTCGCTAAAATAGCCGGTAGCAGCGAAATTCGCGGCCATCGACGCGCCCACTGACACGGCAAGTTGGATTTCGTCACCGCTAGTGCCCAGCCCATGCTCATCTACATCCACGGTTTCAACAGCTCTTCGCGCTCCGGCAAGGCAAGGGAACTCCAGTCCTGGATGGCGGCGCGCGGGCTGGCCGAGGCCTATGCCTGTCCCGACCTGTCGCCGCGCCCGAGCGAGGCCATCGCCCAGCTGGAGGCCCTGATCCGGGCGAGCCGGGGACCGGCCAAGCTGATCGGCAGCTCGCTCGGCGGCCATTACGCCACTTGGCTCGCCGAACGGCACGGCCTCAAGGCGGTGCTGATCAACCCCTGCGTGGCCTGCCACGAGAAATTGGCCGGTGAGGTCGGCAAGATGCAAAAGAACTGGCACGACGGCTCGGAATACCGGTTCACCGAGACGCACCTGGCCGAGCTCAAGGCACTGCACATCGACCGGCCGACCCGGCCGGAGCGCTATCTGCTGCTGGTCGAAAAGGGGGATGAGCTGCTCGACTGGCGCGAGGCCGCCGCCTACTATGCGGGCGCCGTGCAACACCTGCTCGAGGGGGGTGACCACGGGTTCACCCGCTTCGCCGAGTTCATCCCCGCCATCCTGGCCTTCTGAGCCCCGCCGCATGTACCTGCTCTACGAGGAAGACGGCGAGATCAAGGCCGGCACCATCCTGTCCGAGCACGACAGCTCGCTGCAGGTGGAGTCACAGCACGGCCGGCGCACCAAGGTGAAGGCCGGGCACGTGCTGCTGCGCTACAACGCGCCACCACCCGGCGAGACCCTGGAGCAGGCGCGGCGGCTGGCCGAGGAGATCGATCTCGACTTCCTCTGGGAGGTGGCGGGCGAGGCGGAGTTCGACTTCCAGAGCCTGGCGGCGGAATATTACGGCGGCACGCCCGGCGCACCCCAGGCGGCGGCGGTGCTGCTGCGCCTGCACGGCGCGCCGATCTACTTCTACAAAAAGGGCAAGGGCCGCTACAAGGCGGCCCCGGCCGACACCCTGGCGGCGGCCAAGGCGGCGGTCGAGCGCAAGGCGCGCGAAGCCGCCCAGCGGGCCGAATGGGCGGCGGCACTCACGCGCGGCGAGCTGCCCGAGGCCCTGCGCGGCAAGGTCTTCCAACTGCTGCACCAGCCGGACAAGAACAGCCTGGAATACAAGGCGCTTACCGACGCCTGCGCCGCCACGGGGCTCACCCCGGTGGCCCTGATGGACCGCTGTGGCGCCATCCCCTCGAGCCACGAATACCACCTGCAGGCCTTCCTGCTCAGCCACTTCCCGCGCGGCACGGGCTTCCCCGCGCTCAGCCCCCCACCCCCGCCGCCGCCGCTACCGGCGGCGGATGCGCCCGCCTTCAGCATCGACGATGCCGCCACCACCGAGATCGACGACGCCTTCTCGGTGATCTTCCGCCCGGACGGCTCGGTGCGCGTCGGCATCCACATCGCCGCCCCGGCGCTGGGCATCGCCCCCGGCTCCGACCTCGACCGCGTGGCTGCCCAGCGCCTGTCCACGGTCTACATGCCTTGCGGCAAGATCACCATGCTGCCCGAGGACTTGGTCGATCGCTACACCCTGGCGGAAAACCGCGACTGTCCCGCCCTGTCCCTCTACGTCGAGGTCGGGCCGGACTACGCCATCCGCAGCCTCAGCACCCAGGCCGACTGCGTGCGCATCGCCGCCAACCTGCGCCACGAGACCCTGGAGCCGCTGTTCAACCCGGAGACGATCGGCGCTGGCGGACCGGATTACCCCTTCCGCCGTGAACTCGAGTGGCTGTGGGGCTTCGCCTGCCACCTCAAGGACCAGCGCGGCGAGGTGGAGACCCCCGGCCGCGTCGACTACGTCTTCCGCGTGGAGAACGACCGCGTGCGCATCACCCCGCGGCTGCGCGGCAATCCGATCGACCGCGTGGTCTCCGAACTCATGATCCTGGCCAACAGCCGCTGGGGGGCGTGGCTCGCCGAGCGCGGCGTGGCCGCGGTCTACCGGGTACAGGGGCAGGGCAAGGTGCGCATGTCGCTCAAGCCCGCCCCGCACGAGGGTCTTGGGGTGGCGTGCTACACCTGGTCCACCTCGCCGCTGCGGCGCTACGTGGACCTCATCAACCAGCGCCAGATCCTCGCCGCCGCGCAGGGGGCGCCGCCGGTGTACACCGGTAACGACACCGCGCTGATGGCGGCGGTGCGCGACTTCGAACTGGCCTACGACGCCTATGCCGAATTCCAGCGGCGCATGGAGCGCTATTGGTGCCTGCGCTGGCTGATCCAAGAGGGGGTCGAGCAGATGGAGGCCGTCGTGCTCAAGGAGAACCTGATCCGGCTGGATGGGCTGCCCCTGGTCACCCGGGTCGTCGGCGCGCCCACCCTCAACCCCGGCGACCGCCTGCGGGTGGCGCCGGATGAGATCGACCTGCTCAACAACGAATGCGTCTGCCGTTTCGTCGCCCTGCTCGGCCCCCAGAGCGCGCCGTAGTGCACATCTACGGCATGCCGCCCCAGGGCCGGCGCGGGCCCGAAGGCCTCGTCGCCCGGCTGCGGGCATTTGGTCAGGCCACCGGCGAGTTCCTCGCCCTGGCGGTGTCCAACATGACCAATGCCGTCCTGGTCTCCGCCATCCTGCATGTGGTGGTGATCTTCAGCATGACCCCGCTGGGCGTCAACCCCAGGCTGTTCGAGCCGCCGTTCAAGCCGCTCGACGTCATCCTGGTCAACGCCCGCACCGAGACCCGCCCGCTCAACCCGGAGGCGCTCGCCCAAGTCAACCTGGACGGCGGCGGCACGGTCGAGGCGGCGCGCCAGGCATCGAGCCCCCTGCCGGCAAGCCCCGAGGACAGCATCGCCGCCACCGAGGCCGAAGCGCGCGTAAAGGCCTTGGAACAGCAGGCCCAAGCGCTCATCGATCGGCTCAAGTCCGATTACGCCGTGGCCGAGGCGCGGCCCGAGCACGAGCCGAAGACGCAGCCGCCCACGCCGACATCGACGCCGCAGGACCTCGCCGCGCGCAGCCTGGAGATGGCGCGTCTGGCCGCGCGCATCGACCAGCAGTGGGATGCCTACCAGAAGCGGCCGCGGCGCATGTTCGTCGGCGCCCGCGCGGTGGAGTTCACCTTCGCCCGTTACGTCGAAGACTGGCGGCTCAAGGTCGAGCGCATCGGCAACCTCAACTACCCCGAGGCGGCGCGGCGCAACAAGCTCTATGGCTCCCTGGTGCTCACGGTGTCGATCAATGCCGACGGCACGGTGGAGTCGGTACAGATCGACCGCTCCTCCGGCTCCCGCATCCTGGACGCCGCTGCGGTCAAGATCGTGGAGATGGCCGCGCCCTTCGCCCCCTTCCCGGAGGAGATGCGCGCCAAGGTGGACATCCTCGGCATCACCCGCACCTGGACCTTCACCCGCTCCGACCAGCTCATCAGCCAGTAGGTGCGGCGGGTAGGCGCGACGAGAGTCGCGACCGCGCAGGGTTGGTCAGGCGCTCTGGAGGTCGCGGCTTGCGCCGCTCGTCCATGACACCGGCTCAGTCCAGATACTCGAACACCTTGACCACCCGCTGCACGCCGCTGGTGCGGGCGGCGATCTCGGCGGCGACGTCGGCCTCGGCTCGCTTGACGAGCCCCATCAGATAGACCACGCCGTTGGAAGTCACCACCTTCACATGGTTGGCATTGATCCGGTTGTCGTCGAACAGGCGGGCCTTGACCTTGGTGGTGAGGTAGGCGTCGTTGCTGCGGGCGGCAAAGCCGATCGGGCCGGCAATGGCCATCTCGTTGAAGACCTCTTTTACCCCCGGCACGCCGCCGCCGATCTCGCCCACCCGCGCTTTCAGGGCATCGGTCGCGGCCTCGCCGGTGATGAGCAGGCGCCGGTTGAAACTCGTGAAGCTGGCGCGCACGCCGTCGAGCTTGGCCTCGCGCAGGCGGCTGGCGGCACGCAACTCGATCTCCTCGTCCTCGATGTACACGCCGGCGGAGCGGCGGTCGTCGGCCATCATGGCGCCGACGCCAACGCCGGTGGCCACCACCGGCACGCAGCCCGCGAGCGGCAACGCGGCGAGCAGGCCGAGCAGGGTGATGAGACGATGCTTGGTCATCTTCAGGCTCCCAACAGTGAAAAATCGATACCCTCGCACAAACCGTCCAGCACGAGCAGCTGGGCCTCGTGGATGCGCGCCGGGGTGTGCGCCGGCACACAAAGCAGGATGTCCTCCTCGCGCAGGGCCTCGGCCAGACGTCCGCCGTCGTGGCCGGTGAGAGCGATCACGCCCAGGTCCTTGTCCTGCGCAGCCTCGAGCGCCGCGAGCAGGCTCGCATCCTCGCCGTCGTCGCTCACCAGTAGCAACAGATCGCCGGGTGCACCCAAGGCCTCGATCTGGCGGGCATAGACCCGGTCCTGCCCAGCGCTATTGGCAATCCCGCTGGTGATGGCGGCATCGGCCGTCAGACTGAGCGCCGCCAGCCCCGGCCGCTCTGCCTCGAAACGATGCACCAGGCTGGCGGCGAACAGTTGCGCCAGAGCGGCGCCGGCGCCATTGCCACAGGCGAGGATCTTGCCGTCGGCCATGAGACAGCGCAGCAGGCGCTCGACTGCGAGGACGAGGGGCTCGACCATGCCCTCCAGCACCGCCTCCTGCACGGCGATGGCGTCGGTGAGCTGCTGCTGCAAGTGATCGGTCAGGTCCATGCAGGGATTATCCTAAAAACCGCAGTCGAAGGGGCCCGAAAAACGGTTTAAGCGCATCTTTCGCCACCAGCCCGCTTGCGGGCCGAACCCAACCCCTGCCACCGATGGTAGGAGGTCCGCTTGCGGGCCGAACCGGTTCGCCGTGGCGATGTTGCCCGCGAGTGGCGGTCTGTGATTTGCGCCGCACGTGGCGCTCCTACCAGGGGGATGGTCTGCTGGTTCGCGCCGCACGCGGCGCTCCTACCCGTTCCAACCGTCGAGGTAGGAGGCCCGCTTGCGGGCCGAACCGCACGTCGAATCCACGCGTCGCACGGCATGCGATCCGTCATTCGCGCCGCAAGCGGCGCGCCTACCGGGGGTGTCGGTCGGTTCGCGCCGCACGCGGCGCTCCTACACGTTCCAACCGTCGAAGTAGGAGGCCCGCTTGCGGGCCGAACCCAGGGCTCCCGGGCGAGGGCGGCCCACGGAAAATGCGTCCTTGATCGGTTACGAACAATAAAGAGCGGTCAACGGCGGTTTTTGGAATTATACCGGCTACCCCTCGGCAGCGAAGGCATCGCGCAGCCAGGTAAGCCGCTCGCCCTCGATCAGGATGGCATCGAAGCGACAAGGGCCGCGGTGGCCGGTCTGCGCCAGATAGGCCTCGGCCGTGCGAGTGAGCCGCGCGCGCTTGGCGGCGGTGATGCTCTGCGCCGCCCCGCCGAAATCCGCGCCGCGCCGGGCGCGAACCTCGACGAAGACGAGGGTGGCGCCCTCTTGCAGGATGAGATCGATCTCGCCGAAGCGGCAACGCCAGTTGCGCGCCACCAGCTTGAGCCCGCGCGCCTTGAGGTAGGCGGCGGCGCGCTGCTCGGCGTGTGCGCCCTGTGCGGTCTTGTCCATGCCTCAATCCGCCCGCTTGAGGAGCAGTCCCTTGAGATACTCCCCTTCGGGATAATCCAGGTCGATCGGGTGGTCCGGCGCCTGGCCAAGCCGCGCGTACAGGCGCAGCCGCACCCCGGCATCCCAGGCGGCGCCGGCGACGATCTTCTGGAACAGCTCGGCGCTCACCCCGCCGGAGCAGGAAAAGGTCGCCAGCCAACCGCCAGGGGCGAGCAGCTTCATCGCGTTCAGATTGATGTCCTTGTAGCCGCGCGCCGCCTTCTCGGCCATCTGGTGGGTGGGGGCAAACTTGGGCGGGTCGAGGACGATGAGCCCGAAACGGCGGCCGGCATCACGCAGCCGGCGCAGTTCCTGGAATGCATCCGCCGTGCGCCATTCACAGCGGCTGGCATCGAGGGCGTTGAGTTCCACATGCGAGCGTGCCTGCGCCAAGGCCTCGGCCGAACTGTCGATGGACAACACCGAGCGGGCGCCTACCGCCAGGGCATGGATGCCGAAGGCGCCGGTGTAGGCGAAGCAGTTGAGCACATCGCGCCCGGCGGCCCGTGCGGCGACGATACGGCGGTTGTCGCGCTGGTCCAGATAGAAGCCGGTCTTGTGCCCGCGCACCACATCGACCTGGAACCTGAGCCCTGCCTCGTGGATGGTGA
>JBKBRS010000011.1:15694-24853 GCA_046292095.1 Thiobacillaceae bacterium
AGTGGGGCAGCCGCTCGGCAATCAGCCCCACGAGCACCTCACGCCATCGCTCGGCGCCGGCCGTGGTCAGCTGTAGCACCAACACGTCGGCATAGCGGTCGAGCACCACGCCGGGCAGTCCGTCCGCTTCGCCGTAGATCAGCCGCTGGGCATCGCTGTCGATTTGCAGGGATGCCCGATAGGCGAGCGCGGCATCGATGCGGCGGGCGAAGAACGCGGCATCGACGGCCTCCGCCTCGTGCCAGCTCAAGACCCGCGCAGCGATACGCGAGGCGGGGTTGTAGGCGGCCCAGGCGAGAAAGCCCCCAGCGGCGCTCCTCACCGCCACCGTCTCGCCGGCCGCCGGCTCGCCCAGGACGCGCGCCACCGCCCCGTCATAGACCCAGGGGTGGCGGCGCTTGAGCGACTTCTCGCGCCCGGGTTTGAGGATCAAGGCTGGCGCGCTCACGCCCTACCCCGCGACGGGCTGCCGCGGCCAGCCGGTGCTACCCTCAGCACGCGGTCAGATTGGCATATTCGAGGATGAACCACTTGTCGCCGACCTTGGGAAAGCTCACGCGGATCTCCGCCTCCGGCCCTGCCCCCTGATAGCCGGCCACCACCCCCTCGCCATAGCGCGCGTGCCTCACCCGACTGCCGATGGCATAGGGGTAGCGCTGGTGGGCCTCGTTCAGCCGCGCGGGCCTCGCCTCATGCGCGTATGCCGCCGCGAGACCGGGCCGGCGACGCAGGGACTGGATCAGCCCTGCCGGGATCTCGTCCAGGAAGCGCGAGGGCAGTCCATAACGCGGCTGTCCGTGCAACATGCGGCTTTGCGCATGGGTCAGATAAAGCCGACGCCGCGCCCGCGTGATCGCCACATACATCAGCCGCCGCTCCTCCTCCAGGCCGTCTGGCGCGGTCAGCGCCTGCTCGTGCGGGAAGAGCCCCTCCTCCAGGCCGGTGATGAAGACGGTGTGAAACTCCAGCCCCTTGGCGGCGTGTACGGTCATCAGCTGCACCGCGTCCTGATGGGCGGCGGCCTCGTGCTCGCCTGCCTCCAGTGCGGCATGGGCCAGAAATGCCGCCAGGTCCTGGCTGTCGGACTCGACCGCGAAGGCGATGGCGGCATTGGTCAGTTCTCGCAGGTTTTCGATGCGGTCCTCGCCATCACGCTCGCCCTGATAGTAGGCGATGAGGCCCGAACGCTCGACCACCGCCGCCACCACCTCGGCGAGCGGAAGATTCTGGGTCTCGGCGCGCAGCCCTTCGATCAGCCCGACGAAGGCGCTCAAGCCCTTGTTCTTGCCACCGCTGGCACAGGCCGCGGCCCAAAGGCTGGTGCCGCGAGCGCGCGCGGCGGCATCCAGCGTCTCGAGGGTACGCGCCCCTACCCCGCGGGTGGGGAAATTCACCACCCGCAGCAAGGCGCCATCGTCGTCCGGGTTGGCGACGAGGCGCAGATAGGCCAGGGCATGCTTGATCTCGGCGCGCTCGAAGAAGCGCTGCCCGCCATAGACCCGGTAGGGGATGCCGGCGGAGAACAGGGCATGCTCGATGGCCCGCGACTGGGCGTTCGAACGATAGAGCACGGCGAGTTCCCCATAATCGTGCCCGTCGCGTTTGAGCCCCTGTATCGTCTCGGCGACGAAGCTCGCCTCTTCGGCGTCGTCCAAGGCCTCGAAATGGCGGATCGGCTCGCCTCTGCCTTGCGTGGTCCAGAGGTCCTTGCCCAGACGCTTGCGGTTGTGGGCGATCAGCGCGTTGGCCGCATCGAGGATGGTGGCGAGCGAGCGGTAGTTCTGGGTGAGCTTGAGCGGTGTCGTAAGCCCCAGGTCCTGCATGATGCTCGCCATGTTGCCGACGTTCGCCCCGCGGAAGGCGTAGATCGACTGGTCGTCGTCGCCCACCGCAAACAGGGCGCTATCGGGCCCTTTCAGCAGTTTCAGCCAGCGGTACTGCAAGGTGCTGGTGTCCTGGAACTCATCCACCAGGATATGGCGGAAGCGCGCCTGGTAGTGGTCGCGCAACAACGCATTGCGGCTCAGAAGCTCGACCGCGCGCAGCAGAAGCTCGGCGAAGTCCACCACCCCCTCGCGCCGGCACAGGGCCTCGTACTCGCCATAGAGCTCGACGAGACGCCGGCTGTAGGGGTCCCAGGCCTCCATCGCCTCGGGGCGCAGACCCGCTTCCTTGTTGGCGTTGATGAAGGCCTGGACCTTGCGCGGCTCATAACGTTCGGTGTCCACATTCAGGCCCTTGAGCAGGCGCTTGATGGCGGCGAGCTGGTCCTGCGCGTCGAGGATTTGGAACAGCTGCGGCAGCCCCGCCTCGCGGTGGTGCAAGCGCAGCAGACGGTTGCACAGGCCGTGGAAGGTCCCCACCCACATGCCGCGGGTGTTGATGGGCAGCAGTGCGCTCAGGCGCGTGAGCATCTCGCGCGCCGCCTTGTTGGTGAAGGTGACGGCGAGCACCCCCATGGGCGAGACCTGGCCAGTGGCGATCAGCCAGGCGATGCGGGTGGTGAGGACCCGCGTCTTGCCCGAGCCCGCCCCAGCCAGGACCAGGGCCGAGCCCGGCGCGGTCACCGCCGCCCGCTGCTCGGGGTTGAGCCCCGCCAGTAGGGGGTTTATACGCTCGGGTTCTTCGAGGCGGGGATTGGCCGACATGACTCGACGATTATAGCCCGCCTCGCTGGGCTAGAATGGGCGCCCTGACCATCCTGATCGTATCGTTCGCCCCTCAGCATGAATGCCGAGGCGAAAGGGGCGTCTTATGAGGAGGAAGACGTGCGGCGAGAGGTCGCGAAACGTTTGTCGGTTTTAGCCTTGAGCGGCCCCGTCCAAAGCGGCCCGCACCTCGAGTTCGGTCCGGTAGGAGCGCCGCGTGCGGCGCGAATCACAGACCGCCGCCTGCGGGCAACATCGCTACGGCAAACCGGTTCGGCCCGGAGGCGGACCTCCTACCATCGGTGGCGGGGCTTTGGGGCTCGGCCCGCAAGCGGGCTGCCTGCCGTGGCGGCTTGTGTGGTCAGGCTCGGTCTGGTAAGAGCGCCGCTTGCGGCGCGAATCACAGACCACATGCGGCGCGTTGTTCGGGTTCGGCCTTGGATTCGGCCCGCAAGCGGGCCTCCTACCATCGGTGGCAAGGCTTTGGGGTTCGGCCCGCAAGCGGGCTGCCTGCCGCGGCGGTTTGGGTGGTCGGTTCGGCCCGGTCGGAGGACTCGACCATTCGCAGCTTTCACGGCTACGGACCTGGCCTAAGCCGCCCCCAAGGATGCAAGCGCTATGTCCGTATCCTTCACCCCTAACTCCTCTCCCGATGGGAGAGGGCGTTTGAAGAGCCGCTTCTGCGGCAATCACGCTAACGGAGCGACATGCCATGAGCCAACAGATCACCATCCTCTATTTCGGCCACCTGGTGGAGCTGCTCGGCCGTGACAGCGAGTACATGTTCCTGCCCCTCACCGTCAAGAACATCGCCCAGCTCACCCAGCACCTCGCCCGGCGCGGCGATGCCTGGAGCCAGGTCTTCGCCAATCCCAGGCCCACCTTGAAGATCACGGTCAACAAGCAGTTCGCCGAGCCCGACACCCCGGTCAAGCCCGGCGACGAGGTGGCCTTCGTCGCCTTCGCCATGGCATGAGGGCCTGCCCGCGGCACCAACCGTTCATGGCCGTAGCCGCCCCCGCTCATGAAAACACGCCTGCCGGCCATGAACGTTTCCCTCACCCCCAACCCCTCCCCCGCCTGCGGTGGAGGGGAGCGTCGTGATCGGCTGCGCCGATTTTCTCGGTAACGGCGTCATGCGGGCTGACCAGCTCCTTGCGCGGCGCGGGCTGGCGCCCTCGCGCACGGCGGCCCAGCGCCTGATCGAGGCCGGCCGCGTGCGCTTCGAGCAGGCCGGCCGCGACGGCCGCGTCTGGCAGACCGTGACCAAAGCGAGCCTCGATCTGCCCGAGGATACGCCACTCGATCTTTTGCCTGGCAGCGACGACCGCTTCGTCTCGCGCGGCGGCCAGAAGCTCGCCGGGGCGCTCGCCCACACCGGCCTCGCAGTCGCCGGCCTGACCTGTCTCGACGTGGGTCAGTCCACCGGCGGCTTCACCGATTGCCTCGTGCAGGCGGGCGCGGCGAGGGTGGTCGGGGTGGACGTGGGGCACGGGCAGCTGCACCCCCGGCTGCGTGCCGATGCCCGCGTCGTCTGCCTGGAAGGGGTGAACGCCCGCCATCTGTCGGCGGAACTCCTGGGTCCTAACCGCCCGGTTGAGGGCTTCGACCTCATCGTCGCCGACCTCTCGTTCATCTCCCTGACGCTGATCCTGCCCCGACTGCCTCCGTTGCTCGCGCCCGCGGGTCACCTGCTCCTCCTGGTCAAGCCACAGTTCGAGCTGGGGCCCCGAGCCCGGGATAAAAGGGGGATCGTGCGCGACAGCCGCCTGTATGACACGGTCAAGACCCAGCTGCACTCGGCCTGCGCCGCCAACGGCCTAGAACCCATGGACTGGTTCCCGAGCCCCATCACGGGGGCCGACGGCAACCGCGAGTTTTTTCTTTTCGCCCGCCTCGGTCGCTGAGCGCGGCATAGGCTTAAGGCCAGTCGATCGGCCGCGTTGCACGCCGTTGGCTACGGCCCGGCGACAAGCTGCATCGCTCGATGCCGGCGCGAGGCCAGCGGCGACCCGCCGCCAGTCCCCCATGGAGACAGGCGGCAGGCGCCTGCGCGGGCGCGCCGCAGCCCATCGGGGTGCGTGACGGAAATCTTCACCCGCAATTTGCTCACCACACGCCGAGGAACTCGAGCATGCCCTTGGCCGCCTCACGCCCCTCCCACACGGCGGTGACCACCAGATCGGAGCCGCGCACCATGTCGCCGCCGGCGAAGACCTTGGGATTGGCGGTCTGGTAGGCGTAGCGCTGACCCCGGGCGATCACACGTCCGGCCGCGTCGGTGGCGATGCCGAAGTCCGCGAACCAGGGCTGCGGGTTGGGGCGGAAGCCGAAGGCGACGATGACGCGGTCGCAGGGGATCACCTCCTCGGAGCCCTCGACCACGACCGGCGTGCGCCGGCCGCGCGCATCGGGCGGCCCCAGCTCGGTGGTCACCAGCTTGATCGCCTCGACCTTGCCCTCACCCAGCACCGCGACTGGCTGCCGGTTCCACAGGAACTGCACGCCCTCCTCCTTGGCGTTGGCCACCTCGCGCTTGGAGCCCGGCATGTTGGCCTCGTCGCGGCGGTAGGCGCAGGTGACGCTCACCGCCCCCTGGCGGATGGCGGTGCGGTTGCAGTCCATGGCTGTGTCGCCACCGCCCAGCACCACCACGCGCTGGCCCTTCATGTCGATGAAAGGTTCGCCCGGTTTTTCCAGGCCCAGGCAGTGGCGGACATTGGAGATGAGGTAGTCGAGCGCCGGGATGACGCCGGGCAGGTCCTCGCCAGGGAAACCGCCCTTCATGTAGGTGTAGGTGCCCATGCCCAGGAAGACGGCGTCGTACTCGTCGACCAGGCGCTGGAAGGGGATGTCCCGGCCGACCTCGCAGTTCAAGCGGAATTCGATGCCCATGCCCTCGAAGATCTCACGGCGCCGGCGCATGACCCATTTCTCCATCTTGAACTCGGGGATGCCGAAGGTGAGCAGGCCGCCGATCTCCTCGTAGCGGTCATAGACCACGGGCTGCACTCCATTGCGCACCAGCACGTCGGCGCAGGCCAACCCTGCCGGCCCCGCCCCGACCACGGCCACCCGCTTGCCCGTGGGCACGACCGCGCGCGTGTCCGGCCGCCAGCCCTGGGCGAAGGCGGTCTCGGAGATATAGCGCTCGATCTGGCCGATGGTCACCGCGCCGAAGCCCGAGTTGAGCGTGCAGGCCCCCTCGCACAGACGGTCCTGCGGACAGACCCGCCCGCAGACCTCGGGCAGGGAGTTGGTCTGGTGCGACAGCTCGGCCGCCTCGAAAAGCCGCCCCTCCTCCACCAGCTTCAGCCAGTTGGGGATGTAGTTGTGCACCGGACACTTCCACTCGCAGTAAGGGTTGCCGCAGGCAAGACAACGCCCTGCCTGCTCGCGCGCCTGGTCGGCGTCCATCTGCGCGTAGATCTCGCGGAACTCCCGCCGGCGGATGTCGGCAGGGGTCTTGGCCCCGTCGCGGCGGGGAATGTTGAGGAACTGGAAGACATCGGACATGTGCATTCCTTTCACTCTTTGATGCCCAGATATTTCTGGATGTGTTTTGCCAGGCGCTCGTCGATCTCGTTGTGGCGTGGGATCGGCTGTTTTTGACCGGTCTTCGGATTGAGATAGATGTCGTGGCGGCCGCCGTGCCGCAGGAATACACAACCGGCCTCGACCAACTGCCGGATCAGCTCAGCGCGCTTCACACCACGATCTCTTTGACCTCATATCGCGCGGGGACGTCCTCCATGACCATGCTCAGATAGGCGTCCTTGAGGTTTTCTTCCAGTTCCTCGAGCGTCTCGCCCTGGCTCATGATCTCCGGGTGTTCCAGCAACTTGCCCACCCAGAAACGATCCGACTTCCAATAGACTATTTTCAGTTGCAGCATGCGGCGCGCTCCTCGAAATAGGCCATCTAGTGTCAGGGACGGATTCCGGCTGGGGGCTTGGCCCCGTCGCGGCGGGGAATGTTGAGGAACTGGAAGACATCGGACATGGCATCAATCCTTCAACAGGCTGTCCAGGCTGAGCGCCTTGGGCTTGACCAGCCAGAAACGGTCCACCACCTCATCGAAGTTCTCCAGCATCCAGCGGGCGCGCGCGCTGCCCGTGTAGAGCAGGTGCTTCTCCAGCCGCTCACGCAGGAAGCTGCGGTACTCGTCGGTCTTCTCGTCGTTGATCGGGTTCATGTCCACCAGCTCGTTGTTCAGGCGGTGCACGAACTGGCCGTCCTCGTCGAAGACCAGGGCGAAGCCGCCGGTCATGCCGGCGCCGAAATTCAGGCCCGTCATGCCCAGCACGACGATGTGACCGCCGGTCATATATTCGCAGCAATGCTCGCCCACCCCTTCGATCACCGCCTGGGCGCCGGAGTTGCGCACGCCGAAGCGCTCGCCGGCGCAGCCGGCGGCGTAGAACTCGCCGCCCGTGGCGCCGTACAGGCAGGTGTTGCCGACGATGATGGCCTTGTGCGCATCGAAGGCCGAACCCTTGGGCGGATAGATGATGATGCGGCCGCCGGCCATGCCCTTGCCCACATAGTCGTTGGCATCGCCCTCCAGCTCCAGCGTGAGCCCCCGGTGGTTCCACACGCCAAAGCTCTGGCCGGCGCTGCCGGTGAACCGGATATGCAGACAGTCGTCGGGCAGACCCTCGGCGCCGTGGATGCGGGCGATCTCGCCCGACAGGCGCGCGCCGATAGAGCGGTTGACGTTACGGATGCGGTATTCCAGCCGCTGCGGCGTCTTGGCCCGGATGCCAGGCAGGGCATCACGCAGCATTCTCTCGGCCAGCTCGCCCTTGTCGAAGGAGGGGTTGGCGTCTTGCACGCAATAGCGCGGCTCATCATCCGGAATGCCCCCCTGGGAAAGCAAGAGATCGAGCCTGAGACGTTGCTGCTTTTCGGTCTCGCCGGGCAAAAGCTCGATCAGATCGGTGCGGCCGATAAGCTCCTCGAAGCGGCGCACCCCCAGCCGGGCCATCCACTCGCGCGTCTCCATGGCGACGAAGGTGAAGAAGTTAACCACCATGTCGGGTAGTCCGATGAAATGCTCGCGCCTAAGCCTCGCATCCTGGGTGGCGACCCCGGTGGCGCAATTGTTCAGGTGGCAGATGCGCAGGTATTTGCAGCCCAGGGCGATCATCGGCGCGGTGCCGAAGCCGAAGCTCTCCGCCCCGAGGATGGCCGCCTTGACCACGTCGAGCCCGGTCTTGAGCCCCCCGTCGGTCTGCACGCGCACGCGGCCCCTGAGCCCGTTGGCGCGCAGGACCTGCTGCGCCTCGCTCAGCCCCAGCTCCCAGGGCGTGCCGGCGTACTTGACGCTGGTCAGCGGACTCGCCCCCGTGCCGCCGTCATAGCCGGAGATGGTGATCAGATCGGCGTAGGCCTTGGCCACGCCGGCGGCCACCGTGCCCACGCCCGGTTCGGCCACCAGCTTCACGGAGACCAGGGCCTGCGGGTTGACCTGTTTCAGGTCGAAGATGAGCTGCGCCAGGTCCTCGATGGAATAGATGTCATGGTGCGGCGGCGGCGAGATCAGCGAGATGCCGGGCTTGGTGCAGCGCAGCCGGGCGATCAGCTCGGAGACCTTGTGGCCCGGCAACTGCCCCCCCTCGCCCGGCTTGGCCCCCTGGGCGATCTTGATCTGCAAGACCTCGGCGTTGACCAGATAGTGCGGGGTGACGCCGAAACGGCCGCTGGCCACCTGCTTGATCTTGGACATCTTCTCGGTGCCGTAGCGCGCCGGGTCCTCGCCGCCTTCGCCCGAGTTGGAACGCCCGCCGATGCGGTTCATGCCCTCGGCCAGTGCCTCGTGCGCCTCGGGCGACAGCGCCCCCAGGGACATGCCCGCCGAGTCGAAGCGCTTGAGGATGGACTCGACTGGCTCCACCTCTTCGAGGGGGATGGGCTCAGGCAAGGTCTTGAGCCGCATCAGGTCGCGCAGCATGGCCACCGGCCGGTTGTTGACGATGTCGGCATACTGTTTGTAGGCCTCGTAGGAGCTGGTCTGCACGGCGCGCTGCAGCCCCTGCACCACGTCCGGGTTGTAGGCGTGGAACTCGCCGCCGTAGATGAACTTGAGCAGCCCCCCGGCCGGGATGGGTCTGAGCGGGTTGAAGGCGGCGCGCGCCAGCCGCTTTTGGTCGGCCTCGAAATCGGCGAAATTGGCGCCGGAGATGCGCGAGATCGTCCCCTTGAAGCACAGATTCACCACCTCCTCGTGCATGCCGACGATCTCGAAGAGCTGCGCCCCGCGGTAGCTGGAGATGGCCGAGATGCCCATCTTGGACATCACCTTCAAGAGCCCCTTGTCGATGCCCTTACGGTAATTGGCCAAGGCCTTGGTCGCCGGCAACTTGATCTCGCCCGAGCGCACCATTTGCAAAATGGACTGGTAGGCGAGATAGGGATAGACGGCGGTGGCGCCGTAGCCGATCAGGGCGGCGATCTGGTGCGGGTCGCGCGCCGTGCCGGTCTCCACCACGATATTCGCGTCGCAGCGCAG
>JBKBRS010000116.1:0-7167 GCA_046292095.1 Thiobacillaceae bacterium
GCTGCGCGAAGGCAGCCTCGACGACAAGGAGATCGAGCTCGACCTCGCCACCCCTGCCCCAACCATGGAGATCTTCGCCCCGCCCGGCATGGAGGAGCTCACCACCCAGCTACAGGGGGTGTTCCAGAACCTGGGCGGGCGGCGCACGCGCCGCAAGAAGCTCAAGATCCGCGAGGCGATGCAGATTCTCACCGACGAGGAGGCGGGCAAGCTCGTCAACGAGGAGGAACTGAAGGCCGAGGCCATGCGTAACCTGGAGCAAAACGGCATCGTCTTCCTCGACGAGATCGACAAGATCGCCGCACGCGGCGACACCCATGGGCCGGACGTGTCGCGCCAGGGTGTGCAGCGCGACCTGCTGCCCCTGGTGGAGGGGGCGACGGTGTCCACCAAGTACGGCATGGTCAAGACCGACCACATCCTGTTCATCGCCAGCGGGGCCTTCCACCTCTCGAAACCTTCGGACCTCATCCCCGAGCTGCAGGGACGTTTCCCCATCCGGGTGGAGTTGCAGAGTCTCACCGTGGCCGACTTCGAGCGCATCCTGACCCAGACCGACGCCTGCCTCACGCACCAGTATCAGGCGCTGCTCGCGACCGAGGGGGTCAGGCTCGAATTCACCCCCGAGGCCATTCGGCGCATCGCCGAGATCGCCTGGACGGTCAACGAGCGCACCGAGAACATCGGCGCACGCCGGTTGTACACGGTGATGGAGCGGCTGCTCGACGACCTATCCTTCGAGGCCGACCGGCGCTCCGGCGAGACCATCGTCATCGATGCGGCCTATGTCGACCAGCGCCTGGCCGGCCTGGCGGCGAGCGAGGACCTGGCACGCTATGTCTTGTGAGCCTGACCGTTCATGGCCGATCGGCCGCCCCTGCCGATGAAAACGGTTGTGCCGGTCATGAACGGTCCCTCACCCCCAACCCCTCTCCCGCTTGCGGGAGAGGGGAGTTTCGTGATCGGCTACGCCGATTTTCACGGTATGACGAGGCGGACAGGACTCGCAGGTTTTTTTATCCAGCGATAAAAATCGCTAACGGCCCCGGCCGGGGCGGGCCGTTAAAATCCCGGTTTTCCCAGATCGAGCAGGAGAATCGACATGGCCACCCGCGACACCCTGGAACCGCGCGCCGCCCAGTGCAAAGGCGCCGAAGACCTGTATGCCCTGGCCCGCGAGGCCTTCGATGCACCGGCCGACATCGGCTTCGCCAAGGAACTGCTGTCCCGGCCCGAGTTCAAGGGCGATGCCGGGGCGAAGAAATTTCTCGACGACACCGCCAGCGGGGCGATGTTCACCGCCGATTTCATCGCCCTGGCCCTGGGTTACAAGGCCCTGGGCGACGACGCCAAGGCGGCCGAGATGCTCACCCAGGGGCAGGACTTTGCCATGAGTGGCGAGGAAAAGGTTGCCGCTGGCATCGGCACCCTGCTGGTCACCGGCGATGCCGCCGCCTCGGTCAAGGCCTTGACCGGCGCGCTCAAGGAGATCTCCGCCACCGAGGCGCTCTACGACTTGGCCCGCGTCGTGACCGGCGAGCTGAAAGAGGCAGCGACTGAGCTGGCCGGCCAGATCTTCGACAAGATCAAGGCCAAGGCCGGACGCGCCGCCGATTACGCCCGCCTGGCCAAGACCATCGCCGCCGACCTGGGCGACAAGGCGCGCGCAGCGGCCATCATCGCCGAGGGCGCGGAGAAGTACGGCAGCCCCGCCGACCTCATCACCCTGTCCGGCGCCATGGCCGAGATCGACCCGGCCGCCGCCGGCAGTCTCTATGCCAAGGCGCTGGAGTCGGCCAAGGACTTCACGGCGCTCATGCAGGTGCTGGAGTCGGCCAAGGGCAACGCCGAATTCACCCGCCAGGTGCTCGCCAAGGGCAACGAGGTGGCCGGCAGCACCGGCGAGTTCCTGCAACTGGCGGAGGCCTATGCCGCGCTGGGTGACAAGGCCGGCGTGGCGGCGATGCTCACCCGCGCCGAGGAGGTGGTGAACAACCTCGACGACATGCGCAGACTCGTGGCCGCGGCGGAGAAACACGTCGCCGACGACGCCGAGCGACTGACGCGGCTGAAGGACCGCCTGGCCAAGCGCGAGGCCAACCAGGCCAAGTATGTCGAGATCCAGAACGAGGAGGCCAAGGCCAGCACCGTCAAGCAGTTCATCGCCCTGGCCGACCGGGTGATGGCCGAGCTGGAGGACGCCGCCTACGCCGCCAAGCTGCTCGCCACGGCCGAGTCCATGATGCGCACGGATGGCTTCCACTTCAGCCGCTTCAAGCCGCTGATCCTCGCCGTGGACCGTTTAGGCGACAAGGCGTGGCTAGGCAAGCTCCTGGCGGAGAGTGTCGCCTCGGCCGCCGATTTCGTCTGGTTCCGCGAGATCGTTCTCACTGCCGCGCGCGAGCTCAAGGACGCCGAGTACGGCCGTGGTGAGGCGCGTGCCTATCTGGAGGCGCGCGCCGCCCAGGCCGGCGACAACCCCTACGACTGGACCAAGCTCGCCGAGACCGTGCTTCAGGCGCTGGGTGACCGCGAATGGGCCGCCCGGCTCCTGGACGAGGCGGCCAAGCGGGCGCGCGACCACTTCGCCCTGGCGCACGTGGGCAAGCTTCTGCGCGACATGGGCGACGAGGCCCGCGCCCAGGCCTTGTTCGCCCGCGCCGTCGAGAGCTGTGCCAACGCCGACCAGTGCCTGCAGCTCGCCCGCCGCATGAAGGTCTATGAGCTGCCCGCCTCCGAGATCGTGCCGGTCATGGACCGCTGTGGCGACCTGCTCAAGAACCCCGCGGACAAGCTCGCCTGGGCGGAGGGCGTGGCCGATCTGCTGCAGGACCGCACCTGGACCGAGCAGGCCTATGCCCGCATCGAGAAGGACTTCTCCAGTGGGCCGGAGCGCAAGCGCTATGAACTCAGCCGGCAGCTCCGCTTAGGCTATCGCTTCTTCGGTCCCGGCGTGCAGCCGCATTGAGGAGGAACGTCGCTCGTAGCAGGCGGTCCTATTGCAATCGGCCTTTCTCTCGCCGCACCCCCTGCAAGGCCAGGCCCCTCTTCACCCTATTGCTGCGCGACGTCAAGCGAGCCCCCCGCCGCGGTTGACGCGGGCCATCCATCCGCTGCCGCAGTCCTCAAAAGGGGGGTGTAGAGTCGATGGAGCTCGCCTAGGCATAACTCGACACGCCGCCGCTGCGCAGCCAAGCCGGCAGCGCCGGGCAGCGCCATCGCCCTTTCGAGGGCCTGGGCAAGCCCCGCCAGCGTCGTCACACCCGCATCCTCGGTGGCATGCCAGGTGGCCAGATAGGCGGCCTGTTTGCGCGGCGGGTCCAGTGTCGTGACGAGATTGACCCCGGGCACGCCGAAGCAGGCGGCGACGATGCGGCCGTGCAGGCTGCTGCCGGCATAGGCCCGCGCCTGCGCGAGCAAGGCGCAAAGGTCCCAGATGTCCAGGGACTCGAACAGCCAGACCCTCGGACCCCGTAGGCGGCCGATCAGCCGCTTGTAGACCGCTGCGTCGTCATGCCAGGGCGCCGCGCCGGCGCGGAACAGGACGAGGCCCAGGCCGGTGTCGGCGGCGATGCGGTCGAGCTGATCGGCGAGCACAGCAAGCGTGGCGTCGTCGCCGAACTCGGCGGCGAACTGCACGGCGACATAGCCTTGGGCGAAGCGCGCGCGCACCCGTGCCGTCTCGCCGCTTTCGGCCAGGCCGGCGATGCGTGGGCCGAACAGTTCGGCCGTGAGCACCACCGGATCGGGCGAGAGCTCGGCGCTGATCCCGGCCGCCGCCAGGGTGGCCTGCGTGGCCCGATCGCGCACCGTGAGCCCATCTGAGGCGCGCAGCCGCTCGAGCGCCTCGGCGCGCATGGCCGCAGGCAGACGCGGCAGATCGACACCGCCCAAGGCACAATGCAGGAAGCGGCCCGGCTGGGGGAAGAGGGCCTTGGGCACCAGATAGGCCACCCGCTGCCTGAGCCACAGCTCGCCTTCGGCCCAGGTCTGGCGGCGATTCTCGTCGCGGTCGTAGCGGGCGATGGCCGCCTGCGCCGCTTCGGGCGACAGGGTCATGATCGCCGCCTCGTAGAGGCTGCAGGTGATGAGCTCGCCACCCACATGGACCAGATCGGCCGGGCGGTCGGGGTACAGGCGCGGCCACTGCGCGGCCAGACGCGCGATCGCGGCCACCCGGTGGCCGCCATGTGCCGTCAGGTCGCGCTCAGCCAGCCCGGCGACGATGCAGGGCCGTGGGGCGAGCAGGGCGGCGGCGATGTGCGGGAAAAGCAGGTCGCCCAGGTTATGGCGGTCGCAGGCGCCGAAGAGGATGAGCGGGGCCTCAGCCACAGAGCCGGCACAACGTCAGACGCATCAGGTCCTCCACCGCCTTGTTCACCTCGGGTAGGACGCGCTCGAGCCGACCCTGGTCATCGGTGTCTGCGCAGGCGATGGCAAGCAAGGTGAGGATCATGGGCGAGACGGTCCAGGGTACGGCGACGCCGGGGGTTTCGCTGCGAGCGGTTTCGCGCCATGCGGCGGGCGATCGGCGAGCGTCTCCCCTGCGTGGACAAGTTGCAGGCGACCGCCTGGAGTCGGCGTCAGTAGCAGTCGTTCTCCTGACCGCAAGGTTCAGAGAGCGTAAGTCCCGAGGCGTCCGTCTCATCCAAGCCAGGTGGGCGGTTGTCAAAGCGGTCGGGTAGGGTAGCACCACCGCCACGCCTTCGGGTGTGCGAGAGAGTTGCCGGACGTCTCAGCGAAGTCGGTGTGAAGCATGTTCCGACCTCGTGTGGCAGAGAGCTCTCCTCTCTTTCACGCTCGATGTCAGCGCGCCATCCACCAAGCCACGAATGCGGACCAGGACAGCAGTAGGATCACCCCCCACCAATGATTAGCAGAGATGGCCTCGTCGGGAGGCCCCCGTTTATAGCCGGTGAGCATCGCCCGTATCAGGTTCTCGCGATGCGCCAAACTGCCCACCGCGACACCGGCCAGATGCACCAGGACCACAGCGACGAGGGTGTTCGCCAGCCCCTCGTGCAGCTCAGCCAGCCATTCACCGCCGATTTCCTGGTACGAGAGCCAGCCGCTCGCCCCGCTGAGCAGCCCCAAACCCAGCAGCGCGAGGATGGCATAGGCGCCAGCCGGGTTGTGGCCGGTGTAGTGTTGGACGTCGCCGGTGAGCAGTCCGCGCAAATAGGCAAGGGCGGCTGCGGGGTGACGCACGAACGCGCCAAAGCGGGCGTGGCGACTGCCAACCAGGCCCCAGACGATGCGGAAGCCGACCACGCCCGTGAAGGCGCCGCCGGCGAGCACGTGGATGAGGCGCCAAGTCTCGCTGTCGCCGCTAATCCAGGCGAGCAAGAAGGTAGCCGCCAAGAGCCAATGGCCCAGACGGGTGGGCAGGTCCCAGACGCGGATGCTTTCCATGTTCGGTCTCACTCTAGAGAACCTCTAAATCACCCAGCGATCGGGCATGCGCGCCAAGGCGCCCGGTCGTGAACAATAGGACGAATCCAATCGTCGGAGAGGGGGCCTGCACAACGCATGTGCGCGCGTAGCCAGTTATGCAAAGCCTCCTCAGCGCAGCCCAGGCATCCTCAGTCTGTGCTCCGAAAAGTCGCCAGACTCGGCATCGCGGTGGCAGGCGGCGCAGTTGGCGCGGCTCTTGACCCTGACGTCCTGCCAGAGTCGGGGTGGCACCTCATCGTGCTTGCGGCGGAACCAGGTCGTCTCCGTCAGTCGGGGTAGTCCCTGGGCGTCGGGCGCCGCTGGGCGTTTGGGGTTACCGTGGCGTTCCAGAAAGGATCGCAGATGCTGACGGGTGGTCTCGTCCAGACTGGCATCGACACCATAATGCCGATCGAGTTGCTCCATCACGCGGATCCAGTCCTTGGGCGCCAGCAAGGCCGGCGGAAAGGGGATATGACATGCGCCGCACTCAGCACGGTAGGCGGGCGACATGTCTGACGGCATGGGCAGTCGGTCGGCGTAGGTGGGGCCGCTTGCGCCTGCCAGGACAAGGGTTGACAAGGCGACGAACTTGGATTGCATTCAATTTGCCTCCATCAGATACGAAATGAGGTCGGCCTTCTCGGCAGCGGAGCATTCCCGGCCCAGCACTTCGGTGCAGTTGCGGCGAAACCATTTGGCCACCTTTGCCGGATCAGTGAAGCGATCGGCGTTGGTCCGGGGCGACAATGGTTTGATGTCCTTGCCAGTCACCACATGCTGGCCAGGTCTTGTCGGGTTGTCCGTATGGCAGGTCTTGCAGGCTGGCATGACGGCGTTGTGGTTGAAGGGGTGTCGATAAAAACGGGCTCCGCGCTGGGTAGAAGCGGTGAAGCCGGGCTGTGCACGGGCTGCCTCGTCTAGATAAAACTTGAGGATCTCCTGGGGTGTGGCTGCATGCGCAGCCATGGTCAGGGTCCACAGAGCGAGTGAAGCAATTTTAATTTTGAGCATGTCGAGCTTAAGCGGAGCGTTGAAACGGAAGAGGTTGAAGTCGAGGTTTTGCAGTCTGTCCTGACGCCGATCTCCGCCTCGGGTTGTCTGCTCGAGCGGCGCCGCAAAAGCGTCTGTTCGATGGGCACAGGGATGGCCAGGGCGTCGCCATCACCCGGCGAGCGGAAAAAAAGCCGTAAGCCGCGCCCGCACGCCAGTCATGCGGGGCTTTCCTTGGCGGCGGGTCGCGGCAGTAGCGGCCTCGCTGGCTTTACCGGGCCATCCGCCCATCAACTCCACCCGAGGGCATTGGCGTTTTGCGCTACAGTCGGTCCCAAGACCCCGACGAGATCGACATAGGCAGGGTTTGACCATGAGTTGGACAGTGTATCCTTGACCCCATTGACGATCTGTTCCGCGCTGCTGTTGCCGCCAGCGGCATGGCCAGTGGCGATCTCGGTCCAGATGCCATCGCCATTGCCATCGCTGAAGATTTCATACTTTGTTAGACCTGACCATTTGGTTTCGAGCTTGACGATCCAATATTGCCCATCGGTGGCGACGACGCTGAAGGTCTCATAGGGTTTGATCCATTTCGGCACCCAACCGTACTTTTTGAGCTTCATGGCATTCGCGACCACGTCGCTTACATCGATGGTGTCGCCGGTGAGCAATGTACCGTCGGCCCCGACAAAGCGATAGAAATCCGGTTTGAAGGTCTTGAGGTTGTTCTGGCCTGTG
>JBKBRS010000117.1:0-7072 GCA_046292095.1 Thiobacillaceae bacterium
GATGGGGTCACTCATACTCATCGTGCGCCCTCCTTACCAGCTGGCCTTGATGACGCCGGGAATCTCGCCCTGCATGGCGAGCTCACGGATCTTGTTGCGACACAGGCCGAACTTGCGAAACACCCCGCGCGGGCGTCCGGTCAGCTTGCAACGGTTCCTGAGCCGGGTCGGGTTTGCGTTGCGCGGCAGCGCCTGCAGCTTGAGGCGCGCGCTCATGCGCTCCTCCTCGGAGCGCGCCGGGTCGTCGATGATCGCCTTGAGCTCGGCGCGCTTGTCGGCATATTTCTGCACCAGGCGGCGCCGCTTGTCTTCGCGATTGATCAGTGCGAGCTTGGCCATCTCAACCTCAATTCTTGAACGGGAACTTGAACGCTGCCAGCAGGGCCTTGGCCTCGGCATCGGTCTTGGCGGTGGTGGTGATGGTGATGTTCATCCCCCGCAGCGCGTCGATCTTGTCGTACTCGATCTCGGGGAAGATGATCTGCTCCTTGACCCCCATGTTGTAGTTGCCCCGACCGTCGAAGCCCTTGCCGCCGATGCCGCGGAAGTCGCGGATGCGGGGGATGGCGACGTTGATGAGCCGATCGAGGAACTCGTACATGCGCTCGCGGCGCAGCGTCACCTTGCAGCCGATGGGGTAACCCTCGCGGATCTTGAAGGCGGCGATGGACTTGCGCGCGCGTGTGACCACCGGCTTCTGCCCGGCGATTTTGGTCATGTCGGCCACGGCGTGCTCCATCACCTTCTTGTCACCCACGGCCTCGCCCACGCCCATGTTGAGCGTGATCTTGGTGATGCGCGGCACCTCCATCACCGACTTGTAGCCGAACTGTTTGATCAGCTCCGGCATCACCGTGGTCTTGTAATACTCCTTGAGTCGCGCCATCGTGAGCCTCACACGTCAACCACTTCGCCGTTGGACTTGAAATAGCGCACACGGCGCCCGTCTTCCAGCGTCTTGATCCCCACCCGGTCACCCTTGCCGGTGGCTGCGTTGTAGAGCGCCACGTTGGAGATGTGGATGGGCATGTCCTTGTCCATGAAACCGCCGGTGGTGCCTTTGAGGGGATTGGGCTTGACCGCCCGCTTGACACGGTTCACCCCCTCGACCACCACCCGGTCTTCCAACACACGCAGGACGGTGCCGCGCCGGCCCTTGTCCTTGCCGGTGAGCACGATCACCTGGTCGCCCCTCTTGATCTTCTTCATCATGCCCTCCTCACAGCACCTCGGGCGCCAGCGAGACGATCTTCATGAAGCGCTCGGTCCGCAGCTCGCGGGTGACCGGCCCGAAGATGCGCGTGCCGATCGGCTCCAGCTTGTTGTTGAGCAGCACTGCCGCGTTACGGTCGAACTTGATGAGCGAGCCGTCCGGACGGCGCACCCCCTTGGCGGTGCGCACCACCACCGCGTTGTAGACGTCGCCCTTCTTCACGCGACCGCGCGGCGCAGCATCCTTGATGCTGACCTTGATGATGTCGCCGATGCCGGCATAGCGCCGCTTGGAGCCGCCCAGCACCTTGATGCACATAACGGAACGCGCGCCGGTGTTGTCGGCGACGTCCAGGATGGACTGCATTTGTATCATGGTCTCAACTCCAACTTACCCCGCCGGCTGGCGCCGGTCGGGCAGTTTTGGATCCCGTTCGGGTGATGCGCGGCCCAGCGGGCCGCGCGGCGGAAAAAAGATTGTGAAGTTTACACGAGACCTTGGCCCCGCGCAAGCCCCTCAAACCACCCTGGCCTTCTCGACCAGCTTCGTCACGCGCCAGGCCTTGGTCTTGGAGATTGGGCGGCACTCCTCGATGACGACCAGGTCGCCCTCGTGACACTCGTTGTTCTCGTCATGCGCGTGGTATTTCTTGGACAGCCGGATCACCTTGCCGTAGAGCGGGTGCTTGACCCGGCGCTCCACCATCACGGTCACCGTCTTGTCCATCTTGTCGCTGACCACGCGCCCGGTGAGCGCGCGCACGATCTTGCCCTTTTCCTGTTCAGCCGTCATGTCTCGTCTCATTACAAAGAAAGTCGCAGAGCGACTCACGAAGCGCCCCTCTCCTGCTGGCGGGAGAGGGGCTGGGGGTGATGGAACCGTTCATGGTCGGCACCGACGCATTCATGGATACGGGTGGGCAAACGGCCATGAACGGTCACGCTGCATTCTTGAGCTTCATGGCGTGCAGCACGGTACGCACACGCGCGATGTCCCGACGCACGCGCTTCAGCTCATGGGTCTTGTTGGTCTGCTGGGTGGCCAGCTGCATGCGCAGGCTGAACTGAGCACGCAGCAACGATTTGAGCTCGTCGCGGAGCTCATCCACGGTCTTGTTGCGCAATTCGCTCGCTTTCATGGTCAAGCCCCCAACATGCGCGACACGAAGACGGTCGGCACCGGCAGCTTGGCAGCCGCGAGGGCGAAGGCCTCACGCGCCAGCTCCTCGCTGACCCCTTCCATTTCATACAACACCTTACCCGGCTGGATCTCGGCGACCCAGTATTCCGGCGAGCCCTTGCCGTTGCCCATGCGCACCTCGGCCGGCTTCTTGGAGATGGGTTTGTCCGGGAAGATGCGGATCCAGATGCGGCCACCGCGCTTGACGTGGCGGGTCATGGCACGACGGGCGGCCTCGATCTGCCGGGCGGTGATGCGGCCGCGGCCGATGGCCTTGAGGCCATACTCGCCAAAGCTGACCTTGGTGCCACGCGTGGCCAGGCCGGTGTTGCGGCCTTTCTGCACCTTGCGGTATTTGGTTCTGTTCGGTTGCAACATAGACTCACTCCTTGGCGGCCCGCGGCGTGCGACGCGGTTTGCGCTCGGGTTCCGGCACGGCGGCAGGCCTCTCGCCGCGGCCGAGCTGTTCGCCCTTGTAGACCCAGACCTTGATGCCGATCACCCCGTAGGTGGTCTTGGCCTCGGCAAAACCGTAGTCGATGTCGGCGCGCAGGGTGTGCAGCGGCACACGGCCCTCACGGTACCATTCGGTGCGTGCGATCTCGGCGCCGTTGAGCCGGCCGGAGCTCATGATCTTGATGCCCTGGGCGCCGAAGCGCATGGCGGACTGCATGGCCCGCTTCATCGCGCGCCGGAACATGATGCGCTTCTCGAGCTGGTTGGCGATGGAATCGGCGATGATCTGCGCATCGACCTCGGGCTTGCGCACCTCCTCGATGTTCAGCGTCACCGGCACCGACATCATGCTGGAGAGCTTGCGCCGCAGCGCCTCGATGTCCTCGCCCTTCTTGCCGATCACCACGCCGGGCTTGGCGGAGTACAGCGTGATGCGGGCATTCTTGGCGGGGCGCTCGATGACGATCTTGGACAGGGCCGCGTGCGCAAGCTTCTGCTTGAGGAAGTTACGCACCTTGATGTCCTCGTTGAGCACGCTGCTGTAGTTCTTCGAGTTGGCGAACCACTTCGAGGTCCAGTTGCGGTTGACGCTCAACCGGAACCCGGTCGGATGTATCTTCTGTCCCATAGGCCTTCCTCAGTCTCCGACCGTAACCGTGATGTGACAGGTCGGCTTCAAGATCCGGTTACCGCGTCCCTTGGCGCGCGCCGTGAAACGCTTGAGCGTGGGCCCCTGGTCGACGTAGATGGCCTTGACCTTCAGCTCGTCGATGTCGGCGCCCTCGTTGTGCTCGGCATTGGCGATGGCCGACTCGAGCACCTTCTTGATGACCCCGGCCGCCTTCTTGGGCGTGAAGGCAAGGATGCCCAGGGCCTTGTCCACCGGCTTGCCGCGAATGAGATCAGCCACCAGCCTTGCCTTCTGCGCAGACAGACGGGTGCCGCGCAATACCGCTCTCGATTCCATCGTCTAGCTCCTTACTTCTTCGCCTTCTTGTCGGCGGCGTGACCCTTGAAGGTGCGGGTGAGCGAGAACTCGCCCAGCTTGTGGCCGACCATGTTTTCGGTGATATACACCGGGATGTGCTGTTTGCCGTTGTGCACCGCGATGGTCAGCCCGATGAAGTCGGGCAGGATGGTGGAACGGCGCGACCATGTCTTGATGGGCTTCTTGTCCCCGCTGGCCTGGGCCTTGAGCACTTTGGCCATGAGGTGCCCGTCGACGAAGGGGCCTTTCTTGATCGAACGTGCCATATCGTTAACCTCTTATGCGGAATGCCGGCGCCGCACGATCATGTTGTTCGTGCGCTTGTTCTTGCGGGTGCGGTAGCCCTTGGTCGGCGTACCCCACGGGCTGACCGGCTCGCGCGCCTCGCCGGTGCGGCCCTCGCCGCCACCGTGCGGGTGGTCGATCGGGTTCATGGCCACACCGCGGACCGTCGGCCGGATACCCCGCCAGCGCTGGGCGCCGGCCTTGCCGATCGAGCGCAGGCTGTTCTCCTCGTTGCCCACCTCGCCGATGGTGGCGCGGCAGTCGACGTGCACCTTGCGGATCTCACCGGAGCGCAGGCGCAGCTGGGCATAGGCCCCCTCGCGTGCGAGCAGCTGCACGCTGGTGCCGGCCGCACGGGCGAGCTGGGCCCCCTTGCCGGGCATCATCTCGACGCAATGCACGGTGGTACCCACCGGGATGTTCCTGAGCGGCAGGCAGTTGCCCGGCTTGATGGCGGCGTCCGATCCGCTCATCAGCACCGCCCCCGCCTCGATGCCACGCGGGGCGATGATGTAACGGCGTTCGCCATCGGCATAGCACAGCAGGGCGATGTGCGCGCTGCGGTTGGGATCGTACTCGATGCGCTCGACGCGGGCCGGGATGCCGTCCTTGTTGCGCTTAAAATCGATGATCCGGTAGTGCTGCTTGTGCCCACCCCCCTTGTGGCGGGTGGTGATGTGGCCGTTGTTGTTACGGCCAGAGCCGCGGTTCTGCTTCTCGGTGAGCGCCGCATAGGGTCGACCCTTGTACAGACCCGGCGTGACCACCTTGACCACCGCACGGCGGCCGGGGGATGTCGGTTTAACCTTGACCAGGGCCATGGCTTATTCTCCTGCCACGAAGTTGAGTTCCTGACCGGGCTTCAGGCACACATAGGCCTTCTTCCAGTTGGCGCGGCGGCCGAAGAAGCGACCGAAGCGCTTGACCTTGCCCTTGACGTTGGCGATCATGACCTCGTCCACCTGGACCTTGAACAGCAGCTCGACCGCGGCCTTGACCTCCGGTTTGGTCGCGTCCGGGGCGACACGGAAGACGACCTGATTGTGGCGGTCGGCGATATGCGTGGCCTTCTCCGAGATCACCGGGGCCAGGATCACCTGGTAGAGGCGCTCCTCGTTCATCTTGGCGGCACTCATGCGTACAGCTCCTCGAAGGTCTTCACCGCGTCGCGGGTGAGTAGCACACGGTCGAAGCGGATCAGGCTGACCGGGTCGGCCTGGTGTGGCTCCAGGACCAGAACATTGGGCAGGTTGCGCGAGGACAGCCACAGGTTGTCATCGACCTCGGGGGTGATGATCAACACGCGCTCGGTGATCCCCATGCCCTTGAGCTGGTTGGCCAGCAGCTTGGTCTTGGGCGCCTCCACACGCAGGCCGTCGATCACGTTGAGACGGCCGTCGCGCGCGAGCTGTGACAGGATGGCCGCCATACCGGCGCGGAACATCTTGCGGTTGACCTTCTGCGAGAAGTTCTCGTCCGGGGTGCTCGGGAAGATGCGACCGCCGCCGCGCCACAGGGGGCTCGAGGTCATACCTGCGCGGGCGCGGCCGGTACCCTTCTGCCGCCAGGGCTTCTTGGTGCTGTGGCGGACCTGGCCGCGGTCCTTTTGCGCACGGTTGCCGCTGCGGGCATTGGCCTGGTAGGCGGTGACCACCTGATGCACCAGGGCCTCGTTGTATTCACGCGCGAACAGGCTGTCGGCGGCGTCGACACCGCCCGCCTCCTTGCCGGTCGCATCGATCAGCTTGAGTTCCATCAGGCACCCCCTTTCACGGCCGGACGCACCACCACCGCACCGCCCTTGGCGCCGGGCACGGCACCCTTGACGAGCAGGAGCTGACGCTCGGTGTCCACGCGGACGATCTCCAGGTTCTGCACCGTGCGCTTGACCGCACCCATGTGGCCGGACATGCGCTTGCCCGGGAAAATGCGGCCGGGGTCCTGCGCCTGACCGATCGAGCCGGGCACGTTGTGCGAGCGCGAGTTGCCGTGGCTGGCGCGCTGGGAGCCGAAGTTGTGACGCTTGATGGTGCCGGCGAAGCCCTTGCCCTGGGTGATGCCGGAGACGTCCACCAACTGGCCGGGCTGAAAGATCTCGACGGTGATGGTCGCGCCCGGCTGGTACTGGGCGGCGACCTCGGCACTGACGCGGAACTCTGTCATTCCGCGCGCCGGCTCGATGCCCGCCTTGGCGAAGTGCCCCGCGGTGGGCTTGTTCACCCGGCTCGCCTTACGCGTGCCGTGGGCGATCTGCAGGGCGTCGTAGCCATCGGTGGCGACCGACTTGATCTGGCTGACGCGATTGCCGGACATGTCCAGCACCGTCACCGGCACGGCATTGCCGTCGTCGGTGAAAATGCGGGTCATACCGACCTTGCGACCGACAAGGCCTAGACTCATGTTCTCATTCCCTTCATCAGGCGCCGACTGCAATTGGCCGGCGGTTTAACAACGGTGAGGCGTGCGGGTTAAGCGTGAGGCGCCAACCCAGCCGCCTCTCACTGCAACTTGATCTCGACATCCACCCCGGCGGGCAGGTCTAGCTTCATCAGCGCATCCACGGTCTTGTCCGTGGGGTCGATGATGTCCATCAGCCGCTTGTGCGTGCGGATCTCCAGCTGGTCGCGCGAGGTCTTGTTCACGTGCGGCGAGCGCAGGATGTCGAAGCGCTCGATGGCCGTGGGCAGCGGGATCGGCCCCTTGACCACGGCGCCGGTACGCTTGGCGGTGTCCACGATCTCCATGGCCGACTGGTCGATCAGCTTGTAGTCGTAGGCCTTGAGACGGATACGGATCTTTTGGCTTTGCATCGCGTTTTCCAAAACTGGAAAAGGGCGGGAGTATACCCGCCCTTTTCACTGGGTGTAAAGGGGTTTACTCGATAATCTTGGACACCACGCCGGCGCCGACGGTGCGGCCGCCCTCGCGGATGGCGAAGCGCAGGCCCTCTT
>JBKBRS010000118.1:0-7051 GCA_046292095.1 Thiobacillaceae bacterium
GCTGGGTGGCGCTTGACGGCGAGGTAGGAGGCCCGCTTGCGGGCCGAACCAGGCGCTTGACGGCGATCACAGTATCTACCAGGGGGGATGGTCTGCTGGTTCGCGCCGCACGCGGCGCGCCTACCGGGAGTCTGCGTTTCGTGCCGCGTTTGTGCAGGCGCACAAACAGGGTGGTCCATTCACCTATCCGGTTGTCGTGATGCCGCCGGCACGCTCAGCAGAGCCTTGCGGGCAGGAAACGGAGGATCACGTCTTACAGGTATGTAGTCTATCGGGTCCGAACATGCCGCCACCGGCGAACGTGCCCCGACCGGCAAACATCCCTTCGATCAGGTCTGTGAGGTGGGCGGCATCGAGCATCGCCTCATCCGCCCCAGACACCCCCAGACCAACGGCATGGTCGAGCTTGAAGGGACGGATCAGCGAGGTGCTGGCCACCACCCGCTTTCACTCTGGCGAACAGCTGGAACAGACCTTACAACGCGACACTGCCCTATACAATCAGTCCATCCCGCAAAAGGCGCTAGGGCATATCACACCGGTTCAGGCCCTCAAAAACTGGTACGCTAAACGACCCGATCTGTTCAATAAACGTGTTTACAATCAGGCGAGACCTGACATCATGCGGGACCCAATACTTTAACGCGTGTTCTTGTCGAGCCAGACGCTCAAGCCTTGCGCATTGAGTTCGACGTCTTGCGCTAGCAGCGTGCGCAGGTCGTCATCGCTCAACGTGCAGCCATGCCAGCGCAGCCGCTCGATGAGCAGGGATTCCAGCCCGGCGGCGATCTCAGCCTGGCGGCGGGTTCTGTCCTGTGGCGCGGCATCGGCGATGCGCACGAAGGCATCCAGGAGTTCATGCAAATCCGCTGCCAGCCGTGGCAGGTCTTCGACCCGGCCGAAGTGGGTGAGATACGCCGCCCGCGGCTTGAACGACAGGATGCGGTCGATGGAGGCATGCGCCGCCTCGGGGTCGAACTGCACCGGCGTGGTCGTGGGGAAGACGAAAGGGCGCCCGTTCACATCCAACTCGCGGTAAGACAAGCCGAAAGCGTCACCGGTGAAGACCCCGCCGCTGGCTGCGTCAAATATGCACAAATGGTGCCGGGCATGGCCCGGGGTGTCGAGGAAGACCAGCCGGCGGCCCGCAAGGTCAAGCTCGAACCCGTCCGGCGCATGTACCACCCGCTCTGCCGCAACCGGGACGATCTCGCCGTAGAGCTCGCGAAAGCGTGCCTCGCCGTAGACGGCGATACTCCCTGCCACCAGCCGGGCGGGGTCGATCATGTGCGGCGCCCCGCGCGGATGCACCACGAGCCGGGCGTTGGGACAGAGGCCCATGAGCGCACCGGCCCCGCCGGCGTGATCCAGGTGTACGTGGGTGAGCAGCACATAGTCCACCGCTGCCACACCCAGGCCCAGGTGCTGCAAGGCCCGCAGCAAGGCCGGCAGGCTGTGCCGGGTGCCGGTATCGACCACCGCCACACGGCCATCCTCAACGATGAGGTGCACGGCGGCCAGTCCGGGACGCAGATAGCCGGCATCGATGGCATAAATGCCCTGACCGTAGTCGATCAGGTTGTCAGTCAGGTCCATACGGCAATCACGGTTCGACAGGCTAAGCTGGAATCATGACGGCATCGCCCACCCCACGCCAGCCCCCCATCCAGGAGGTGTTGCACCGCATCCGCTGGGACCCGGTCTTCGGGCAGGGCCGCTTCGAGCTGGGCTACTGGGACCGGATAAGCCAGCAGATCGTGCGGGTGCCGCTCACGCAGGTGCGCACCGACCCGGCCGACCATTTCGCCCTGCGTGTCCTGGACGCGGAAGGGTGTATCGTCGAAATCCCCTATCACCGGGTCGTTGCCGTCTGGCGCAACGGCGCGCTTATCTGGCAGCGGCGGGTCCCCAGCCGGCCATGAGCGGGCAAGGGTGGACAATACACCCGAGCTGACGCATCTTAACGCCCGAGGACCCGCATCCCGACGGGACCCATTCGAGAGGAGAGTCGAGCATGCGCATCGCAATTGGCTTGTTTGCGGTCGGACTGCTGTTGTCGGTCGCCGCCCGGGCCGAGATCCGCGGCCAGGAGGTCAGCTACAGCGACGGCCAGGTCACCATGAGGGGCTATCTCGCCTACGACGATGCCATCCCGGGTAAACGTCCCGGCGTGCTCGTGGTGCACGAGTGGTGGGGGCATAACGATTACGCCCGCAGCCGCGCCCGTCAGCTCGCCGCCATGGGCTACACCGCCCTGGCCGTGGATATGTATGGCGACGGTAAGACCGCCACACACCCCTCTGAGGCCGGCGCCTTCGCCGGCGAGGTGCGCCGCAATTTACCCCTTGCCCGGGCCCGCTTCGAGGCAGCCCTCGACACGCTGCGCCGTCACCCCACCGCGGCGGTCGATGACATCGCCGCCCTGGGCTATTGCTTCGGCGGCTCGGTGGTCCTGGAGATGGCGCGCCTGGGCCTGGACCTCGATGCTGTGGTGAGCTTTCACGGCAGTCTGCAGCTCTCCAGCCCGGCCGAACCGGGCCGCATCAAGGCCAGGGTGGCGGTGTTCACGGGCGAGGCCGATCCCATGATCCCACCCGCCCAGGTCGAGGACTTTCGCGCCGACATGGAGAAGGCCAGCGCCCGGTTGACCATCGTCAGCTACCCCGGGGTGAAGCACAGCTTCACCAACCCGGAGGCCGACCAGCTCGCCGCCCGCTTCGGCCTGCCGCTCGCCTACGACCGCAAGGCGGACGAGGACAGCTGGGCGCGCACCGCAAGCCTGCTGAAAGAGACCTTCAGCCGCGGCAAGTGAGCCTGGGCTGGCCGCGCCCCCTGCCAGGGATCAATTCCGGGGGATGCGCACCTCGCGTTCGGGATAGCGGCCCTCGTTGGCGCGCGTATGGCAAGCCCCGCAGTTGGCAGGGCTACCGATCTTCGCGCGCTTCCAGATGTGCGCCGGCACCTCGTCGTGCTGGTGTCTGAACAGCGGGGTCTCGGTGATGCGCTGCGGTGCCGCCCCACGCGGGATGGAGGCGGCGATGCGGCGCATCAGCATGTTGGCGTTGGGGCCGTCGGCGGCGTAATCGGTCAGCCAGCGTAGGATGGCCAGGCGCTCGGGTTCCTCCAGGCTGGCATCCTCGCCGAAGTGGTTGTCCAGCTCGTTCATCATCTTCTGCCAGGAGCGGGTCGGCAAGAGCCCCGGCGCGTAGGCGGTGTGGCAGCTGCCGCATTCCTTCACATAGAGCGGCCCCGGCGGCATGGGGAAGACCACCTCGCTATCGGCCTGTCCTTGGCCGATCCAGGCACCCGCGAGCACCACCGCCCCGATCAGCACCGACAGATTCCTCCAATTCACGCCCATGGCCTATCCCCTCACTTCACGCTCAGCACATAGGCCGTGAAATCGGCCTTCTCCTGGGGGCTGCAGACACGCCCCAGGACCTCGCGGCAGTTGCGCCGGAACCACTTCTCCACGTGCGCCGGATCGGTGAAGCGCTGCTTGTTCACCGACGGGGCCAGGGGCTCGACCGCCTTGTGCGTCTTGATGTGCTTGCCCTCGGCCTTCGGGTTGTCGGTGTGGCAGCTCACGCAGGAGTCGGCCTCCTTGCCGCCCGTATGCTTCGCCCGGTAGAACTGCTCACCGCGTGCGGCCGAGGCGGTGAAGCCCGGCTGCACCTGGCGCGCCTCCTGTACCAGGTTGTCGAGGATTTGTTGCGGCGAGTTTGCCCAGGTGGGGCTACTCGCCAGCAGGAGCAGGAGGAGTTGTCGGGTCTTCATGGTTCTTCCTTTCGATATTGATAGCCGCTCACCATGGCCTGGGCGATGGGAATGTGGTGCAGCCGCTCGTGCAGGATCAGCGCCGCCAGATGCAAAAACACGAAGGCGAGCAAGAGCTCTTCCAGCCAGTCGTGGGGGCGCCTGAACCAGGGTTTGAGCTCGAAGGCGTAGCCCAGGGCGTTGAACAGCGGTCCCACCCCCTGGTCGATCGCCGCCAGGGCGAGACCGGTGCCGGCCATGATCCAGGCCATGGCGTAGAACGCCACGTAGGCGAGGCTGGCGAGCGGATGGTGGCCCATGGCTTCGGGGGGGCTGAAGAGCTGGCGTTTGCGGATCGCCTGCAGCCAGACACGCGGCCGCCAGAGTTCTCCGAAGCGGGCGTGCACCGGGCCCACGAACCCCCACACCAGCCGGGCGACGAGACCGATGAGCAGAAGGTAGCCACACCACAGATGCAGCCGCCACAGCGCTGCCACCTCCCAGGAAAACTCCAGCCAGCTCGCCAGCTGGCTGGTGATCAGCAGTAGCACGACCAACAGCGCATTGCAAGCGTGAATGAGCCTGAGCACCGGGTCATAGACCCGCTCGCGTCTCAGGCGTTGCGCCTGCATGGGTCAGCGCTGCCGGATCGCGCTCAATAGGCCTTGACCGCGTTGGCCGTCTGCTCGGCGGCAGCCACCTGGTCGTTGTCACCGACGATCTTGACGAAGGGCGGCGTGAAGGCGGGCTTGCCGAGCGACTGGTAGTAGGCGGAGATGTCGGCCACGTCCTTGTCGCTCAGTCCGACGGTGAACAGGTTCATGAGCGGGTGGAAGATCTTCCCAGTACGATATTTGTTGGTCTTGATGGTTAGCTTGTCGGCATTGCGTCCGGCGAGCTGATAGGTGTAGAAGATGCCGCCGAAATCCTTGTCACCATGGCAAGCGACACAAGCGGCGGCCTTCTGACGGCCGGCCTCCACATCGCCGGCAACGGCTGGCAGGGCGATCAGACTGGCGAGGGCGATGGCGATGGCGGGCTTCTGCATGGTACGACTCCTTCCTGTTGGCGTTTATAAAAAATCAGATATATTAATTTGCTAATTTGCTAATCTTGTCAATCCGTCATGTCTACCAGTCCATCCCTTTTACACCCCCAGGACTGAGCTCCACGATGCAGACACACTACGAACGCATCGGTGGCGACGCGCAGGTCCGGGCCCTGGTCGACCGCTTCTACCAGCTCATGGACGAGCTGCCCGAGGCCTGGGAGATCCGCAAGCTGCACCCCGCCGATCTCTCCACCTCCAGGCAGAAGCTTTATGAGTTCCTGAGCGGCTGGATGGGCGGCCCGCCGCTCTACACCGAGAAACACGGCCACCCCATGCTGCGCCGGCGCCACCTGCCCTTCCCCATCGGCCAGCGCGAACGCGACCAGTGGCTCATGTGCATGCGTCAGGCGCTCGACGACGTAGTCGCGGATGCGCGCCTGCGCGAGGAGCTCTACACCGCCTTCGTTCGGGTGGCCGACCACATGCGCAACCAGCCCGGCTAACCCCGCCACCCCGCGTAGCTTGTACGGCTGGGGCGGGCCCCTCGCGCTGTCATCAGACCTTGCTTTCACGCACCGGTACGCCTGCGGTATGCTTGTACCACGGCGCCCGGCGGTGTCATACAAGGCGGTTGGCATGACGGTGGCAGGACACCCCTCACCCACGGGTGAGCTGAGCTGCGACCGCCCTGCGCCGTGGCATTTCCACCAAGAAATGCCCTGCTCAACCATCGAGTTCGTGGAGGCATCGACCATGGCCCGGAACACCCTGCTCAAAACGCGCCCCCTGTTGCTGTCCCTGCTCGTCCCGCTCGCCCTCTCCGCCTGTGCGACGCGGGAATACGTGCAGCAGGAGGTCGGCGGCGTCAACAAGCGCATCGACGAGTTGTCGGCCCTGGTCGCCAACGCCAGCCAGCGCATCGATGAAAACGCCACCCGCCTGGGCAAGGCCGAGGGCCGCATCACCAACACCGAGCAGGTCGCTGCCTTTCTGAGCCGCCGGGTGGAGCAGGCACAGGGCGGGCTGGCCGAGGCCGGCAAACGCATCGACATGCTGAACGGACGCCTCGACGAGGCGGATCGCCGCATCGGTGAAAACCGCACCCAGATCGACCGGGCCCACCAGCGTCTCGATGCGGTCGAGACCCGGCTCGGCGCGGCGGACGCCCGCATCGAACGCAGCGAGGCCCGTCTCGGTCAGGCCAAGAGCAGTCTGGACCAGCTGCAGACGGCGCTCAAGGCAGAGCCGCGTGCCCCTGCCGTTGAGCCGTCCGTGTCGGCGCAAACCGCCTCCCCGGAACAAGCGCATGCACCCGCTACACTGGCGCAGGCACCGCGCGCAGCGGAGCCGGATCAGCGCCTGGAGGCCATCTCGTCCTGGATTATGGCCGCCCACGAGCGCATCGAGACCCACACCCGCGCCATCGATGCCGCCGGCACGCGCCTGGGCCATATCGAGCAGGGCCTGGCCGACACCAACCGCCGCCTGGGTGAGACCGAGAAGGTGCTTGCCGGGGCGAACCAGCGTCTCGACGAGAGTGACGGACGCCTGTCGAGCGCGGAACGCCGGATCGAGCTCAACGCCAACGCCATCGCCGAGACAGCGAACCGAATCGGCCGCGCCGAAGCACGTCTTGATCAGGCCGAGGGCCGGCTCGCCACCCAAGAGCAGGGGCTCACACAGACCCAGAACCAGATCACCACCCTCACCCAGCACACCCAAACCCAGCTTAGCGCTTTCGAGCAGCGGCTCGGCGCGCAGGAGGCAGCACTGAGCGAGGCATCCGGCCGTATCGAACGCACGGACAAACGCCTGAGCCGTGCAGAGGCGCGCCTTGACGAATTCTCCACCACGCACGAGCAGACCGCCACCCGCCTGAGCGAGGTGCAGACCTCGCAGCAGCAACAGGCCGAGCGTCTGGGCAAGAACGAATCGGAGATCGCCCAGCTCTCGCAGACTGCGCGTGAGGCCCTCGAGCGCGCCAGCGCCGCCCACAAGCTGGCCGAGGGCAAGCTGATCTACGAGACGGCCATGAGCGAAACCTTCCTGGGCTTCCGCCTCAACCGTGCCAGCCTGTCGCCCGAGGCGCAGCAGGCCCTCAAGGCCCTGGCCGACAAACTGCTCGCCGAAAACCGCAACGTCTACATCGAGATCCAGGGCCACACCGACAACACCGGCCCGGCCGAATTCAACGAGCGCTTGGGCCTGCAGCGCGCCACGGCCGTGCGCGACTTCCTGCACGCC
>JBKBRS010000119.1:0-7018 GCA_046292095.1 Thiobacillaceae bacterium
CCCCCCATCTCGAGAACGCGGGCCCGAACCATTTCTAGATCCGCATCGAACTGCTTATAGGTGTGTTCCGTCATGCTCTCGCTCCAAATTCACCCATCCTCTGGGCGCCAGCCGATTATAGATAGCGATGGTGCCGGAATTATTACAATTCCGTAACGAAGGGCACGGCGAGCCGCCGCCCATCGATGTCCAGCGTCATCACCCAGTCCCGCCGGCCGGAGACGCATACCGGCAGGGTGACACGGCCGCGGAACACGCCATCGCGATCGGCATGCAGGGTGTAGAGGTTGAAACCCATGTCCATGCCCTCCATGGTGAATTGGGCCTGAACCTTGCGGGCGCCGCCGGCGCGCACCCAGACCTCGAATGGCTGCAGCACCTTGAGCTCGCCGCTGACCCCGACCGTCACTTCGCGGTCACCGAGCCGAGTCGTGCAGCCTTTGGCGAGATCGGCGCACGGCAGGGCCTGCGGCGCCGTGTCGCGGGGCTTGAGCCCCGGCTGCAGATAAACGACCAGAGCGACGAGCAGGAGGATGCCCAGCGGGGCGAGGCGGAGGAAATGGCTGCGCGCCGAGGTCATGTCCAGGCCCCTGTCTTCATGGCGATGCCGTGCGCGCCCGCCTGCCGGGCGGTGGCGAGATCGGCGGCGCTGAGTCCGCCCAGGGCATAGACCGGCATGGCCCGGCCGGCGGTGAGCTCGGCAAAACGTGCCCAGCCCAGAGTGGGGGCACCGGGGTGACTCGCCGTGGGCTTGACCGGCCCGAGGGCGACGAAGTCGACCCCTAGGGCCTGCGCCTGTTCGAGCTCCGCCGCGTCATGGCAGGAGGCGGCGACCCAGGCGAGGTCAGGGCGGCGCTTAAGCTGCATGAGTTGGGCGGCGGTCAGGTGCACGCCCGCTTCGAGCCGGGCGGCGAGCGCCAGGTCGCCGTTGATCAGCAGGCGGGCGCCGTGCGCCCGGCAGCGGGTGTTGACCGCGCGGGCGAGGTCGGCCAGGGCATCGGCCGGCAGGGTCTTTTCCCGCAACTGCAACAGGCGCAGACCCGCCTTTAGCGCGGCTTCGAGACGGGCGAGGAAGCGTTCGCGACCCAGTTCGGTGGCCGCCGAGAGGGCATAGACGAGCGGCAGCGCAAGGCCCTTGAGGATGGGGCCATTGGCTGGGAGGATGGGGCTCAAGCCGGGCCGCTCGGCCCGCACCCAGGCGATTGCCTGACCCTCGTGCGGGTGCGGCTCGCCCGACCAGTCCACCACGCGGAAGAAGTGCAGGCGCACGCGGGCGTGTTCGTAGTCATGGTCGCGGGTGAGCCAGGGATAGGCCGCGCGCACGCGGATGCCCAGCTCCTCGGCGAGCTCGCGTGCCAGGGCCGCGCGCGGGGTCTCGCCAGGTTCCACCTTGCCGCCCGGGAACTCCCACCAGCCAGCATAGGCCTTGCCCGGCGGCCGGCTGGCCATGAGGAAGGCGCCGTCGGGGCGCTCGATCACAGCGGCGGCCACCGCGACGCGCGCGCTCATCGGCTGCGGCCTCGCAAACCCCGTCGCCCTACCCAGTCGGCGGCGAATTGGCGGGCGATGCGGCCGGAGCGGCTGCCGCGCTGGATGGCCCACTGCAGCGCTTCGCTGCGCATGGCCGGCGTCACCCGTCCGCCCAAGGCCACGACCCAGGCGGTGACGATGTCCAAATAGGCATCCTGGTCGAAGGGGTAGAAGGTGAGCATGAGGCCGAAACGGTCGGACAGCGACAGTTTCTCCTCGGTGCTGTCGGTCGGACGGACCTCGCCGCCTAAGCGTTCGCTGGCGGCGTTCTCGGCGAAATATTCCGGGATCAGGTGACGGCGGTTGGAGGTGGCGTAGATCAGCACGTTGTCGGGCAGCCCCGCCACCGAGCCGTCGAGCGCCGCCTTGAGCGGCTTGTAGGCGGGCTCGAAGGCCTCGAAGGAGAGGTCGTCGGCAAACAGCACGAAGCGCTGCGGCAGCCCCGCCAGCCGCTCGACGATGTGCGGCAGATCGGTGAGGTCGGCCTTGTCCACTTCGACCAGGCGCAGGCCCTGTTTCGCGTAGCGCGGCAGCAGCGCCTTGATCAGGGAGGACTTGCCGCAGCCGCGGCTGCCGACGAGCAGCGCGTTGTTGGCTGGCAACCCCAGCACGAACTGGCGGGTGTTGCGGTCGAGCGCCGCCTTTTGTTCGTCGATGTGGCGCAGCGCCTCCCAAGGCGGACAGTCGAGCACCCGCACCGGCTCCAGCCAGCCGGCGAGCTGCGTGCGGCGCCAGCGGCAGGCCAGGGTGCTGGACCAGTCCACCGCCGCAGGCGCCGGGGGCAGGAGCGGCTCCAGCCGGGCGATCAAGGCCTCCGCCCGCGCCAGAAAGGACTCCAGTCCGGCGTTCATGTCCGGTATTCGGCGTTGATTTTGACGTAGTCGTAGGAGAAATCGCAGGTCCACACCGTCGCCGCCGCTGTGCCGCGCGCCAAGTCGATGCGCACCTCGATCTCTGGTGCCGCCATCACCCGGCGGCCATCCACCTCGCGGTAGCCGGCGGCACGGCCGCCGTTCTCCGCCACCAGCACGTCGCCGAGGTAGAGACGGACGCGTTCGACCTCGAGGTCGCTCAGACCGGCATAGCCGATCGCCGCGAGAATGCGCCCGAGGTTGGGATCGGAGGCGAAAAATGCGGTCTTCACCAGGGGCGAGCGCGCCACGGCATAGGCCACCTGCTTGCACTCCGCCGCGTCGCGGCCGCCTTCGACACGTATGGTCATGAACTTGGTGGCCCCCTCGCCGTCGCGCACGATGGCCTGGGCAAGCCACGTCATCACCTCGGTCACCGCCTCGCGCAAGGGCCGGAAGCGGGGATCCGCATCGTCCATGATCACCGCCGCCTCGGTCGCCCCAGTGGCGATCAGGATGCAGGCGTCGTTGGTCGAGGTGTCACCGTCAACGGTGATGCAGTTGAAGGAACGGCCGACCGCATGGCGCAGAATGGCCTCCAACGCCTCGCAGGACACCGGCGCGTCGGTGGCGACAAAGGCGAGCATGGTGGCCATGTTCGGATGGATCATGCCGGAGCCCTTGGCGATGCCAGTGATGACGAAGTCGGTGTCATCGAGCGTGACTCGGCGCGAGACGGCCTTGGGCACGGTATCGGTGGTCATGATCGCCTCGGCGGCGGCGGCCCAGTTATCGGGCCGCAAGTCGGCCACCGCAGCGGGCAAGGCAGCGATGATCTTGTCCGCCGGCAGGGGCTCCAGGATCACCCCGGTGGAGAAGGGCAGGACCTGCAGCGCGCTCACCCCCAACTGCTCGGCCAGGGCCGTGCAGGTGGCGCGGGCGCGGGCGATGCCGTCGGCGCCGGTGCCGGCGTTGGCATTGCCGGTGTTCACCAGCAGGGCCCGCACACCGGTGTCGGCCGCCAGGTGTTCGCGCGCCACGGTGACCGGGGCGGCGCAAAAGCGGTTCTGGGTGAAGACGCCGACGACCTCGGCCCCTTCCGCTACGCTCATCACCAGGACGTCCTTACGGCCCGGCCGTTTGATACCCGCTGCCGCCGTGCCTAGGGCGATGCCAGGCACGGGCAGGAGATGATGGGGGTTGAGCGGCGGGAGGTTGACGGGCATGGCGAGCTCCAATGGCACGAGCGCCATTTTACCGACTCGCGCAAGGGCCGGGGAGCTCGGGATGGCCCTGCATCCGTCGCCGCGCGCGCCAATCGCCCTGCGGCACATGGCCGCATGCGGCCTTCTATAGCGCCACCCTGGCACGCCCGCCCAGCCGCCTCAAGCTGGGCGTCCCCTCACCAGGGGGTATTCGTACAGCCGACATTCCAGCGGCCCGTTGAAGAGCGGTATGCGCCGCGCGGCCTTGAGACCGATGCGCTTGGGCAGCGCCGGGTCGGCCGAGAGCAGCCAGGCGCTCCAGCCGGCGAAGCGCTGTTTGAGGGTGTCGCCCAGGGCGCGGTAGAAGGCGGCTGGCTCGGCCTGGGGCAGGCGCACGCCGTAGGGCGGGTTGCTCACCAGGATGCCGGTGGGCGCTGGCGGCGCTAAGTCGAGGACGTCGGCCCGGGCGAGCTGCACGCTGTCGAGCAGGCCGACGGCGCGCAGATTGGCCTGGGCGGCGCGGACCATGGCCGGGTCGATGTCGCTGCCGTAAATGGGCAGCGGCTGCGCCGGGCGCGCGGCGGCCTCGGCCTGTCTGCGTAGCCGGGCCCATTCGACACGGTCGAAGCTCGTAAGGTGTTCGAAGGCGAAGTGGCGTTTGAGTCCCGGCGCGCGGTTGAGCGCCAGCATGGCGGCCTCGATGAGCAGCGTGCCGCCCCCCATCATCGGGTCGAGTAGCGGCGTGTCGGGCCGCCAGCCCGCAAGGCGCAGAATGCCGGCGGCGAGATTTTCGTTGAGCGGCGCCACTGCGGCCTGCACACGAAAGCCGCGGCGGTTGAGCGGTGCGCCGCTCAGATCCAGGTAGAGGGTGTAGGTGTCGCGTTCCAGGTAGAGCAGCAGGGGCACGTCCGGGTTGTTCGTGTCTACGCTGGGGCGTGCGCCACACTCGGCCCGGAAGCGGTCGCACACCGCGTCCTTGATGCGCAGGCTGGCGAAGTTGAGGCTTTTGAGGGGGCTCGCGTGGGCGACGGTGTGAACCGCGATCGTGCGGCGCACGTCGAACCATTCGGGCCAGGGCAGGGCGAGGGTGGCGCGGTAGAGGTCGTCCTCGTTGCGATAGCGGCCATGGTCGACCTGCTGCAGCACCCGCACCGCCAGGCGCGACCACAGGTTGATGCGCCAGGCGAGCTTGAGATCGCCGACGCAACCGACACCGCCCGAGGCAGGTCGTATCGACTCGGCGCCGAGCTCGCGCAGCTCATCGGCAAGGGCCTGTTCGAGCCCGCGCGGGCAGGGCACGAAGAGCCTCAGCCGCCTCGCCTGTGCGGGGCGAGAGCGGCGGCGGTCGTCGCCGGCTGGGCGCGGCTGGCTTTCTGCCACAGCGCTACCAGCCATCGCGGCTGGACCGGGCGGTTCGGTGTGTTCGCGTTTCAGGCTGAGGGCCTCGCGCTCGCGCCGGCTGAGGAGCCGACCGCGCAGGGGCAGCCGCCGCGACGGGGCCTCGGGTGTATCCTCACCGGCCGCAGCGGCATCGCCGCGGCGGAGTGAGATCAAGGGCTTGTTTTTCGACGACGATGCAGACAAGGACCATCCTGAACAAACTGAGACCCAGCCCCGTGACCCTGATCCTGATGGGCCTGATCGTTTATCTCTGGTTCCGCCCGCCGGCCTGGGTGAGCGCATGGAACCAGCCGGCCCCGGATGTGCCGCTGGACGGGCGGCAGCGACTGGCCGATCTGCAGGGCCGGGTGGTGCTGGTCAACTTCTGGGCCACCTGGTGCCCCTACTGCCGGCACGAGATGCCGGCCATGCAGGCCTTCTACGACGACTATCGCCATTGCGGTTTCGAGATCGTGGCTTGGAGTCTGGACGAATCGGCGGAGACGGTGGCGCAGTTCATGCATGACAAGGGGTACAGCTTCCCGGCACTGCTCGCCCCGCCCGGCGTGAGCGCGGCCTTCGGCGGGGTCGACCGCCTGCCGACCTCCTTCGTCATCGACCGGACGGGCCGGATACGCCACAAGGTGAGCGGCCAGGTGCATTATGCCCGGCTCGAACGCCTGATCATCCCCCTGCTGGGGGATTGCTCCCCCCGTTCCTGACCTCGTTGAGCAGGCGCTCCATCTCGCGCCGGTAATAGACATAGTCCATCTCCGGGCAGGGGGCGCCCAGGCGGGTGGCCACGGCCGAAACCTGGCCGCGATGGTGGGCGTAATGGGTGAATAGGTGGGTCAGCATGTCGCGCACCCACATGCGGCGGGCACGGCCGTCGCTGCCGGCAAACTCGATCTCGCGCTCGAACCAGGTGTCGTCCTGGTCCTGCAGCCAGGCCTGCAGCCGGCGCGTCTCCCGGCGCAAGGCATTTTGCAGCTCGCGCCAGTCCGGATGCTTGATCTCGCGGAAATTGACGGCGTGCGTCTCGCCCTTCAGGCGTGCGAGCCACAACTCGCTCACCACCAGCATGTGGTCCACCGTGTGGTGGATGCTGCGGAAGTAGAGGCCCTGGTCGCTTGCCAGGGCATCGGGCGTGAGGTGTTCGAGGCTGGTGAACAAGACCTCGTTGGCCCAGTGTTGGTAATCCGCCTGGATGATGAAATAGTTCTTCCAGCTGAACATACCCATCCCGCCCCTCTGTGCCGGCAATGCCTGCAAGTTTGCCGTAATCGCCGGCCCAGGTCATCTGGTCGGGCGGAGCGGGGTTGGCGGTTCGCCCTCCCAGTTGATGCGGCGCGCCATCGCCGGGGTGAGATCCACACGCCCGGCTGCGTCCACCAGCAGGGCCTCGCGGATACCCAGCCGCTCGGCCATCGCCCGCCAGCCGGCCGGCCCGGCAATGAACAGGGGCTTGCTGGCGACGTCGGAGGCCACACCGGCCTGGGGCCCGCGCGCGATCACCGTCACCGCCTGCACACCCTGCACCGGTCGGCCGCTGCGCGGATCGATCAGGTGGCAGTAGCGCCGTCCCGCCACCTCGAAATAGCGCTGGTAGTCGCCCGAGGTGCCGATGGCCTCGCCGTCGTGTAGATCGAGCGTGGCGAGGGCGCCCGCCCGGCGTGGATGCTGTATGCCCACCCGCCAGGGGCGGCTGCCCCGGGTGCCGAGGGCCATGACGTTGCCACCGATGTTGACCAGGGCGTTGCGGATGCCGGCGGCGCGCAGCCGCGCCATCATCTGCGGCAGCCCCGGGCGCAGCCGGTCCGCGAGGCCGACGAGGCCGAGCCACGTGAGGCCGCCGGTCTCGCCGTAGCGCGTGCGCGCCTGCTCGCGCACCGCGTGCGCGAGCGCGCTGCCCATGCCGGCCTCGGCGTCGCGGCTTTCCAGTACGCGGCAGCCGGCGTCGCGCAGCACCTCGGCCAGTGCGGCGTGGCCGGGGCGGATCACCGCGATGCTGCCGGGCAGTGCGGAACACAGCGCGCGCGCCGCGTGCCAGGC
>JBKBRS010000120.1:0-6967 GCA_046292095.1 Thiobacillaceae bacterium
TGCGGTCGACGCGGGCGGTGGCGGGCGACAGGATCTCCGCCAGCCAATCCGGGGCGAGCTCGAAATAGGCGGTGCCCGGAAGACGCGGCAGCCGCTCCCGACGCCAGCCGGCCAGGTCCGGCACCAGGATGTCGCCGCCGATGTGGATCTCCGGCTCGTCCAGGATCCACCAGCCGCCTGGGCCGTTGTCGCCTTGATGATATGGTCCGCTGAGTTTGCCCCCAAGCACGGAATAGGCGTGGGCGTGTTTGGGCGCCGGCCGCGGATGAGTGACGAGACGCCCGTTGAGGATCTCGCCCACCAGGTACTCCGGCAGGTCGAAGAGGTCTTCGTAGCAGGCGGGTCTTTCGGCGACGAGTCCCATCGCATCCTCACAGCAAGACTTGCTCTATCCCTCCATTCTGGACCTTGGCGAGGAATCGGTCCATCCAATCCTCACCCAGTTTGTGCCGGGCCAGCTCGACGACCAGATAATCGGCCAGCACACCGGTGTCGGGCTCGAAGCGGCTCAGGCCCTGCAAACAGGAGGGGCAGGCGGTGAGCAGCCGCACCGTGTCGCCATCGGCGCGCAGCGGGTCGGCCACGCGGCGGATCTCCTCCTCCTTGCGGAAGCGCACCTGGGTGGAGATGTCGGGGCGGGTGGTGGCCAGGGTCCCCGACTCGCCGCAGCAGCGCTCGGACAGGCTCACCTCAGCCCCGAGCAAGGTCCGGGCGGTGACGAGCGGGTTGTGCACCTTCATGGGGCTGTGGCAGGGGTCGTGGTACATGTAGCGCACCCCCGGCACCCCCGTGAGACGTACCCCCTTCTCCAGCAGATACTCGTGGATGTCGAGGATGCGGCAGCCGGGGAAGATGTGGTCGAACTGGTACTCGCGCAACTGGTCCAGACAAGTGCCGCAGGACACCAGCACGGTCTTGATGTCCAGATAGTTGAGGGTGTTGGCCACCCGATGGAACAGGACCCGGTTGGCGGTGGTAATGGCCTCGCCCTTGTCGCGGTAGCCGGCCGAGGTCTGCGGATAGCCGCAACAGAGATAGCCGGGCGGCAGCACGGTCTGCGCCCCCAGCTCGTAGAGCCAGGCCAGGGTGGCGAGACCCACCTGGGAGAAGAGGCGCTCGCTGCCGCAGCCGGGGAAGTAGAACACCGCGTCGCTGTCCTCCGTGACCTTGGCCGGGTCGCGCAGGATGGGTACCATGCCGGGGTCGTTGAGCCCCAGCAATGACCGCATGGGGCGCGCCGGCAGCTTGCCGGGCAGGGGCTTGTTGAAGAAATGGATGACCTGAGCCGGGACTCCAGGGCGGCCCACCGTCGCCGGCGGCTGTCGGGTCTGCGCCTGGGCGAGCCCCAACCGTCGGACGAGCTGGTGCCCCCAACGCTGCGCGCGGTAGCCCCAGCCGATCATCAATCGGCGCGTCCACTCGATGGTGGCCTCACGTGTGGCGTTGAGGAAGAACATCGCCGCCGCCGCGCCCGGGTTGAAGCGCTTCTTGCCCTGGTCGCGCAGGAATTGGCGCATGGCGGCGGTGACGTCGCCGAAGTCGATACCGACCGGGCAGGGGTTCATGCACTTGTGGCAGATGGTGCAGTGGTCGGCGACGTCGTCGAACTCGGCGAAGTGGTTGGCGGACACGCCGCGCCGGGTCTGCTCCTCGTAGAGGAAGGCCTCGATCAGCAGCGAGGCTGCCAGGATCTTGTTGCGCGGGCTGTAGAGCAGGTTGGCGCGCGGCACATGGGTGTTGCACACCGGCTTGCACTTGCCGCAGCGCAGGCAGTCCTTGATCGAGTCGGCGATCGCCCCGATCTCGGACTGCTCCATGATCAGGGATTCCAGCTCCAGCAGGTTGAAGCTCGGGGTATAGGCATTGCGCAGATCGGCGCCGGGCAGGAGCTTGCCGCGATTGAACCGTCCCTCGGGGTCCACCGCCTGCTTGTAGCGGGCGAATTCGGCCAATGTCTCGGGACGGAGGAATTCCAGCTTGGTGATGCCGATGCCGTGCTCGCCCGAGATCACCCCGCCGAGCGACTCGGCCAGCTGCATGATGCGCGCGACCGCCTGGTTGGCGGTGGCGAGCATGGCATAGTCGTCCGAGTTGACTGGGATGTTGGTATGGACATTGCCGTCGCCGGCATGCATGTGCAGCGCGACGAAGACTCGCCGCTTGAGCACCTGGGCGTGGATGCGGGCGCACTCCGCCAGCACCGGCTCGTACTCGCGACCGGTGAAGATCTGGCGGAGCTCGGCGCGGACCTCGCGCTTCCAGGACACGCGCAGGCTCTTGTCCTGCAGCGCGCGAAACACCGTCTTGGCGCCGGACAGGACAATGGGCCGGCCATCCAGGCCGCAGGCATCGGCCGGCAGCGGGGCGTCCAGATCGGCGAGATAGCCCTGCCAACGCGCGCGCACCCGAGCGATGAGTTCGAGGGCCTGGCTGCGGCGCGCCTCCGTGAGCTGCAGGTCGGCACGCACATCCTCGTCCTCGGCGACCGGCAATGGTCCGCGTAGAAAGGCCTCCAGGGCGTCGAGCAGGTCGAGCTTGTTGGCGATGGACAGCTCGATGTTGATGCGTTCCACCCCGTCGGTGTAATCGGCAAGACGCTCCAGCGGGATGACCACATCCTCGTTGATCTTGAAGGCGTTGGTGTGGGCGGCGATGGCGGCGGTGCGGGCGCGGTCGAGCCAGAACTTGCGCCGTTGCGCCGGGTCGGCGGCGATGAAGCCCTCGCCGCTGCGCGCGCGCGCGAGCGTCACGACGTGCTCGGCCGCGGCCTCCACCGCTGCGACGTCGTCGCCCACCACGTCGGCGAGCAACACCATGTCCGGCAGGGCGCTGCGCTTGGCCTTGGTGGCATAGCCCACGGCCTTGACGTAGCGCGCGTCGAGGTGCTCCAGCCCGGCCAGCAGGACGCCGCCGGGGCGGCCGTCGAGATAGCGCTTGACCTCGACGATGGCCGGCACCGCCTCATGCGCGCTGCCGAAGAATTCCAGACAGACGGTCCGCCCATGCGCCGGCAGACGGTGCAGGACGAAGGTGGCCTGGGTGATGAGGCCGTCACAGCCCTCTTTTTGTATGCCGGGAAGGCCAGCCAGAAATTTGTCGGTGACGTCCTTGCCCAGGCCCGCCTTGCGGAAGCGGTGACCAGGGATCTCGAGCCGTTCGGGCGCACCCTTGGGGCGGCCGTCAGGGTGATAGCGGCGGATCTCGAAGCGCGCCAGCGGCACCTCGTGAATCTTGCCCAGGTTGTGATCGAGCCGCGTGACCGTGAGCCAGTCGGCCTCGGGGGTGACCATCTTCCATTCCACCAGGTTGTCCAGCGCCGTGCCCCACAGCACCGCCATCTTGCCGCCGGCGTTCATGGCCACGTTGCCGCCGATGGTGGAGGCATCAGCCGAGGTCGGGTCGACGGCGAAGGCGAGCCCCGCCGCCTCGGCCGCCTCCATCACCCGCCGGGTGACCGCCCCGGCCCCGCAGGTGATGACCGGCGTGGGCTCTGAGTGGCCGGGCAGGACGCGCGACTCGATGGGAGAGATCCAGTCGAGCTTCTCGGTGTTGATCACCGCCGTCATCGGTGTGAGCGGCACCGCCCCACCGGTGTAGCCGGTGCCGCCGCCGCGCGGGATGATGGTGAGCCCCAGTTCGATGCAACCGGCCACCAGCGGTGGGATCTCCGTCTCGCGGTCGGGCGTGAGGACGACGAAGGGGTACTCTACACGCCAGTCGGTGGCGTCGGTGACGTGAGAGACGCGGGCAAAACCATCGAAGGCGATGTTGTCGGTCCGGGTGTGACGCGACAGCCGCCGTAGTACCGCCTCGCGCAGCCTGCGGGTCGTCTCGAAGCGCGCCTCGAACTCGTCCACCGCCGCATGGGCCAGGGCGAGCAGGCGGCCGACCTTCTCGTTGCCCTGGCGGCGCTTCTCGATCTCGCTCAAGCGATGGCGCAGGGCCTCGACAAGCAGCCGCTGGCGCCGGCTGTCGCTAAGCAGGTCGTCCTCCAGATAGGGATTGCGCGAGACCACCCAGATGTCGCCTAGCACCTCGAACAGCATGCGCGCGGAACGGCCGGTGCGCCGCTCGTGCCGCAGCTCGTCAACCAGGCGCCAGCCCTCCTCGCCCAGGATGCGCAGGACGATCTCCCGATCCGAAAAAGAGGTGTAGTTGTAGGGGATCTCGCGGATACGCTCGGTCATGGGGGAAACGCTCAGGCGACGGGCAGGCGGCCCAAGCATTCTATCCGGTCGGGCGACCTGCCCCCAACTGTAACCCCATGGCGACAGTGGTCGTTTCGGTCCACCCCGGCTGGTGCATCTGCAGACGGCTGGTATATGAGGAAATGCTAAACTAACTTTTGGTACGGAACTCTAAGCCATCGATATGATTGGCCTGCTTGTAGTCGCCCACGGACGTCTCGGCGAGTCGCTGATCGACTGCGCCACCTATGTGCTGGGCAAACGACCGGAACACCTCCTCTCGCTGGACCTGTCCAGCGAGAGCGATCCCGAGCGCCTGCTCGCCCGCGCGCGGGAGCAGATCGCGCAGTTGGACGAGGGCGACGGGGTCCTGGTGTTGACCGACATCTACGGCGCCACCCCCTGCAACACGGTCTGCCGTCTGGTGTCGCCGGGCCGTGTGGAGGCCGTGGCCGGCGCGAGCGTCCCCATGCTGCTCAAGGCCATCACCTATCGCCGGGAGCCGCTCGCCCAGCTGGCCGACCGCGTGGTACTGGGGGCGCGCGAGGGCGCCTTCCACATCCATACGGAAACTGCCGATGCTGGAACGTGAGGTCCAGATCGTCAACAAGCTGGGACTGCATGCCCGCGCCTCGGCCAAACTGACACAGACCGCCGCCCGCTTCGCCTCGGACGTCTGGCTGGCGCGCGACGGCCGCCGTGTCAACGGCAAGAGCATCATGGGGGTGATGATGCTGGCCGCGGCGAAGGGCACGACGTTGAAGCTCACGGTCGACGGCCCGGACGAACAGGAGGCCATGGCGGCGCTAACCACGCTGATCGCCGACAAATTCGGGGAGGAACAATGAGCGCGATGACGGCATATTGAACGGTCGGGGCTAAAATCCGCCTAACCCCAACCTCTCACCTCCAACGCCTCACCCCTCGCCCGCTCATGTCTTTTACCCTACACGGCATCGGCGTGTCCGGCGGCTACGCCATCGGTCGGGCCCAGCTCTTTTCGCATGACCGGCTGGAGGCCCCGCACTTTGTCCTGCGCCGCGAAGACATCAAAGGGGAGATCGCCCGCTTCGAGGAGGCGGTCGCCAGCGTGCGGGCGGAACTGATCCATCTCCAGGAACGCCTGCCCGAGCACGCCCCGGCGGAGCTCTCGGCCTTTCTCGACGTGCACCGCCTGATCCTGGAAGACGCCATGATCTCCGAGGCGCCCAAGCGCCGCATCGAGGAGGGGCGCTGCAATGCGGAGTGGGCCCTGGCGCAGCAGACCCAGGCCTTGATCGACCAGTTCGAGGCCATGGAAGACCCTTACCTGCGCGAGCGCAAACACGACGTGCGCCAGGTGAGCGAACGCATCATGAAGGCCCTCATGGGCCAACCCGCCCAGGCGCCGGTGAAGGCCGTCGGCGAGGAGGCGAGCGTGCTGGTGGCGCACGACCTCTCGCCCAGCGACATGGTGCTGTTCAAGCGGCACCCCTATGCCGCCTTCATCACCGACTTAGGCGGCGCCACCTCGCATACGGCGATCCTCGCCCGCAGCCTCAACATCCCGGCGGTGATGGCCCTGCACAACGCCCGCGCGCTGATCCGCGAGGGCGACGTGCTGGTGGTGGACGGGGTCAACGGTGTGGTCATCGTCGACCCCGATGCCGCCATCCTGGAGGAATACCGCATCCGTCAGGACCAGTGGCGGCTGGAGCAGCTCAAGCTCAAGCGGCTCAAGAAAAGCCCCGCAACGACCCTGGACGGCACGCCGGTGGAGCTGCTGGCCAACATCGACCTGCCGCAGGACGTCCAGGACGCCCTGGAACAGAATGCCGCCGGCATCGGCCTTTTCCGCAGCGAGTTCCTTTACATGAACCGCGACGACCTGCCCGACGAGGACGAGCAGTTCGAGGCCTACCGCCAGGTGGTCAAGGCGATGAAGGGCCGTCCGGTGGTCATCCGCACCCTGGACCTCGGCGCCGACAAGCGCCTGCCCTGGCTCAAACGCGACAGCGTCAACCCCGCCCTGGGGCTACGCGCCATTCGCCTGTGCCTGTCGGAGCCGCACATCTTCCTCGCCCAGATGCGCGCCATGCTGCGCGCTAGCCACTACGGGGACCTGCGCATCCTCCTGCCCATGCTGGCCAACCTGAAGGAGCTGGAGCAGGCCCTCTCGCTCATCGAGATGGCCAAGGAGTCGCTGGACATCTCACACATCCCGTACAACCGCAACACCCCGATCGGCGGCATGATCGAGGTGCCGGCCGCGGCCCTGGCCGCCGAGTGGTTCGCCCGCCGGCTCGACTTCTTGTCTATCGGCACCAACGACCTGATCCAGTACACCCTGGCGATCGACCGCACCGACGACAGTGTGGCCCACCTCTACGACCCCCTGCACCCGGCGGTGCTCAAGCTGATCTACCACACCCTGCGCACCGGCACGCGCCTGCACAAGCCGGTCTCGGTGTGTGGCGAGATGGCGGGGGATGCGCGCATGACCAAGCTCCTGCTGGGCCTGGGGCTGCGCAGTTTTTCCATGCATCCGGCGCATCTGCTGCGCGTCAAGCAACAGATCCTGCGCAGCCACCTGGCCGAAATCGCCCCGCTTGCCGCGCGCCTGCTGCGCGCCGGCCAGCCCGAGCGCATCCAGGCCTGCCTCGAACGCCTCAATGCCTGACCACGGCCGCAGGCGGTGGACATCCGACAAGTTGGCCCTAGGCTACAGCCCGAGGTGACGGCTGAAACAGAGGCGTCGCCCCGGCCCCCGCCCCCCGCGCCCCCCGCGCCCGCCCGCGGGC
>JBKBRS010000121.1:0-4635 GCA_046292095.1 Thiobacillaceae bacterium
GCCCAGGCGACGGCGTCCAGACCGGTGGCGCGGCGGCCGCCGTGGGTATAGACCTCCCAGCGCGGCGGCGGCGCGTCGGCGACCTGTTTGGCATCGATGGCCACCACGATGCACTGAGAACCAAAGCGGTCGGCGGCGGCGTGGATGAGGTCGGGGTTGAGCACCGCGGCGGTATTGATCGAGACCTTGTCGGCCCCCGCATGCAGCAGCCGCCGCACGTCGTCCACGCTGCGCACGCCGCCGCCGACGGTCAACGGGATGAAGACCTGTGCGGCGACGTCCTCGATGATGTGCAGGATGATGTCGCGCTCGTCCGAGCTGGCGGTGATGTCGAGGAAGGTCAGTTCGTCGGCCCCCTGCTCGTCGTAGCGACGGGCGATCTCGACCGGATCGCCGGCGTCGCGCAGGTTGACGAACTGCACGCCCTTGACCACGCGGCCGGCGGTGACGTCGAGACAGGGGATGATGCGCTTGGCCAGACCCATGTCAGTTGCTCCGCCGCGCGTCACGATCGTTGTGCCGGATGTGAATGGTCCGCCGACGGGCCGGAACGTTCGCGCCGCGGGCGGCGCGCCTACGAGCGGTCGTCATCTTGGTCCGCCATACGGTACTCGGCCGAGCGACCGTGCGCCTGCAGGCCCTCGCCGTAGGCGAGCGCTGCGGCCAGCTCGCCGAGCGTGCGCGCGCCCTCACGGGAGACCTGGATGAGGCTCGATCGCTTCTGGAAGTCATACACCCCCAGCGGCGAGGAAAAGCGCGCGGTGCGCGCCGTGGGCAGCACGTGATTGGGGCCGGCGCAGTAGTCGCCGATGGCCTCGCAGGTATGCCGTCCCATGAAGATCGCCCCGGCGTGGCGGATGAGCGGCAGCAGGGCCTGCGGGTCCTCGACCGAGAGCTCCAGGTGTTCCGGGGCGATGCGGTTGGCGATCTCAGCCGCTTCAGTGAGGTCGCGGCAGCGGATCAGCCCACCGCGTCCGGAGATCGACTGCGCGATCACCGCCTGGCGGGGCATGGTGGGCAGCAACCGGGCGATGGCCGCTTCGACCGCGTCGAGGAACGCGGCGTCCGGCGAGACCAGGATGGACTGGGCTAGCTCGTCGTGCTCGGCCTGGGAGAAGAGGTCCATGGCGATCCAGTCGGGATTGGTCTGACCGTCGCAGATGACCAGGATCTCCGAGGGGCCGGCGATCATGTCGATGCCGACCACCCCAAAGACGCGCCGCTTGGCCTCGGCGACATAGGCGTTGCCGGGGCCGACGATCTTGTCCACCTGCGGCACCGTCTCGGTGCCATAGGCGAGCGCCGCCACGGCCTGGGCGCCGCCGATGGTGAAGACGCGGTCCACGCCGGCGATGGCGGCGGCGGCCAGCACCATGTCGTTTTGCACCCCGTCCGGGGTGGGGACGACCATGATCAGCTCGCGCACCCCGGCCACCTTGGCCGGGATGGCGTTCATGAGCACCGACGAGGGATAGGCGGCCTTGCCGCCCGGCACGTAGAGTCCGACGCGGTCCAGCGGGGTCACCTGTTGGCCGAGCAGGGTACCATCCGCCTCCGTGTAGGTCCAGGATTGGGTCAGTTGCCGCTCGTGATAGCGGCGGATGCGCTCGGCGGCGGTCGTGAGCGCGCGGTCGAGACGCAAGGGCAGGGCCTGGCGGGCCGCGGCGAGGCGCTCGGCGGGTAGCTCCAGCTCCGCCACGCTCGCCGCCTGCAGCCGGTCGAAGCGGGCGGTGTATTCGAGCACGGCGGCGTCCCCGCGGCTGCGCACGGCGGCCAGGATCTCCGCCACCGCGGACTGCACGGCACTGTCCGTGTCGGCCGAGAAGGCGAGCAGGCGGTCGAGCTGCTGGGGGAAGTCGGGGGCGGCGCAGTCCAGTCGGGTGATCGGCAGGCGTTCGCTCATGGCAGGTATGGCGCAGGTGTTGGCTGCATTATATGCCGAACTCAGGCCGCCGCTTTGCGGAAGGCGTCGATGATGGGCTGCAGATGCCGGTGTTTGAGCTTGAGGGCGGCCTGGTTGACGATGAGGCGCGCGCTGATCGGGGCGATCTCCTCCACCGCGGCGAGGTTGTTGGCCTTGAGCGTGCCGCCAGTGGAGACCAGATCGACGATGACGTTGGCCAGTCCCACTAGCGGGGCGAGCTCCATCGAGCCGTAGAGCTTGATCAGATCGACGTGTACCCCTTTGGCGGCGAAGAACAGGCGTGCGGTCTGCACGTACTTGGTCGCCACCCGTAGCCGCGCCCCGCGCCTGACCGCGGCCTCGTAATCGAAGCCGACCGGGGCGGCGACCATCATGCGGCAGCGGGCGATGTTGAGGTCCACCGGCTGATACAGGCCCTCGCCGCCGTGCTCCATCAACACGTCCTTGCCAGCCACGCCCAGATCGGCCGCCCCGTGCTGCACATAGGTCGGCACGTCGGTGGCGCGCACGATGATCAGGCGCACGTCCGGCCGGTTGGTATTGATGATCAGCTTGCGCGATCGCTCCGGGTCCTCCGTCGGTTCGATACCGGCGGCGGCCAGCAGCGGCAGGGTCTCTTCGAAGATGCGGCCCTTGGACAGGGCGAGGGTAATGCTCATGCGTGCACGCGTTGGATGATGGCCCCGAGCGCGGCGAGTTTTTCTTCCAGTCGCTCGTAACCGCGGTCTAGGTGGTAGATGCGGTCCACCACGGTCTCGCCTTCGGCGACCAGGCCAGCGATGACCAGGCTGGCCGAGGCTCTGAGGTCCGTGGCCATGACGGTGGCGCCGGTGAGCTTGTCCACACCGGTCACCACCGCGGTGTTGCCGTCGATGCGGATGTCCGCCCCCAGTCGGGCGAGCTCCACGGCGTGCATGAAGCGGTTTTCGAAGATGGTCTCGCGAATCACCGCCGTGCCCTCGGCCACCGTATTCAGTGCCATGAATTGCGCCTGCATGTCGGTGGGAAAGGCCGGGTAGGGAGCGGTGCGGATCGAGACTGCCTTCAGGCGCGGCGGCGCGCGCAGGCGAATGGCCTCGTGACTGGGGGATTTCTCGCCGACGATCTCGCAGCCGGCCTCCATGAGCTTGTCGATCACCGCGTCCAGATAGCCGGCCGAGGTGCCAGTGAGCCGCACCTCGCCGCCGGTGATGGCGGCGGCGGCGAGATAGGTGCCGGTCTCGATGCGATCGGGCATGATGCGGTGGGTCGTGCCGTGCAGTCGCTCGACGCCTTGGATGCGGATGACATCCGTGCCGGCGCCGCTCACGCGCGCGCCCATGGCGTTGAGACACTGGGCGAGATCCACCACCTCGGGCTCGCGCGCGGCGTTCTCGATCACCGTCTCGCCCTGCGCCAGGCAGGCGGCCATCATCAGGTTCTCCGTGCCGGTGACGGTGACCATGTCGGTGAAGATGCGCGCGCCTTTGAGTCGCGTGGCGCTCGCTTGGATGTAGCCATGATCGACCGATACCTGCGCGCCCATAGCGGTGAGGCCCTTGATGTGCTGCTCGACCGGCCGCGCACCGATGGCGCAGCCGCCGGGCAGCGAGACCTGCGCCTCGCCATGCCGCGCCACCAGGGGGCCAAGCACCAGGATGGCGGCGCGCATGGTCTTGACCAGCTCGTAGGGGGCGACCGGGTTGTGGAGCCCGGCGGCTTCCAGGGTCACTGTGTCGCCCTCGCGCTCGACTCGCACGCCCATCTGTTGCAGCAGCTTCAGCATGGTGCGGATGTCGTTCAAGGCTGGCACGTTGGTGAGCGTCAACGGCTCGCGGGTGAGCAACGCCGCGCACATGAGCGGTAGCGCCGCGTTCTTGGCGCCGGAGATGGCGACCTCGCCCGTGAGGCGGCGGCCGCCGGTGATCACCAATTTATCCATGCGCTGCCTGCTGGTGCTCGGCCCACTCCTCCGGGGTGAGGGTCTGCATGGACAGGGCGTGGATATCGGTTTTCATCCGCTCACCCAGGGCGGCATAGACGCGCTGGTGGCGCGCAACGGGCAGCTTGCCGCGGAACTCGGGCGAGACGATGATGGCCTCGAAATGCTGGCCGTCGCCGACCACCTGCAGGTGTTCGCAGGCGAGCCCCGCGCGGATCCAGCCCTCGATCTGTTCAGGTGTCACCATGGTGGACTCCTCGGAGAAGGTCAATGCCGCAGTTTATAGCCGCGCTTGAGCAGCAGCAAAGTGACCCCAGTGAGCACCAGCACACAGGGCAGCACCACGGCGAGCCCCAGGCCGGGGTGCACGTCGGATTGGCCGAAAAAGCCATAGCGGAAGCCGTCGATCATGTAGAACACGGGGTTCCAGTGCGAAACCGCCTGCCAGAAGGGCGGCAGCGAGTGGATCGAATAGAACACCCCGGACAGGAAGGTGAGCGGCACGATCAGGAAGTTTTGGATGCCGGCCAGGTGGTCGAACTTCTCCGCCCAGATGCCGGCGATGATGCCGATCGCGCCGAACGCCGCGCTGGCCGCCAGGGCGTAGGCGAGCATCCAGAGCGGGTGGGCGAGCGTGAGGTCGGTGAAGACGAGCCCCACTAGCCCGACCCCCAGCCCCACCACCAGCCCCCGCACCATGGCGGCCAGGAGATAGGCGAGGAAGAATTCGACATAAGACAGCGGCGGCAGCAGCACGAAGACGATGTTGCCGGTGATCTTCGACTGGATT
>JBKBRS010000121.1:4734-6811 GCA_046292095.1 Thiobacillaceae bacterium
TAGGCGAGGAAGAATTCGACATAAGACAGCGGCGGCAGCAGCACGAAGACGATGTTGCCGGTGATCTTCGACTGGATTAGGCTGGAGGACGAATTGGCGAATGCGTTCTGCAGCACCGACATCATGATCAGACCCGGCATGAGAAAGCCGGTGTAGGACACGCCGGGATAGACCTGCACGTGTTCCTCCAATACGTGCGAGAAGATGAGCAGGTAGAGAAGCGCGGTGAGGATGGGCGCCGCCACGGTCTGCAGCGTCACCTTCCAGAAGCGCAGCAGCTCTTTGTAGAACAGGGTCAGGAAGCCGGCCATCGTTCAGCCCTGTTGCGCCATGACGCGCAGGAAGACGTCCTCCAGATCGGCCTGGGCGAGCGTCATGTCTTCCACCCGGATGCCCGCCTCGCGTAGGCTGGCCAACACCGTCTCGACCTCGGCGTAATCGTTCAGGCGCAGGCAGTAGCGCCCATCGCGGCATTCGATCATCCGCTCCGCGAGGGACGGTGGCAGGCGCGGCGGATCGAGTTTCAGTTCCAGGCGGCGTTCGGCCTCTCGGCGCAAGAGCCGGGCGGTGTGATCGAGGGCGACGATGCGGCCTTGTTTGAGCATGGCCACGCGCTCGCACAGGGCCTCGGCCTCCTCCAGGTAGTGGGTGGTGAGCAGGATGGTGTGACCCTCGCGGTTCAGGCGCCGGATGAAGGCCCAGAGGCTTTGCCGCAGCTCGACGTCCACACCGGCGGTGGGCTCGTCCAGCACGATCACCGGCGGCCGGTGCACCAGCGCCTGGGCGACCAGCACCCGCCGTTTCATGCCGCCGGACAGCCGCCGCATGTTGGTGTCGGCCTTGTCGGCGAGCCCGAGGTGGGCGAGCAGCTCGTCGATCCAATCGTCGTTGCGCCGCAGCCCGTAATAGCCCGACTGGATGCGCAACGTCTCGCGTACCGTGAAGAATGGGTCGAACACCAGCTCCTGCGGCACCACGCCCAGCAGGCGGCGCGCGGCGCGATAGTCATCGAGCACGTCGTGACCCATCACCTCGGCGCGCCCCGCGGTGGCGCGCGCCAACCCCGCCAGGATGCTGATGAAGGTGGTCTTGCCGGCGCCGTTGGGACCGAGCAAGGCGAAGAACTCGCCCTGCGCCACGGTGAGGTCGATGCCACGCAGGGCATGCACGTCCTTGTAGCGTTTTTCCAGCGCGTGGGCGCGGATGGCCGCGGTCATCGGTTCATACCGGGGTTCGGACCGAACCACCAAACGGTCTAGCGCAGGAGCGCGTCCACGCCGTAGAGCCGGGCCAGACTCCTCAGGCTGTCGGGCACGTTGCGGAACTCAAGGCGGCGCCCGACCGCGTGGGCGCGCCGACGCCAGGCGAGCATGAGGCTCAGAGCCGAGGAGTCGACCTTGCCGGCCCCGGCGAAATCGACCTCGGTCACACCCTGGGTGATCGCCTCGGCGCCCAGTCCCAGCAGCCGACGGGCGTGCTCAAGGGTCAGGTCGTCCTCCAGTATCAGGACCTGGCCGTCACAACGCATGCGCTTCAGTTGGTGGCAGATCGGTTGCGGCGGGCGAGTGCCGCGATCAGCCCGTCGATGCCGCCGCGCCGCACCTCGCTGTTGAAGGAATTGCGATAGGTGGTCACCAGGCTCACGTTGTCCACCAGGACGTCGTACACCTTCCAACCGTCCGCTTGCCGCTCCATGCGGTAGTCGATGGTGATCGGGGTGGAGCCGGGGCGGCTGACCTCGGTGCTGACGGTCACATCGGTGTCGCCCGGCCGCATGCGCAGCGGCTTGAAGTCGATGCGGTAGTCCGCCACGCTGGCGATCGATGCGGCGTAGGTGCGCACCAGCAGGGCGCGGAACTCCGCGATGAGGCGCTGCTGCTGCTCCGGGGTGGCCTGCGCCCAGTTGCGCCCCACCGCCAGTTGCGTCATCTGCCGGAAGTCGAAATGCGGCAGGACCTTGGCGTCGACCAGTTCGTAGATCCTCTGCGCGTTGCCGGCGCGGATCTCACGGTCGCGCTTGACGATCTCGATCACCTCGTTGGTGGTGTTACGGGCGAGCACGTCGGGCGGCACGACC
>JBKBRS010000122.1:0-6489 GCA_046292095.1 Thiobacillaceae bacterium
ACCTTCAGCGGGATCAGCACGCGGATCGTATCGTTTGGCTTGGTCATTCCGCAGCCTCCATCCTGCGCGGCGCGACCATCTCGCGGACGACGCCCGCGATTCCTTCGCGGCGAATGTCGACCTCGAGCCCAGCGGCGGTGATCCTCGCAGGCACTCAGACCTTCAGCGGCAATAAAACATTCTCGGGGACCCTGACCGCCTCGGGCACCGTCACGGTCTCGGCGGCCTCGGCCAGTATCGGCACAGCGACGACGACCGCCACCTACGGGATGGGCACCGGAGCGACGACCACCGGCGTCACCAAGACCGTGAATCTCGGCACCGGCGGCGCGTCCGGATCGACCACGGTCGTCAACATCGGCTCGGCCACAGCAGGGGCCGGGGGCACCACAATAGTGAACACGCCGACGGTCACCTTCGCCAACGCCGTCACTCAGGTCGGCATGCCCCAAGCCAATCTGACCGCGCAATTGCTGGGCCTCGGCGGGGCGACGGCTGACAGCTACAACCGCTTGTCGATGAACACCCCAGCGGTGCTGATCAACAACGCCGGGGCCGGGATCGAGGCGACAGTGAACAAGGCGGCGGCCGGAAACGATGCAGCCTTCGCCTTCAAGACAGGATTTTCGGCCCGGGCGCTGATCGGCCTCTTGGGCAACGACGATTTCAGCTTCAAGGTCAGTCCGGACGGCTCGGCCTTCTTCGATGCCCTGAAGATCGACCGCACCAGCGGCCAGGTAGAACTGCCGCAGCCGACAATCCTGCCGGGGCTCAGTGCCGCGCCAACTCCTCCGCCTACTGGCAAGGCGGCCGTGTATGCCCGTAACCGAGCGGGGGCCCCTTGGATCGACGTGATGCGCCCCTCCGGCCGAGACTTCCCGCTGCAACCGCATTTCGGTGTCAACCGGATCGCCAACTGGTCGCCCTCTGTCACCACCACGATCACAACCGAAGGCCTGCCGATCACCTCGGTCGGAACGGTTTCGCACCCGACGCTGGCTGCACAAACCTTGCCGCGAGCATGCGCCGCTGGCGGCTGACTTCGGCGGCGGTGGTGGATTCAGTCGCCGACCAGCGTTCCGCAGGCTGGGCCTGCTGGCGCGGCAACGCAGCCGGTCTAGGCGGCTGGACCTTCGTCACGCGGATTTCGCTGACAACCCTACAGGCGACCGGCATGGCGTTCTTCGGCCTCTATGGATCAACCGCCGCGCTGGCCACCACGCTGACGCTCGCCACCGCCATCAACTGCATCGGCATCGGATTTCAGCGCGGCACCCACACCCGCTGGCAGCTGGTCGCGAACGATGGCGCTGGCGCGCCGACGCTGACCGACATGGGGGCGAGCTTTGCCATCGCCACAGGCGGCGTGCTTACCCTGTTCATTGCCGCACCGCTGAACGGACCCTCCGTCTGGGTGCGTGTGGTCGACGAGGCTGGGTCTTTGTCTTCTGTAGGATGCATCTTTCCTGCGGCCCAGGGCATCGATCGTCCTTGATTACTTTCAATTACTGGCTGAAATCGGAACCAGGTGCGTCAGCCAGCCCTCTGTCTGTCCCGCCACAAGCGCGTCGGGATACACCTCGATGACAGGACCCGGAGAGACTTCGAAGCCCGATGCTGGCAGAATCCTGACCCAAATCTCCTCAAGCCCGGCCTTGAGATGCGAAACGAAGTCATGTCTCGGCATCCACTGCTCGATGCTGAGATACACCTGCTCGGGAATGATGATCGTGTCCCAACCGAGGCTCTCGTCATCTGACATAGCTGCACGAACTGCAGCCATGTAGACATGGGATCCGTCCTCGGCCGCGTCGAAACAGATGCCATAGCTGTGGCCGGAAACCTCGCCAGCAATTGTATCGCGCCCGTCGAGTTGTCTCCACGCTTGTTCGGGAGATGAGCCGGGACTTGCGCCGATCCGGACGCTTCGGCCGACATATTTCGAGGCCGGCACCCTCAGCAGAATTGGTGTATTCATTCGAACCTGCACATCTGTTTCAGTCATTTTGCCCTCCCTGGAGTTAATCTTTCGGAATTGTCCTGGCGGTATTCCGAACACGGACTTGAACGCGCGCGTGAACGTCTGCTGGGACTCGAAACCGTGGTCCAGCGCCACATCGATCAGGGCGGCGCCCTCGCATAGCCTCCCGGCGGCGTGCTCCAGCCGGACCCTCAGATAGAATACGCTGGGAGATACTCCCTCGCTCGCAGTGAACAGCCTGGAAAAGTAGGGTGCCGAAATCCCAAGACCGTCAGCTATGGCGCTGATCGGTAGTGGATTCTCGGCGTGCCTTCTCATGACACTCTTGGCGCGTTCAACATAGCTCATCTCTTCCCTCATGCCTGCCACGCGGCACCGATAGCGGATACTGAAACCCTCTGTCTTTGCACGATTTGACGTGTCGGACGATCCGGCTCGTGCCAGGGCTTTGGCGAACAGTAACCTCAGGGACGCACCGCGCTACGCGGCAGACCTGCCGTGTCGGTGTTCCAGACTAGCAACTCCGCTGTTCAGCGGACGGAGCCAGGGGCTTGATCAAGTGCTTCCGTAATGCTAGAAGAATCAAAAAAGGAGTCCCGCCATGGATGTCGACGCGACCGCCGCCCGCCTTGCCGCCTTGGGCAACGCCACCCGCTTGCAGCTGTACCGCATCTTGGTGCGCGCGGGTGACAGCGGGTTGTCGATGGGACAGGTGCAGGAGAAGCTGGGCATCCCGGCCTCGACCCTGTCGCATCATTGCCGCGCGCTAGTGCAGACGGGCCTGATACAACAGGAGCGCATCGGCACCTCTCTGATCTGCCGAACGAACTATGTCGCCATGCGCGGCCTGATCGGCGACCTCGCGGCGGAATGCTGCGCCGATGTCGACACCAGGCCCGCCGTCGAAACGCGGGCCTGACCCGAGGCTATGCGTTTTCGTGCCATTAATTTCGATATTACTAGAAAAATCGAAGGAGTGGAAGATGAACAACACTGTAGCGATCATAGGGGCCGGGCCGGTGGGGCTTGCCGCTGCCGCCCATGTGCTGGAACGCGGACTGAGCCCGCTGGTCCTCGAACAGGGCCCGACCGTGGGGCATGCCGTCCGCGCCTGGGCGCATGTGCCCATGTTCTCGAATTGGCGCTCGAACATCGACGCCGCGGCAGCGCGGCGGCTGGCGGGCGAGGGCTGGCGGCAGCCCGACCCCGCGGTGCATCCGACCGGCGGCGACCTGTTGCGCGACTACCTGGAGCCGCTCGGCCGATCGCTCGCGCCCTGGATCCGGCTCGGGCGCCGGGTCGTCGCGGTCTCGCGTGAGGGGATCGACAAGGTGCGTGATGCCGGCCGCGCTGAGGCGGCCTTCGTGATTGAGGCCGAGGGTCCTGCAGGCCCGGAGCAACACCGTGCCGCGGCCATGATCGACGCCAGCGGCAGCTGGTTCCAGCCCAATCCGGGTGGGGCGGGGAGACCGGTTCCGGGCGAGGAGGGCAATCCGGCCGTCAGATATGGGATGCCCGATGTCGCGGGGAGGGAGCGGGCTCGCTTTGCGGGTCGCCGGATCGGCGTGTTGGGCGGCGGCCATTCCGCCATCGGCACGCTGATCGCGCTGGCGGACCTGTCGGACACCGCGCCGGTCTGGCTGTGCCGCGCGGCAACGACCGCCCGGGCGCTGGGTGGCGGCGCGGCCGACCAGCTCGCCGCGCGCGGGGCGCTGGGGCTCGACGTGGCGCGACTAATCGCCGAGGGTCGGGTGCAGGTGGAAACCGGTTTCCGTCTGGTTGCAATTGAGGGGGCGGGGCCCATCCGTGTCCGGGCGGAGGACGGGCGCAGCCTCGATCTCGACGAGCTGGTGATCGCCACCGGCTTCCGACCCGACCTTTCCCCCTTGCGCGAACTGCGCGTGGCGCTCGACCCCGCACTGGAATGCCCGCCTGCGCTCGCACCGCTGATCGACCCGAACCTGCATTCCTGCGGCACGGTGCGCCCGCACGGGGCAGCGGAACTGTCGCACCCCGAGCCGAGCTTCTTCATCGCCGGGATGAAGTCCTACGGCCGGGCGCCGACCTTCCTTCTGGCCACCGGATACGAGCAGGTGCGCTCGATCGCCGCGGCGCTGGCGGGGGACGCGGCGGCGGCGGCGCAGGTGGAACTGGTGCTGCCCGAGACCGGCGTCTGCAGCGGCCCCGGGCCGCAGGTGGCGAGTGCCACCGCCGAGCGCTGTTGCGGCGGTCCAGCGGTGACGCGCGCCGATGCCTGCTGCGCGCAGGACGAGGCGGCGAAGGACGAAGGCAAGGCCGGTTGCGGCTGCGGAACGGCCCCGGCCGAACCAGTACGGGCCGGCGCATGTTGCTGAGCCTGCCGTCCGCCCGCCGCGGCGCCGTGGTCGCGGCTTTGGGCACTGCGCAGACCATCGCCTGGGCTTCCAGCTACTACATCCCGGCAGTTCTTGCCGTGCCCATGGCCGAAGACCTCGCCCTTTCGCCGGTCTGGGTGTTCGGTGCCTTCTCCATGGCGATGGTGGTCTCAGCCTTGGTCGGACCCTGGGCCGGGGCACGGATCGACGGCTTTGGCGGGCGCGGCGTCCTGATGCTTTCGAACCTCGTCTTCGCAGCGGGCCTCGGGCTGCTCGCAGTGGCGTCTTCGCCGCTGGTGCTGCTCGCAGGCTGGGCGGTCATCGGTCTTGGCATGGGGATCGGACTTTACGAGGCGGGGTTCGCCACGCTGGCCGGGATCTATGGAAAGGAGGCGCGCGGGCCGATCACCGGCATCACCCTCATTGCCGGGTTCGCGAGCACTATCGGCTGGCCCCTCTCCGGATTGATGCTGGCGACGTGGGGCTGGCGGGAAGCCTGTATCGGGTGGGCGCTGATCCATCTGGCCGTGGCATTGCCGCTGAACGCTTGGCTGCCGAAGGGGACCAAGACGGTCGCCACACCGGAGACGCCGGTCGAGGACGGTCCGCCGCCATCCCGACTTGCGCTCTGGCTGTTGGCCTTCGTCTTCGCCGCGACCTGGTTCAACTCCACCGCCATGGCCGCGCATCTTCCGGGGCTGCTGCAAGCCGCGGGGGCCAGCACGGCGACAGCCATCGCGGCGGGCGCGCTCATCGGCCCGGCGCAGGTCGCGGCACGCGTGCTGGAGTTTGGCCTGCTGCGCCGGTTCCACCCGCTTGTCTCGACCCGCGTGGCGGCTGCGGCGCATCCCGTCGCCGCGGTGGCGCTGGTGAGTTTCGGTGGGCCCGCCGCCTATGCCTTCGCCCTTCTTCACGGGGCGGGAAACGGCATCCTCACAATTGCCAAGGGTACCCTGCCGCTGGCGCTGTTCGGCTCTGCGGGATACGGGCGGCGGATCGGCTGGCTCAACGCACCCGCTCGCGTCCTTCAGGCGGCGGCGCCGCTCATCTTTGGCGCGGCGCTGACGGCTTGGGGCGTCTCGGCGATCTGGCTGACAGCGGGGATCGGCATCGCCTCGTTCATCGCCCTGCTTGCCCTCAGGCGATCATGAGTAAGCGCGCGGACCTCGCGAAATCGCCGCGCGCTCAGATGGCGGAGGAGAGATTCACCCGCTTCATCAGCGCGGTCGCCGTTTCCTTTCGCTCGGTGTAGCGGTCCACGAGATACGCTTTCTGGTCGCGCGTCAGCGGCGTGAACTTCACCAGTTCCTCCATGACGTCCACAATTCGGTCGTAGAGGGGCGACGGGCGCATCCGTCCGGCCTCGTCGAACTCTTGGAACGCCCTGGGGATCGAGGACTGGTTGGGAATGGTCAGCATCCGCATCCAGCGCCCGAGCAGCCGCATCTGGTTCACGGCGTTGAAGCTCTGCGAGCCGCCCGACACCTGCATCACCGCCAGCGTCTTGCCCTGCGTCGGGCGCACCGCGCCCTCGGACAGCGGAATCCAGTCGATCTGCGTCTTCATCAGGCCAGTCATGGCGCCGTGCCGCTCCGGCGAGGACCAGACCATGCCTTCGCACCAGGCTACCAGATCGCGCAGCTCGCGCACCTTCGGGTGGCTGGCATCCGCGCCGTCATCGACCAGCGGCAGGCCTGAGGGGTGGAAGAACCGGACCTCCGCCCCGAATGCAGTGAGAATGCGCCCGGCCTCCTCGGCCCACAGTCGGCTGAACGACCGCGCCCGGAGCGAGCCGTAGAGGATCAGGATGCGGGGCGGATGCGTGCTGATGGCAGGGGACAGCAGCCGGTCGTGGTCGATTGCGGCGAAACTCGTCTCGTCGAGCTGCGGTGTGGTCAGATTGGTCGGGGTGTCAGGCAATCCGGTTTCCCTCGGCGTCGATGATCAATTGGCCGTCCTCCTTGCCGAAAGGACCCGGAGGGAGCTTGTCGAGCAGGTCGAGGACAGTCTCGGACGGGCGGCAGAGCCTGACGCCCTTCGGCGTGCAGACGATCGGGCGGTTCACGAGGATCGGGTGGCGCGTCATGGCGTCCACGAGCGCGTCGTCTGAGACGTCCGGCGCGGTGAGCCCCATCTCCTCGGCAGGTGAGCGCG
>JBKBRS010000123.1:0-6459 GCA_046292095.1 Thiobacillaceae bacterium
GGATGACCGGAGGCAAAAATCTCTCGCATCATCGATCTGTTACGAAACGGTCAGAGCGGTCAACTGCGGTTTTTAGGTTCAATAGGACGGCCCCGCGGCGAACCGCAGGCTGGCGGGGTGTGAACCGGCGTATCGTCGGCTAGCGTACGACCCGGAAGGGCCGGTGCCCCAGCGCGGCGGTGAGGTACTGCGCGGCGCGCTCGGCCTGCTCGTCGCTGGCGAAGGGCCCGGCCTGCACCTTGACGAGGCCATCGGCCTCGATGCGCGCGAGCCCCGGCAGGGCGGTGTCTGCCTGCAGGCGCTCGACCAGGCGTTGGGCCGCCTGCCGATTGGAATAGGCGGCAAGCTGCAGCCACTGGGTTGCGGCGGCCTTGGGCGCGTCAGGCGCGCCCGCCGCGGCGCTCTTCACGACGACACGATAGGGTCCTACGTTCAGGTCATCGACCAGGCGGCGTGCGGCCGTGTCGGCCTCTGCGGCGTTGGCATAGGGGCCGACCTGGACCCGCACGAGGCCGCCCTCGCGCGGGCGCCACACACCCGGCAGCGTCTCACCGTAGCGCTGTGTGAGCCGTTGCGCCAGGGCCTCGGCCGACTCGGGGCGGCCGAAGGCACCGAGCTGCAGATAGACGCCGGCGGGCTGCATCGTCGCGACGGTGTCGACCGAAACGGTCGGCTGGGCGCCGGCCTGGGTGGAGACGAGTACCGGTGTGGCGGTCTCGCCTGCACCGGCGGCGAAGGAGGTGGTCGCGTCGCCCTCGTCTGGGAACAGACGCTCGACCTCTACCATCCCCACCCCTTTCAAGAGGTCCAGTTTGTAGGCGGCGGTGTACGAGAGGTCGATGACACGGTCGGGGTGGAAGGGGCCGCGGTCGTTGATGCGGACGATGACGCTGCGGCCGTTTTCCAGATTGGTCACTCGCGCGTAGCTGGGGATGGGCAGTGTCCGGTGCGCCGCGGTCATGGCGTACATGTCGTAGGGCTCGCCCGATGAGGTGGGCCGGCCGTGGAAGCGACGGCCATACCAGGAGGCGAGCCCGCGCTCGAAATGCGGCGCATCCCCGGCCATCGGGCTGTAGCTCACCCCGCGCACGCGATAGGGGTTGTTGGCGAAGCGGTGCAGGGGTTCGGGCCGCGGCACTGCATCGGGCACGGCGTGCAGGTTGGGCGGTGGGTTGGCGCCGGGGCCGTCGTCCTTGTAATAGCCGCCGCCGCGCAGTGGAGGGAGCACGCTAGGGCGAGCCGATTCGGTGCGGGTGGACGCGTCCGGACGCTCGGTGGGGGTCATGCTGGTACAGCCGGCAGCGAGCACACCGATTCCAGAAACCGCTACAAGTTTTAGTGACAACTTCATGTTTTGACCAGTTTTTTGTGGGTCGCAACACTCATCACGATAGCAAAGCCCAGCAGAACTGTCACCATCGAGGTGCCACCATAGCTCACCAGGGGCAGCGGCACCCCCACCACCGGCAGGATGCCGGAGACCATGCCCATGTTGACGAAGGCGTAGAGGAAGAAGGTGAGCACCAGGGCGGCGGCGAGCAGGCGGCCGAACAGGGTGGGCGCGCGGGCGGCGAGCGTGAGCCCTCGATAGACGATGGCGGCATAGAGCCCAAGCAGCAACAGGTTGCCGATCAAGCCGAACTCCTCGGCCAGCACGGCGAAGATGAAGTCCGTGCTGCGCTCGGGCAGGAAGTCGAGGTGGGTCTGGGTGCCCGCCATCCAGCCCTTGCCGGTGAGGCCGCCGGAACCGACGGCGATGGTCGACTGGATGATGTGGTAGCCGGCCCCCAGCGGGTCACTGCTGGGGTCCAGCATGGTCAGGATGCGCCGGCGCTGGTAGTCGTGCAACAGGTGCCAGGCGAAGGGGGCGGCGGCGGCGGCCAGGGCAGCCGCGGCGGCGATCAGTTTGAGGCTCAGCCCGCCCAGATAGATCACGAAAAAGCCCGAGGCAGCGATGAGCAGCGAGGTGCCCAGGTCGGGCTGGCGCAGGATGAGCAAGACCGGCAGCGAGAGCAGGCCGAGGGCCGCGGCGAAGTCGAGCGAGCGCAGATTTTCCTGCCTTTGGTGCAAGTACCATGCGAGCATGAGCGGTACGGCCAGGCGCATGAGTTCCGAGGGCTGGACGCGTATGAACCCCAGATCCAGCCAGCGGCGCGCACCGTTGACCACCTCGCCGAACAGGGCCACGGCCACCAGCAGGACGAGGCCCACGGCATATGCGAGCGGCGCGAACTGCATCAGCCGTTGCGGTGGGATGTGGCTGGCGAGCACCATGGCGGTCAGCGCCACGGCGATGTTGACGAGGTGGGCGACGAACTTGTCGCTGTTGCCGGCGGAGGCGCTCCAGACGACGATCAGGCTCACCGCCAGCAACAGGCCCAGCAGCCCGACCAGCACCGGATCGAGGTGGGCCGTGAGGCGTTTGAACAAGCGATCAGCCAGCATTTGCAGGTCCCTCCTGGGGTTCGCCGGTCGCCGGCACGGGGCTGGCGTCCTCGCGTTCCTCCTCCTCGGCTGGAACGGCGGCGTCTTGCACCGGGGCTGCGGCGGCGTCGGGTCGTTTGCCCAACAGCCAGTAGTCGATCACCTTGCGTGCCATGGGCGCCGCCGTGCCGCTGCCGCTGCCGCCGTTCTCCACCATGACCGCCACGACGATGCGTGGCGCCTCGGCCGGGGCGAAGGCGATGAACAGGGCGTGGTCGCGGTGCTGCGCGGCGATGCGGCGCTCGTCGTAGCGGGCACCTTGTTTGATGCCGACGACCTGGGCGGTGCCGGTCTTGCCGGCGAAGGCATAGGCTGCGCCCGCCCCCGCTGCGGCGGCGGTCCCGCCCGGCAGCATCACCTCGACCATGGCCTGTTTGATCACCGCCAGGTGCTGCGGGTTGAGCGGGATGCGGCGCACAATGCGCGGCGCCGCGTAGTGCAGGCGGCCGCTTGCCGGATCCTGCCAGGCGCGGATGAGCTGCGGGGCATAGACCACCCCGTCATTGGCAATGGCCATGGTCGCCACCGCGAGCTGTAGCGGCGTGGCCAGCATGTAACCCTGGCCGATGCCGGCGATCACCGTCTCGCCCGGCCACCAGGGTTGGTTGAAGCGCCGACGCTTCCACTCGGGGTTGGGCAGCAGGCCGGCCAGCTCACCTTCCAGGTCGATGCCGCTTTTGCGGCCGAAGCCGAACTGGGCGAGGAAGCGGTGCATGGCCTCGATCCCCATCTGGTGGGCCAGCCGGTAGTAATAGGTGTCACAGGACACGGCGATGGACCGCTTCAGGTCGACCACGCCATGGCCGTCCTTCTTCCAGTCGCGGTAGCGGTGTGTGCTGCCGGGCAGCGAGAAATAGCCGGGGTCCTGGATGCTGTCCTGAGGGGTGCGCAGGCCCAGTTCCAGTCCGGCCAGCCCCATGAAGGGTTTGATGGTGGAGCCGGGGGGATAGACGCCCCTGAGCGCCCGGTTGATGAGGGGGCGCGTCAATGGGTGGTTGAGCTCGGCCCAGGTGGCCTGGTCGATGCTATCGATGAATAGGTTGGGATCGAAGCCGGGACGGGAGACCAGGGCGAGCACCCCGCCGTTGCTGGGGTCGAGCGCCACCAGGGCGCCGCGATGCTCGCCGAACGCCTCGGCGGCCACCTGCTGCAGCCCGGCGTCCAGATGCAGGTAAATGTTGTGGCCGGCCACGGGCGGCTTGCGCGCGAGCAGGCGCACGGCGCGGCCGCCAGAGTCAATCTCGACCTTCTCGAAGCCGGTGCGCCCGTGCAGCCAGCGCTCATAGCTCGCCTCCACTCCGGCCTTGCCGATGTATTCGCTGCCACGGTAATTGGCGTCACGGCCCTCGGCGGCGAGCTGGTCCTTGTCCTGGGCGCTGATGCGGCCGATGTAGCCCACCACGTGGGCCATCACGTCGGTGTAGGGGTATTGGCGGAACTGACGCGCGCGCACCTCCACGCCGGGCAGGCGGTAGCGGTTTACGGCCAGACGCGCCACCTCCTCATCGGAGAGCCGGGTGCGCAGGATCACGCGCTCGAAGCTCTTGCTCTCGCCCAGCAAGCGGCGGAAGCGTTTGACATCGGCCGGCGTGATCTCGACCAGCTCGGCCAACTCACGTATCAGCTGGTCGAGGTCGCTCGCCTTGTCCGGGGTGATCTCCAGGGTGAAGGCGGTGTAGTTCTGCGCCAGCGCGCGGCCCGCGCGGTCGTAGATCGCCCCGCGCGGTGGCGGCGCGGGGACCAGGGCGATGCGGTTGTTCTCCGCCAGGGTGTGGTAGCGCTCGAACTCGACGACCTGCAGCCAGAAGAAGCGACCGGCCAGCAGTAGCAGAAGGCCTAGGGCGATTAGGCCAGCGACTTCCAATCGCCGACGGTATTGCCGGAAAGACTCCTCGGGGGTGATGTAGCGCAGGACTTGCATAGTGACGCATCGACCCGTAGGTCACTTGTCCTGGGCCATGGCCGCGGGCGGGGCGGAAGGCCGCCCGGCCAGTTGGTGCAGCAACAGGCACACCGGCAGCCAAAGTAGCGCCGCCATCGGCCCGGCGGCCAGCGCCCACCAGTCGATCACTGTCTGCCCGGCAGCCAGCCCCAGCAACAGGACGGCCAGCTCCTTGGCCAGAAACAGGGGGGCGAGCTGCAGGGCCTGACCCGGCGGCAGGAAGTTCTCCAGCCGCCGGCGCACGGTGAGCGCGGCGAAGGCGGCCAGCACATAGACCAGGCCATGCAGGCCGAACAGCACGCCGCGTGCGGCATCGGTCAGCAGGCCGAGGCCACAGGCGAGCCCAAGTCCGGCCCGATGCGGGGCATGGATGTTCCAGTACAGCAGTACGATGAAGCTGAAATCCGGGACCAGCCAGCGCCACTGCCCCGGCCAGGGCAGGAGCCCAAGCAGGAAGGCGACGGCGAGACTGCCGTAGACCAGACGCGCACTGGCCGGGGCGACGAGCTGCGGGCCGCGCGGGGCGAGCGTGGCGTCCTGGTTCATGGCCGCTCTGCGGGTGGCTGAACACCCTCAGGTATGCGTTGCAGGATGACCAGCTGCCGCTGCTTGCCCACCCCGGCGAGCGGCGCGCAGAGCGCGCGGGCGAAGGGGCTGTGGCGCGGCGGCTCGGTGGCCAGGACGCGCGCGACCGGGATGCCGGCCGGGTAGCGTCCGTCGAGGCCGGAGGTGACCAGGATGTCGCCTGTCTGCAGGTCGGCGTGCATGTCGAGAAAGCGCACCGCCAGCAGCCGGTCCTGCCCCTCGCCCGACACGAGCAGACGCAGCCCATTGCGCAGGACCTGAACGGGCACGTCCTGCTCCGGCGAGGTGATCAGGCTCACCTCGCTGCTGTTGGGATAGACGCGGGTGACCTGCCCGACCAGACCGAGCGCATCCACCACCGGCCAGCCGGGGGCCACCCCCTTTAGGCTGCCGCGGTTGACCACCACTTTGCGGGCGAAGGGATCGGCCAGCGCTTGCACGATCTCCACGGCGATCGCACGGTAGCCCGGCGGGGCATCGAGGTCGAGCAGGGCGCGCAGATGGGCATTCTCCGCTTGCAGCAGCTCGCGGTCTTGCAGTTTCAGCAGCAATTCGCGTCGCTCCGCTGCAAGGCGGTGGACCTCACGCAGCAATTCGCCATGCACGCGGAAGAAGTCGAAGGCCTCCTCCAGGTAGCGGAATGGTCGGGCGAGTTGGTGCTGCACTGGATGCAGCACGGCGGTCAAACCGGCGCGCACGTGCTGCAGCAGGTCATAGCGTGCGTCCAGCGTCATCAGCATGAGACAGAGCAGGACGTACAGGGACAGGCGAAAGGGCAGCCCCATCACCCGGACGAACATGGGTGCTTGCGCGTTCGTGGCCATGGGGCAGGGCCTGGGCTAGAAGCTTGGGGTCAGGGCCGGCTGCCGCCCGTCACATCCCCCTGCCCCCTCACGCACATCAGTCGTTGGTGAACACCGTCGAGAGCCGATCCATCTCCTCCAGCGCGCGGCCGGAGCCGCGCACCACGCAAGTGAGCGGGTCGTCGGCGACGATTACCGGCAGCCCGGTCTCCTCCATGAGCAGGCGGTCGATGTCGCGCAGCAGGGCACCGCCGCCGGTGAGCATCATGCCCTTCTCGGCGATGTCGGCGGCGAGCTCCGGCGGGGTCTGTTCCAGCGCCGACTTGACCGCCGAGACGATGGTGTTGAGCGGTTCGGTCAGGGCCTCCAGGATCTCGTTGGAGGTCACGGTGAAGGAGCGCGGGATGCCCTCAGCGAGGTTGCGACCCTTGACCTCCATCTCGCGCACCTCCGAGCCGGGGAAGGCGCTGCCCATCGCCTTCTTGATCTGTTCGGCGGTGGACTCGCCGATCAGCATGCCGTAGTTGCGGCGGATGTAGTTGATGATGGCCTCGTCGAACTTGTCGCCGCCCACGCGCACGCTGGCCGTGTAGACCACGCCGCCCAGAGAGATGATGCCCACCTCGGTGGTGCCGCCGCCGATGT
>JBKBRS010000124.1:0-1908 GCA_046292095.1 Thiobacillaceae bacterium
CATGGCCGTCAAGCGAGAGCGCCCTGGATGGGACCCGGCTGGACGGCGCGAGGGCGATCGAGCAGTCTGGCCCCGAGCCAAGCGGACGACACTGAATGCAACTATGTTGCATTCAAAGCTCGCACACGCTATAGTGCAAGCGTTGTCTCCTTCTGCCGCGGGCCTTGCCCGCAGTTTTTTCTCAGCGATGCCATGACGGCCGACCACCGCATCCCCGTCACGCTGCTGACGGGCTTTCTCGGCAGCGGCAAGACCACCCTGCTCAACCGGATCCTGCGCGAGCGGCCGCACACGGCGGTGGTGATGAACGAGTTCGGCGAGGTCGCCCTCGACCACCACCTGGTCGAGGGCATCGAGGGACCGATGGCGGTGCTAGGCGGCGGCTGCGTGTGTTGCACGGTACAGGGGTCGCTGGCGCCAACGCTGAAGAATCTCTGGATGGCGCGCGCCGGTGGGCGGATACCGGCGTTCGAGCGGTTGATCCTCGAGACCACGGGGCTGGCCGACCCGGCCGCTATACTCGCCACGCTGTTGCATGACGCCTGGCTGGCGCGACGCTATCAGATGGACGGCGTGGTGACCACGGTCGATGCCCAGTTGGGCCGCGAGACCCTGGCGCGCCACCCGGAGGCGCAGCGGCAGGCGGTGGTGGCCGACCGTCTGGTGGTGACCAAGGCCGATCTCGCCAGCCCCGAGGAAATCGAACCGCTGGTGACGGAGCTGGCGCGACTCAACCCACAGGCGACCATCCTGGTCGGCAGCACCAGCACGCTCGACGTCGGGCCGCTGCTCGCCATCGGCGGCTGGCAGCCGCAAAGCGACCCGGCCGCGGTGCGTGCCTGGCTTGCCGCACCGCGTGCGCACGCAGCGCCTGCGTTGCTCACCAGGGGCAAACCGGCGGCAGCGCACATCGCCCGCATTCAAAGTTTCAGCCTCAACTTCGACGAGCCGCTCGAATGGGAGGGGCTGCTCGCCGCGCTGGGGATGCTGGTCGATTTCCGCGGTCCGCAGCTGTTGCGCATGAAGGCCATCGTCAACGTGCGCGGCCGCCCCGGGCCGGTGGTGCTGCACGGGGCGCAGCACGTGTTCTATCCACCGCAGGAACTGCCCGCCTGGCCGGACGAGGACCGCGCCAGCCGCTTCGTGTTCATCACCGATGGGTTGGACCCGCAGCTTCTGCAGCGCATGCTCGCGGCGTTTAGCCAAGCGGCGCGCGACGGGCTGATCGAGCGGGCGCACAACGCCTATGGCAAGGATTTCACGACCGAAGGAGGCAGCAATGCAGTTTCCTGAACGCGGCAGTCTGCACGAGATCGAGGAGGGCGGGCGGCTGATGCCGCTTTTCGACGCGCGCGGGCTCATCCCCTGCATCACCCAGGATGCCGTGAGCCGCGAGGTCCTGATGCTGGGCTGGATGAACCGCGAGGCCCTGGCCAAGACCATCGAGACGGGCTGGGCGCATTACTGGTCGCGCGCCCGCCAAAAACTCTGGCGCAAGGGCGAACAGTCGGGACAGGCGCAGCGGGCGCGGCGCATCCTCATCGACGACGATCAGGACTGCGTCCTGCTCATGGTGGAGTTGACCAGCGGCGCCGCCTGCCACGTCGGCTACCGCTCCTGCTTCTTCCGCGAACTGGACTGGCAGCCGGGGCAGACCGATTTTCGTCTCTCGTACCTCGAGCACAGCAGGGTCTATGATCCGGTTCAAGCCTATGGCACGCCTGCCAACGCGAATGCGGCGCATCCCGATCGATCGGCGGAGGACAAGGCATGAAAGTGCTCTACGTCTTCGGCACGCCCAACGCGAGCGACATCCTCAACGACAGGATCTTGCCGCAGCTTGAGCCGACAACCCATAGAAGACATCCACATTGGGGAGTGAGCCCCGTCAGGCGCGGCGTTTGCGGC
>JBKBRS010000124.1:2007-6396 GCA_046292095.1 Thiobacillaceae bacterium
TTGCCGCAGCTTGAGCCGACAACCCATAGAAGACATCCACATTGGGGAGTGAGCCCCGTCAGGCGCGGCGTTTGCGGCGCGAACCGCAGACCGCATGCAGCGCACGACGTTCAGGCTCGGTCCCGGGTTCGGCCTGCAAGCGGGCCTCCTACCCCCAAGGCCGGGAATGCTCGGGTTCGGCCCGCAAGCGGGCCTCCTACTTCGTTGCGTGGCAATCCCACGGCGCGGCGCCTGGCGCGACTGGCCGCAGAGGGGCGCATCGGCTTTCTCATGGGCTGCGACCAGTGCTGTTACGCGCGCGGCATCGCCGCTCTCCCCAACCTGTACGCGCGCGCCGGGCAGGCGGGCAGGGCGCAGGCGAGCACCCTGTGAGCCCAGTGATCCGGCGCGGCGGCGAAGACCCGGCCATCGCGGCCGAGGCGCTGGTGCGCCGATATGGCCGTGCCACCCCGGCGCGGGTGGCCGTGCTGCGGCTGCTGCTTACGGCCGACAGCGCGCTCACGCATGCCGAAGTGGCGGCGCGCCTGGGCGGCGGCGTGGACCGCGTCACCCTCTATCGGGTGCTGGACTGGCTGGTCAGCCGCGGCCTGGCGCACCGTATCGCCGGTGAGGACCGCATCTGGCGCTTTGGCGTGAATGTCGCGAGAGCGACCACGATGCACCCTTCCCCCGCTGGCGGAGAGGCTGGGGGCGAGGGAACGGACGCGGCGACACCCCTGCCTCGGGGGGGCGTCGCCATGTCCGTTGGCGCCGTGGCCGCACACGGCGGCCATGAGCACGCCCATTTCCTCTGCGAGGGCTGCGGGCGCGCCTTCTGCCTCAACGAGCTGCGCCCGGTGGTGGCCCTGAGCCTGCCGCCGGGCTTCCGCTGCCGCGCGGCGGCGCTGACGCTGCACGGCCTATGCCCGCGCTGCGGTGAGGATCGTAAATCGACAGGGCAGCGCCCATGACCCTCCTTTCCATCCTGGCCGCCACCCTGGCCGGCGGCGTCGTCTCGGTGTGGCTTGCGGCGAGCGTGGCGCTCACCTGGCTGCCGCGTATCGCCGACCGGCTGCTCGCCTTCGCCGTGGGCATCCTGCTCGCCTTCGCGCTCACCCGCATCGCCCCCGAGGCCGTGCATCTCGGGCTGGAACCGGAAGCGGTGGGCTACGGGCTGCTCGCCGGCATCCTCGCCTTCTTCCTGCTCGAGCGGGCCATCCTCTGGCGGCATGACCACGCGCCCGTGCCGGGCGAGGCAGGCCATGCCGCGCACCTCGGGTCGGCGCAGGTCGCCCTCGTGGTCCTTGGCGACGGGCTGCACAACTTCGTCGATGGGGTGCTGATCGCCGCTGCATTCCTGGTCGATCCCGTCCTGGGCTGGAGCACCGCGGCGGCGGTGCTGGCGCACGAGCTGCCGCAGGAGCTGGGCGACTTCACCATCCTGCTCGCCGCCGGCTGCACGCGGCGACGGGCGCTCGCCCTGAACGCCCTGTCCGGGCTGGGCATGGTCCTGGGTGGGGTGGCCGGCTGGCTCACCCTGACCGGCAGCGGCGAGTGGCTGCCCTGGGTGCTGGTCGCGGCGGCGGCGAGCTTCCTCTATCTCGCCCTGACCGACCTGCTGCCGGCGCTCAACCGCCGCCGCCGGCTCGCCGACACCGCGCTGCAAATGGGCCTGTTGGCCTTGGGGGTGGGCATCGTGACCCTGGTGAATGAACTGTTGCCGCATGTGCATTGAGCGCGACCTGCGTAGGGTTGTCGCCGCTCCATCCTCGACCGACCAGCCGAGCGGCACTGCGCCAGGGACGAGCTGCCCGCTGTGGATGACCCGCAGCGCACGCGCTCTCTGGCTTCGCTGCCGAGCTACTCTTCAATGGCGAGATGACCCTGGAGGAGGCGGTTGGCGACGCTTCGACGACCCCTTCCCGGCCTGGGGTCCTTCCGGGGCATGATCCTGCCCCGCCCGCCGTGCCGGCTCGCCCCAAGGCGTGGCAAGACGGTGCGCATGGCTTATCCTTCGCTTACCTGTCATGGAGGTCGATGATGCGTGCATTCCTCGGATGGATGATGGCCTTGGGGGTGGGGCTCGCCCATGCCCACGGCGCCCATCAGCATGGGGTGGGCAGGCTTCAGGTCGTGGCGGAAGGCCCCGCCCTGACGATTCGCCTGGAGGGCCCCCTCGACAACCTGCTGGGCTTCGAACACACACCGCGCAACGCGCGTGAGCGCGCCGCAGCGGCGGCCTTGATGCAACGGCTGCGCGAGGGCAAGGGGCTATTTGGCCCCAGCGCGGCGGCGGGTTGCACCCTCGCCGCGGCCCAGGTCGAGGCGCCGGTCCTGGAGGGCGGGCGGGACCATGACGGGCATGCGGAGCTCGCCGCCGAGTGGCGCTACACCTGCGCGCAGCCGGAGCGGCTGACAGGGCTGCGGGTCAACCTGTTCCGCGTCTTCCCCCGCCTCAGGACCCTGGAGGCCGCCGTGGCTGGCCCCCGCGGCCAACGCGGGGCGCGGCTGAGCGCGCGTGCCCCCGACCTCAACTGGTAGGGGATGAGCCTGCTGGTCGACATCGAAGGCCTCGCCTTCGCCTGGCCGGGCCAGCCGCTCTGCCTGGAGATCGCGCATTTGCAGATGGCGCCGGGTGAGCGGGTCTTCCTGCATGGCCCTTCGGGCTCCGGCAAGAGCACCCTGCTCGCCCTCATCGCCGGGGTCAACGTGGCCGGGCCGGGGCAGGTCCGGGTCCTGGGCCAGGACCTCGCCAGGCTCAGGGCGGCGGCGCGCGACCGCTTCCGGGTCGATCACCTCGGCATGGTCTTCCAGCAGTTCAACCTGCTGCCCTATCTCAGCGTTCTGGAGAACGTCGTGCTGCCCTGCCGTTTCTCGGCCCGGCGCCGGTCGCGCGCCCTGGCGTCTGCTGGCAGCCTGGAGGCGGCAGCCGGCCAATTGCTGGCCGAGCTCGATCTCGACCCCAGCCTCTGGCGGCGGCGGGCGAGCCGGCTGTCGGTGGGGCAGCAGCAACGGGTGGCCCTGGCGCGGGCGCTCATTGGCAGCCCCGAGCTGATCCTGGCCGACGAGCCCACCTCCGCCCTGGACGCCGCCCGCCAGCGCGCCTTCCTCGACCTGTTGAGCGAGGAGTGCGGCCGCGCCGGCGCCGGGCTGCTGTTCGTCAGCCACGATCTGCGGCTGGCCGAGCGCTTCGACCGTGTGGAGGACCTGACCCGGCTCAACCGCGTCGGGATGGAGGCGCCGGCATGAGGGGGTTCGTCGCCCTGCTCGCCCTGGCGCTCAAGAGCGCCTTGAACCGCCGTCTCACCCTGGGGCTCACGCTCACCGCCATGCTGCTCTCGGTGGCCCTGCTGCTCGCCATCGAGCGGCTGCGTGCGGATACGCGCGCGAGCTTCACCCAGGCGGTGTCCGGCACCGACCTCATCGTCGGCGCCCGCTCGAGCCCGCTTGAGCTCCTGCTCTATGCCGTCTTCCGCGTCGGCGGCGCCACCCAGGAGATCGGCTGGAAGAGCGCCGAGGCCATCGCCCGCCACCCGGCGGTCGCCTGGAGCCTGCCGCTCACCCTGGGCGACAGCCATCGCGGTTTTCCCGTACTGGGGGCGCCCGTGGCCTATTTCGAGGTCTTCCGGCATGGCGACCGGCAACCGCTGGCCTTTGTCAGCGGCCGTCCCTACGCGGGGGTGTTCGAGGCGGTGCTGGGGGCGGAGGTGGCCAAGCGACTGGGCTACCGCGTGGGCGAGCGCATCACGCTGAGCCACGGTAGCGGCGAATTCGCCCCAGAGCATGCCGACAAGCCCTTCACCGTAGTGGGGGTGCTCGCCCCCACCGGCACGCCGGTGGACCGCACCGTGCACGTGAGTCTGGCGGCGATCGAGGCCATCCACCTCGACTGGCAGGGGGGCGCGCCCATCCCTGGGCTCGACATCCCGGCCGAGCTGGTGCACAAGTTCGACCTCACGCCCAAGACCGTCACCGCCGTGCTGGTGGGGCTCAAGAGCCGCGCTCAGGTCTTCGCCATGCAGCGCTGGGTGCAGAACTACGCCGACGAGCCCCTCATGGCCGTGCTGCCCGGGGTGGCGCTGGACGAGCTGTGGTCGCTCCTGGCCGTGGGCGAGCGGGCCTTGATCGCCGTTTCGGCGCTGGTGGCGGCCGTGAGCCTCGTCGGCCTCATCGCCGTGATCCTCGCCGGGCTCAACGAGCGACGGCGCGAGCTGGCCATCCTGCGGGCGCTGGGGGCGGGGCCGCGGCGCATCCTGCTGCTCCTCCTGCTGGAAGGGGCGGGCCTGACGCTGACCGCCTGCGTGCTGGGCTGGGCCTTAAGCCAGGGGTTGGTCATCGCCGCCGGGCCCTGGCTGGCGGCGCACTATGGCATCCACCTGCAACTCGCCTGGCCCGGCGCGGCGCAGTGGA
>JBKBRS010000125.1:0-6375 GCA_046292095.1 Thiobacillaceae bacterium
CTGATGAAGGTGGACAGCCAGCTGCTCTCGGGTTCAGGCGTCGGTAACGGCGCACTGACGGCAGATGGCGGTGTCGCCTTGGGCGCGGGCGCCGGGACCGGTGTGGCCGCCTCCGGTTTCGCCGCTGCAGGCGCAGGCGCCTCCTCGGTCGGCGCCGGTTTGGCGGCCTCAGTCGCCTTAAGCTCCAGCAGGCGCTGCATGTCCTTGACCGTGCGTTCGAGCTCGGCCACCCGTTCCTGGGCCTCCTGCAAGGCCCGCCCTTTGGCGGCCAGCTCCTCCTCGAGCGATTGGATGCGCTCCAGGGCCTTGGTCGTGCCGGGTTCGCCCTTGGACAGCCTCAGGACGTCCTCGGCCGGTGCGGCAGGTGCGGGTTCGCGCCGCTCCGGGGCCGGGGTCACACGGCCGGCACCGGCCTCGGGCACTACGACAGCCGGCGCCGCGGCAACGGCCTCGGCCAGACGCCGTCGGTAGGCGATCCAGTCGCTGGCGTGCGCACGCACCTCCCGGCTGGCCCGCGCAGGATCGACGCGCATGGCGGTATCCCGGTCCGGCAGGTTCAGCACAGCGCCCTTCTTCAGGCGGTTCATGTTGTTGCCATGGAAGGCGGCACGGTTTTGGTGATAGATGCCGACCATCATCTGCTCGAGGGTCACCTCGGCCGGTCGGGTCTTGGCGGCGATGGCGTGCAGGGTCTCACCGGCCTTGACCGGGCCATAGCGCGCGGGGGTCGTAGGCTTGGCCGGGGCGGTCTCGGTGGCGGCCGGTGCGCTGGGCTGTACCTGCGCCACACCCTCGGTGCGGGGGGTGGCGACGGCAGGCGCCTGGCTGGTCTCGGCCTTTGGACGCGTATCCGCGGGCGGATCGAGCAGCAGGGTGTAGTCCCGGATCAGACGACCCGTGTTCCAGTTCAGCTCGACCACGAGATCGAGAAAGGGGTCGTTGATCGGCGCGGCGGAGGTGATCTTGATCACGGGCTGACCGTTGGCCTGCTTATCGATCTCGAAGCGCAGGCCGGACAGCGCCTCGGCCCTTTCCACGCGCGCCTGTCTGAAGGCCTCGGCATTGGCCAGACGCGCGCTGAGGCTACCGATCTCGTCAGGCTGGACGGCCACCAATTCGATCTCCGCCCTCAGCGGCTGGCCCAACGCGGATTGCACGGTCAGCCGTCCCAGGCCGGCCGCCTCGGCCCCCCAGGCCAACATCAGAGCGCTGACCAAGACACTGGTTTGCAAATGTTTACGCATTGCTCCGCCCTACGCTTGAGTTATTCCGATTGAGTACTTGCATGCCGCTGTCGAGACAGGCGTTTTTTTCAGGTGCCTACGTGTGGGATTAGGCAGCTTATTCAACGGCGTTCAAAAGTATCTTTAATCTGAAAGTATCTTTAATCTGGGCCGGATTCAATCATTTTTTCCAGCCCCTCGCACAGCTGTTGTGCCTGCAGCCGGCTGAAATCGAACGTCAGCCACAGCGAGAAACAGTGGCCGTCCTGCGGGCTCAGACGCAGGCGGCCTAGGGCCACATCGGTGCTGTCGACCGCGTCGGTGGCAGGCGTAGGTGCACCGCCCGGGTAATCGGCATCCATCGAGAGGATACCGGGCACGTGTCGGATGCGCGCCTTGGCCGCCGCCAAGTCCAGCACCGACGCGCAACAGCCATGCAGATCGACGACGGCGCCATGGAAGGTTGGCAACCAGGCAGCGGTGAACTGCAATGGGGCTGCGGTACCAAGGGCCTGCCGCAGTCTTGCGATCAGACGTGTCTCAAAGGCGGAGCTGCCGCCCGGACCGATGTCGCCGACCTGCGGCAGCAGGTTATAGGCGATCTGCACCGGAAAGCTCTCCGCCTCGGCCGCCTCCAGCGCGAACAAGGCGCGGGACTGCCGCGCGAGCTCCTCGATGCCTTCCTGACCGTGGGCGGCGACCGGCAGCCCGATGAAACCGGCGAGCCACATCGGAGGCTGACCCGCGAGCAGGGGCTGCAGGACCCTGAGCAGGGCGGCGGTGGCGGCGTCGTCGACGACGATCAGCGGCATATCGGGGGTCTCTGGCATCAGGCCGGAGACCGCCACGACGGGGCGAGGCGGCGTCCGTAGCCTCTCCACCAGGCGAGCCGCGGCGGCTGCCTGGGTGGCGACCACCACCGCGTCGACCGCAGACCAGTCCACCCGATCAGGTGTCTGGCAAGGGAGGTCCTCGCCAAGCCAGGTCACGCAGCCCTCCGCCTCGCCCAAGCTGACCGGCACGATAGCCTCGGGCGGCCGGGCCAGATCCTGAAGCGCCTGCAGGAGGGCCTCCCCGACGGGGCTATCCGCCCCGACGATGGCGACACGTCGGCGCAAGGCGATGCCCAGACTCAGGCCTCCAGCAGGATGCGCAGCATGCGCCGCAGCGGCTCCGCCGCCCCCCACAGGAGCTGGTCGCCGACGGTGAAGGCGGCGAGATACTGCGGCCCCATGTTGAGCTTGCGCAGGCGGCCGACTGGCACCGTGAGCGTGCCGGTGACCGCCGCCGGGGTCAGTTCGCGCATGGTGATCTCGCGATCGTTGGGCACCACCTTGACCCAGGCGTTGTGGCTGGCGATGAGCCCGTGGATGTCGGCGAGCGGCACATCCTGGGTCAGTTTGATGGTCAGCGCCTGGCTGTGGCAGCGCATGGCGCCGATGCGCACGCAAAGGCCGTCGATCGGGATGGGATTATTCGAGCGGCCGAGGATCTTGTTCGCCTCGACCTGGGCCTTCCATTCCTCCTTGGACTGCCCCGTCTCCAGCTGCACGTCGATCCAAGGGATGAGGCTCGCCGCCAGCGGCACCGGCCAGACCTCGAGGGGATAGCGGTCGGAGCGCAGGAAGTCGGTGACCTTACGGTCGATTTCGAGGATGGCCGAGGCCGGGTCGTCGAGCAGATCCTTCACCTCGGCGTGGATGGCCCCCATCTGCTTGAGCAGCTCGCGCATGTGGCGGGCGCCAGCGCCGGAGGCCGCCTGGTAGGTCATGGGGCTCACCCACTCCACAAGCCCCGCCTCGAATAGCCCGCCGATGGCCATCAGCATCAGCGACACCGTGCAGTTGCCGCCGACATAGGTCTTGACCCCGCGCGCCAGCCCCTCCTTGATCACCTCCAGGTTGACCGGATCGAGGATGATGATGGCCTCGTCCTGCATGCGCAGGGTCGAGGCCGCATCGATCCAGTAGCCTTTCCAGCCCGCCTGGCGCAAGCGGGGATAGATTTCTTTGGTGTACTCGCCGCCCTGACAGGTGATGATGACCTCCATCGCCTTCAGTTCGTCGAGGTTCATGGCATCCTTGAGCGGCGGTATGTCCCGGCCGACATCCGGGCCCTTGCCGCCCGGATTGGAGGTGGTGAAGAACACCGGGTCGATCAGGTCGAAGTCGCGCTCCTCGCGCATGCGGCCCATGAGCACGGAGCCCACCATGCCGCGCCAGCCGATCAGTCCTACTCGCTTCATATTCGTTTCCTGGTTGGGTGTAATAGACCTAGAGCGCCGCCACCACGGCATCCCCCATTTGGCTGCAGGATACGCGCTCACAGCCCTCGGTCCAGATGTCGGCGGTGCGCCAGCCCCGGGCGATGACCGTCTTGACCGCGTTTTCGATGCGCTCGGCGGTCGCCGGGTCGTCGAAGGTGTACTTGAACATCATGGCCAGGGACAGAATGGTGGCCAGCGGGTTGGCCAGGTCGCGCCCGGCGATGTCGGGGGCGCTGCCGTGGATGGGCTCGTACAGGCCCTTGTTGTGCGCATCCAGCGAGGCCGAGGGCAACATGCCGATGGAGCCGGAGAGCATGGAGGCCTCGTCAGAGAGGATGTCGCCGAAGATATTGCCGGTGACGATCACGTCGAACTGCTTTGGATTGCGCACGAGCTGCATGGCTGCATTGTCCACGTACATGTGCGAGAGTTCGACCGCCGGGTACTCTTTGGACACCTCGATGACCACCTGGCGCCATAGTTCGGAGCACTCCAGCACGTTGGCCTTGTCCACCGAACAGAGCTTTTTACCGCGCTTCAGGGCAATCTCGAAGGCTACCCGCGCCACGCGCCGGATCTCGCTCTCCGAGTAGATCATGGTGTTGAAGCCGACCCGCTCGCCATCGCGCACCTCGATGCCGCGCGGCTGACCGAAATAGACGTCGCCAGTCAACTCGCGCACGATCATGAGGTCGAGCCCCGCCACCACCTCGGGCTTGAGCGTCGAGGCGGAAGCCAGCTCGGGATAGAGCAAGGCCGGCCGCAGGTTGGCGAAGAGGTTGAGTTCTTTGCGGATACGCAACAACCCCCGCTCCGGGCGTAGCGACCGTTCCAGGCTGTCGTACTGGGGGCCGCCCACGGCCCCTAATAACACGGCGTCGGCCGCGCGGGCGAGGCGCAAGGTGGCTTCGGGCAGCGGGTCTCCCGCCGCGTCATAGCCGGCCCCGCCGATAGGCGCTTGCTCGGTCTCGATGGCGAGACCGTCGCGTCGCAGTGCATCGAGCACCTTCATGGCCTGGGCGACGATCTCGGGGCCGATGCCGTCGCCGGGGAGGATGGCGATTTTCATGTTGGAGATAACGGAGGCGTTGAAATTCCGTAAACACGGGCGGCGAATCCTTTCAGGTTGGTGTGAACCTGTAAGAGGATCTGTGCCTGGTCAAGCAACCCCTGATAGTGGAGGCTCTTTTCGTGGTCCGCCGAGGAATAATCATGTACAGCGGCATAGCGCAGATTTCGCAGCTCACGCCAGACCTGTTCATTGGGTAACACCCCGACCTGGACCATGTAGTTAAGGACGTAGGAGAAGACCTCGGTCGGTTCTTCCTCGATGGTGGCCACCAGTCGCATGGCGGCAGCCAGGTGGTCTTGCAATTCAGCGAATCTTGCCTTGAGTGCCGCCAAACTCTCGAGCTGATCTGCATTCCATTCGCGAAACGCACGCTCAGCGCTCCACCATGCGCGAACCTTTGCCAGGGAATATTCCAGATGCTGGCGCATCAGTTCCAGATGATCGAGTTTCTCGCGTAATGCGTCAACGAGGTCTGGATTCACAGCAGCACCCCTTGCGCCTTTGCAATGCGGTCAATCGCCCTGGCTCGACTGGCATCGGCGATCACCAAATCCACCGGGTAGGGCAGCCCCTCTTTCAGCTCGCCCAGACAGCGGATACGTTGCATGAACAGGTCGGCGGGCGCGGCCGGCACCTCGACATACAAATCGACGTCCCCGCCCCGCCGCGCATCATCCACGCGCGAGCCGAACAACCACACCCGGGCCTCCTGCCCGAAATACCGGGCGATGGTCGCCTTGATGAACTGCACCTGCTCGGTAGTGAGCCGCATCGGCCTCTACCACGCAAGTCGCGCCAGCGACTCATGACGCTCCCCTCCCCCGCAGGCGGGGGAGGGGCTGGGGGAGAGGGAGCCGTTCATGACCGGCACTGGCGTTTTCATCTCCAAGGATCACCGTCGGCCACGAACGCTCAGGCAAACAGCCAAGGCGCCTCCTGGCGCCGGCGTTGCTCGTAGGCGCGAATCGCCTCCACGTGCTGCAGGGTGAGGCCGATATCGTCCAGCCCGTTGAGCAGCCGGTGCTTGCGCTCGGCGTCCACCTCGAAGTGGAAAACCTCGCCCCCCGGCGTGGTCACGGTCTGCGCCGGCAGGTCCACCGTCAAGCGGTAGCCTTCGGTCGCGTAGGTCTCGCGGAACAGGCGATCGACCACCTCGGCCGGTAACACGATGGGCAGCAGGCCGTTCTTGAAGCAGTTGTTGTAGAAGATATCGGCAAAGGACGGCGCGATTAAGGCCCTGAAACCGTAATCCGCCAGAGCCCAGGGCGCGTGCTCGCGCGAGGAGCCGCAACCGAAGTTCTCGCGCGCCAGCAGGATGCTCGCCCCCTGGTAGCGCGGCTGATTCAGCACGAAGTCTGGGTTGAGCGATCGCTTCGAGCAGTCCTGTCCCGGCTCGCCACGGTCCAGGTAGCGCCATGCGTCGAACAGGTTGGGACCAAAGCCGGTGCGCCGGATCGATTTCAAGAACTGCTTGGGGATGATGGCATCGGTATCGACGTTGGCGCGGTCGAGCGGCGCCACCAGCCCCTCGTGACGGACGAAGGGCGTCATCGCGTGGACCTCTGGATGGCCTCGCCGGCGCGCTCGATGTCCTGGCCGATGCCGCGCAGCGTGTTGCAGCCATAGATGCTGAAGACCACGCCCACGGCCACGGCGATGAGGACGACCTTGACGATACCCAGGATGATCAGTTGTTTCGGCGCCATAACCCAGCCTCACTGCAGGTTGCGTACATCGACGAAATGCCCGAACACCGCCGCCGCCGCGGCCATGGCCGGGCTGACCAGATGCGTGCGGCCGCCCGCCCCCTGGCG
>JBKBRS010000012.1:0-22776 GCA_046292095.1 Thiobacillaceae bacterium
CCAGCGCGAAATTGATGCCGAAGAGTTTGCCCCAGAACTTCGTCATGTCGCGGTAGATCTCCTTGCCGGAGAGCACATAGGCGCTCTCCATCACCACCAGCATCCAGGACAAACCCAGTGTGAGCGGCACGAAGAGGAAGTGATACAGCGCCGTGGCCGCGAACTGCAGCCGCGCCAGATCAACGGCGGTCGGATCGATCATCGTGGATTACCTCCTTGCGTGAGTGCGAATGGGAAACCAAACCTGGGACGATGCGCTCGGTCATCCGTCGCACATCGACCGCTTTTTTCTGCGGGGCGACGAAGGCGTGCCAAAGGCCGACCAGGGCGAGCGCCTTGAGCAGCAGGACGACGACGATATGGCGCAGCAATGGTGACATGGGCGGACTCAAAAGACATCCATATCCGCTTGAAACTCTAAAAAATCCGCCCCAGTCGTGACAATGTGACAAATTGACTCACGGCTGCACCGCACTGGGTCTTGTCATCGGTACGCCGACCTCTGCGGCCACGGCCTCACATCGCGACGCGAAACCTACGAGTTGACAGGCTCCCCCTCGTAAGCGGGTTGGGGCGAGGGATGTGTTGATCCATCACCCGCGTGTGCCATCGCCCCCGCCACATTCCCCTGGGTGAGGGGTGGCCAGTTCATCTCCTTTGGCTCGATATCGTGCAGACCAGCGTCTGAGCGCTCGCGTAAAATAGCCGCCGTGCCTTCAAAACGCAGGTTGAGATGAACGCTCGCATCCTCGATGGCAAGGCCCTTGCCGATCAACTGCTGCACGACATCGCCCGGCAGGTCGAGCAGAGGCAGGCGAGTGGCCGGCCGGCGCCGGGACTGGCCGTGATCCTGGTGGGCGACGACCCGGCCTCCGCCATCTATGTGCGCAACAAACGCCGCGCCTGTGAGCGGGCGGGGGTGCGCTCGTATGCCTACGACCTGCCAGCCGCGACCGGCCAGGATGAGCTCCTCGCGCTCATCGACCGACTCAACGCCGACCCCGAGGTGGACGGCATCCTGGTGCAGGCGCCGCTGCCGCCACAAATCGACGGCGAAACGGTGATCGAGCGCATCCTGCCGGAGAAAGACGTGGACGGTTTTCACCCGTATAACATCGGCCGACTCGCGGTGCGCATGCCCGTCTTGCGCCCCTGCACGCCGTATGGGGTGATGCGCCTGCTGGCCGCCACCGGGGAGCCACTGCGCGGCCAGCATGCCGTGGTGGTGGGGGCCTCCAATCACGTCGGTCGGCCCATGGCCCTGGAGCTGCTCATGTCCGGCTGTACGGTGACCATATGCCACAGCGCCACCCGCGATCTGCCTCAACACGTGTCCCAGGCCGACATCGTGGTGGCGGCGGCGGGAAGGCCCGAGCTGGTCAAGGGCGATTGGATCAAGCCCGGGGCCATCGTCATCGACGTGGGCATCAACCGGCTTGCAGACGGCCGGTTGGTCGGCGACGTGGCGTTTGCCGCGGCAAGCGAGCGCGCCGCCTGGATCACCCCCGTGCCGGGGGGTGTCGGCCCCATGACGGTGGCCACCCTGCTCGCCAACACCCTGGAGGCGGCCCAGCGGCGCCGGCCTTGAACGCGGGCGCTTTGAGCGCCGTCTCTATGCGCCGGCGTACCAGGCGCGCAGACGCGCTACGTCCACCCAGCCGGTCTCGCCGGTGCCACCCGCGTCCAGTCGGGTATAGGGCGCGTGTGGCTCGCCCAGGTCGGTCAGCACGGCGAGCGCACCGGTGAAGTCATGCGTGCGGGTGTAGTCGTTGACCGTGACGATGGTCCTGAGGCCCGCCGCCTGCGCCGCGCGTAGCCCGTTTTCCGAGTCCTCGAAGGCCAGGCACTCGTCCGGCGCGAGTCCAAGCCGCTCGAGGGCCCAGAGGTAGATGTCCGGTGCCGGTTTCTTGGCGGGGACGATGTCACCGGCGGCGATCACCGCGAACCACTGCTCGCCGTCCGCGGCCAGGCTGTGCCGGAGCAGGGCGGTGACGTTGTCCGGCGTGGTGGTGGTCGCCACCCCCAGGATCAATCCGGCCGAACGCGCCTCTTCGAGCAAACGCCTGACGCCGGGGCGCAGGGGGATGCCCCCCTCGGCCAGCATGCGGGTGTAGTGGCGGGTTTTGGCCTTATGCAGCGCGGCCACCAGGGCGTCGAAGTCGGCCGGCCGCGGCCAGTCGGGCCGGTAGCGCTCGACGTAGTGGCGGATGCGCTCCTTGCCGCCGGTCACCGCCAACAGCTCGCCGTAGAGCGCAACGTCCCACTGCCAGTCCAGGCCATGCTCACGAAAGGCCGCATTGAAGGCGCTGCGGTGACCGTCGCGCTCGGTATCCGCCAGCGTGCCGTCGACATCGAACAACAGGGCTTTTAGCATCGTCTTTCTCGCGTGCAAAGGTTGTCAAACGCGGGGGCTTCGTCAACAATGGGCGCCCCACCCGAATGCAAGTGCTGGCCATGACCCGACCCGCGGATCGCCTGCCCGACGTCAATCCCGCGTTCGACGCGCTGTTCAACGGCACCTTGGTGAGTCTGCTCACCTGGGAACAGCTCGACCGTTTCTGGGAGCGCCTGGATCCGAGCGGTGGCTGGTATCTTTACGCGCTGGGCGAGCCGCGCCCGAATGCGCCGGCCGCGGCAGCGCAGGTGCAGGCCTTCATCCGCGAAATCGACGCCTTGCTGCGGCGGGAGCACCACGAGGACTATTGCGGTATCGTCTACACCGACGATCCGCAGAACCCGCAGCTGGTCAAGATCTACGATCCCAACCACCTGGGCAGCTCGTGCGGGTCGAGCAAGACCCGTATCCTGCCGGGTTGGGTCATGAGCCGCATGCCGCCCTCGGACCTCGAGCCCAGCCACCACGTGCCGCAGAATCGCCGCCGCTGGTGGCAGGGCTTTCTCGACCTGGTCCGCGGCGTGGAGGGCAGTGCGCGCTGAGGCGCCGGCCTCAGCTGGCGGCGGACTCCTCCGGGGCCTTGGCCGGCGGCTCGATGAGCGCCTTCATGGACAGGCGAAGCCGCCCCTTGTCGTCGGCCTCCAGGACCTTGACGCGCACGGTCTGCCCCTCCTTGAGGTGGTCGGAGACGGCATTGACCCGCTCATGGGCGATCTGCGAGATGTGCAGCAACCCATCCTTGCCGGGTAACACGTTGACGATGGCGCCGAAGTCCAGGATCTTGAGCACGGTGCCTTCGTAGACGCGGCCCACCTCCACCTCGGCGGTGATGTCCTCGATGCGTTTCCTCGCCGCCTCGCCGGCCTCTAGGCTCACGCAGGCGATCTTCACCGTGCCGTCGTCCTCGATGTCGATCTGGGTGTTGGTCTCCTCGGTGATCGCGCGGATCACCGCCCCGCCCTTGCCGATTACGTCGCGGATCTTCTCCGGGTTGATCTTCATGGTGATGATGCGCGGGGCGTATTCGCTCATCTCCTGGCGCGGGCCGGCAATGGCCGCCTGCATCAGCTTCAGGATGTGCAGCCGCGCCTCGCGCGCTTGAGCCAGCGCCACCTGCATGATCTCCTTGGTGATGCCCTGGATCTTGATGTCCATCTGCAGGGCGTTGACCCCGCGCGAAGTGCCGGCGACCTTGAAGTCCATGTCGCCCAGATGGTCTTCGTCGCCCAAGATGTCGGTGAGCACGGCGAAACGGTTGCCCTCCTTGATCAGCCCCATGGCCACGCCGGCGACGTGGTCCTTCATCGGCACGCCGGCGTCCATCAGCGCCAGGCTGCCGCCGCAGACCGTGGCCATGGAGCTGGAGCCATTCGATTCGGTGATCTCGGAGACCACGCGAATGGTGTAGCCGAACTCCTCCTTGCTCGGCAGGCAGGCCGCAAGCGCCCGTTTGGCCAGCCGCCCGTGGCCGATCTCGCGGCGCTTGGGCGCGCCCACGCGACCGGTCTCGCCGGTGGCGAAGGGCGGCATGTTGTAGTGCAGCATGAAGCGCTCGGTGTATTCGCCGGTCAGCGCGTCGATGATCTGCTCGTCGCGCCCGGTACCCAGGGTAGCGACGACCAGGGCCTGGGTCTCACCGCGGGTGAACAGGGCCGAGCCGTGCGTGCGCGGCAGCACCCCGGTGCGGATGCTTATGGGGCGCACGGTGCGGGTGTCGCGTCCGTCGATGCGCGGCAGCCCATCGAGGATGCGGCCGCGCACCACCTGGGCCTCCAGCTTGTGGAACAGGTCCTTGACCACGTTGGCGCGCTCGGTGGGCATGTCCGGCGTGATCAGCTCATTGAGGACCCGGTTGCGAATCTCGTCCAAGGCCGCGACCCGCGCCTGTTTCTGCTTGATCGAGTAGGCACGGGAGAGGTCTTCCCAGGCGAGCGCGCGCATGCGCTCGATCAGCTCGGTCTCCGGCGCCGGCGGCGTCCAATCCCAGGGCTCGTTGCCGGCCTCGTCGGCCAGCTCATTGATGGCGTTGATCGCCACCTGCATCTGCTCATGGCCAAACATCACCGCGCCGAGCATGACGTCCTCGGGCAGTTGATCCGCCTCGGACTCCACCATCAACACGGCCGACTCGGTGCCAGCCACCACCAGGTCGAGCCGTGAAGACTTGAGCTCGGACAGGGTCGGATTGAGCACGTACTGGCCGTCGATGTAACCCACGCGCGCCGCACCGATGGGTCCATTGAAGGGTACACCGGAGAGCGTCAGCGCCGCCGAGGCCCCGAGCATGGCGGGGATGTCGGAGTCGACCTCGGGGTTCGAGGACATCACCGTGGCGATGACCTGCACCTCGTTGAAGAAGCCGTCCGGAAACAACGGACGGATCGGCCGGTCGATCAGCCGCGAGGTCAAGGTCTCCTTCTCCGAGGGCTTGCCCTCGCGCTTGAAGAACCCGCCGGGGATGCGGCCGGCGGCATAGGCCTTTTCCTGGTAGTCGACGGTCAGCGGGAAGAAGTCCTGCCCAGGTTTGACCTCGCGCTTCGCCACCACGGTCACCAGCACGACGGTGTCGTCCATGTTCACCATGACCGCCCCGGTGGCCTGCCGGGCGATCTCCCCGGTCTCCAGGGTCACCGTGTGGCGACCGTATTGGAATGTCTTCTTGACAGGATTCACTCTGACCTCGTTCGGATGTTGACGCCGGGGCCGCCCTTGCGGCCCTGCCGGCCGGATTACTTGCGCAAGCCGAGTCGGTCGATCAGCTTGCGGTAGGCGTCGCTGTTGCGCGATTTCAGGTAGTCGAGCAGACGGCGCCGGCGCGAGACCAATTTGAGCAGCCCCCGACGGGAGTGATGATCCTTGGCGTGTACCTTGAAGTGCCCGGTCAGGTCGTTGATGCGCGCGGTCAGCAGCGCGATCTGCACCTCAGGCGAGCCGGTGTCGCCAGGGGCGCGTTGAAACTCCTTCACGATCTGCGCCTTTTGCGCGGTGTCGATGGACATGCCTTGCTCCAAATCAGGATTTCGAAAATCTTGGATTGTACTCGCTCGGACGGAATCTTCTCAAGACACCCAGGGTCTATGGCCACCGTTGGCATCCATTCTTGTTCACGCATGCCGACTGGCTCAAGTAAACTGCGCTTCGGGCCGATACACGGTTTGCCTGAGCACGACACAACAAGGGAGATCGAATGCACGTCATCCGCCTTGCGTTGGTGTTGGGCAGTCTCGCCGCGCCGGGGCTTGGTCTTGCCCAGACCGAGACCTATGACCCGCTGGAGCCCCTCAATCGCGCCATCTTCACCTTCAACGAGGCTGTCGACAACGCCATCATGCTGCCCATCGCCAGGGGCTATCGGGCGATCACGCCGAGCCTCGTGCAAAGCGGGGTGCGGAACTTCTTCTCCAACCTGGAGGATGTGCGGGTGATGACCAACAACCTGCTGCAGGCCAAGCTCCAGGCAGGCGCCTCCGATTTCATGCGCATCGCCATCAACAGCACCTTTGGACTGTTGGGGCTGCTGGATGTGGCCTCGGAGATGGGGCTAAGGAAGCACAACGAGGACTTCGGCCAGACACTCGGCCGCTGGGGCTTCGACAGCGGGCCCTACCTGGTCCTGCCGCTGCTGGGACCGAGCAGCTTGCGCGATGCCACGGGCCGCTTCGTTGACCTGCAATATCTGGACCCGGTGCGCTATATGGATGACGTCGGTCCCCGCAACCGGACCAATGCCCTGCGTGTCATCAGCAACCGCACCGACCTGATCGAGGCCAAGGCGGCAGTGGACATGGCCGCCCTGGACGGTTATGAGTATACCCGGGATTTCTACCTCGAGCGGCGCCGCGCCCTGGTCTACGACGGCCGGCCGCCCCGAGTCGATGAGGAATGAGCAAGGCCTTCGTCCGCGACGATCTGCTCGAAACCGAGGAGGAAGACAGCGGCATCGCCCCCTTGCCGGCGGGCATGCCCAACTATATGACCCCCGCCGGCTACGCCCGCCTCGCGGCAGAGCTGGCGCATTTGGTCAAGGTTGAGCGCCCCGAGCTGGTCAATGTGGTGGCTTGGGCGGCGAGCAACGGCGACCGCTCGGAGAACGGCGACTACATCTACGGGAAAAAACGGCTGCGTGAGATCGACCGGCGCATCCGCTATCTCACCAAGCGCATCGAGTCCGCCGTGGTGGTGGATCCGGCGAACCGCGAGCCCACCGACCAGGTCTTCTTCGGCGCAACCGTCACCGTGCTGGACGAAAAGGGCGAGGAGGCGACCTACAGCATCGTCGGCATGGACGAGGCCGACCCCGCGCGCGGCCGCATCTCCTGGGTCTCGCCGCTGGCGCGGGCGCTACTCAAGGCCCGCGAGGGCGATTGCGTGCGCTGTCAGGTCCCCGGCGGATACCGCGAACTGGAGATCCTGCAGGTCCGGTATCAGGCCCTGGATTGAGGCCCTAGCCGGCGCTCGATCGCGCCCGCACGCCCCCTCTTGTAGCCGTACCTTCACAATGCGGCTATGATTGGTACGAATCCACCAGCCATGGAGACAACAACAACCCATGAACCCGGTACGCGTGATCATCCTGGACGACCACCCGCTGCTGCGGTTGGGTTTGAAACGGGCCCTGGAGGGTAAGGAGGAGATCGCCGTCGCCGCCGACTGCGCCGACATCGCCAGCCTGCGCGTCTGGCTGGAGGGCGGCGGCCAGGCCGACGTGGCCATCGTCGATCGCTCGCTGCCCGACGGCGACGGCCTCGACCTCGTGCCCGAGCTCAAGGCGCGGGGCATGAAGGTGATCATCCTCACCGTCGAGGATGCCGACGAGGAGATCCGCGCCGCCATCGACACCGGAGTGGACGGCTATCTGCTCAAATCCTCGGACACCGACCAGATCCTGCACGCCATCGGCATCGTCATGCAGGACGCCGGCGCCTTCCCGCCGCACGTGCTGCAAAAGATCGCCCGCGGCGACACCGGCACCGACCCCTTGTCCAAACTCTCACAACGCGAGATGGAGATCGCCGAACTGGTGGCACAGGGCTACAGCAACAAGGTGATCGGTGCCAAGCTCAACCTCTCCGACAACACCGTGCGCAACCATCTGGCCAACATCATGCAGAAGCTGGGCTTCCACAACCGCGTGCAGGTGGCCACCCTGGTTTTGCAACACCTCAAGCGGCACAAACGGCTCTAAGGCGGACCGCCGGGCCGCCGGGTTGGCGGGTTAGAATGCCAGCCATCCGCCTTGCTGCCGACGGCCTGACTACATGCTGAAAACCCTGTCCCTGCTGCTGATCCTCGCCGGCCTGGTGCTGGGTCCCGGGTATTGGATCTATGTGGTGTATTTCACCGGCCGGGTGGCGCAGACAGTGGAGCTGCGCGCAGGGGACACGGGCGGCTGGACCTCACCGAGCTTCCGTTTGGAGCCTTCCATGGCCCCGGTCGGCCTGATCCTGCGCGCCGCCGGCAGCTTCGCCCCCAACATGCCCGATGACCAGCCGCCGCGTGACCGTTACCGCGCCGTGCTGCACCACGGCGAGGCGGCCAGCACGCCCATCCGCATCGAACTCGGCGTCAAGTCGATCGCCGACAGCAACCCACGCTTCCAGGAGCGACTGCTGCTCCTGCAGCGGCCGCAGGCCGGCGACTTTCGCCTGGCGCTGATCCCGGAGTCACCCGCCCAGATACGGCTGAGCGACGTCAAGCTCGACGTGCGTGCCCAGGTGCAACAGACGGACAACCGCATCGTTGCCGCCGGCATCGGCGCCATCGCCCTGGGTGCCCTGCTCCTGCTCATGTGAGGCCGCATGTCCCAAGGCAAGACCCTGCTGGCAGTGATCGAATTCCTGGCGCATACCCAGCTCAAAGCGCTGTACGAGCGGCTGGGCTACACCGTCACACAGGAGTTCACCGTGCGCAAGGCCATCGCCCATCTGCGCAAGGCCAGGCCCGACGTGATCGCCGCCGACTTCTTCTTCCAGCCCGACTTCCGCGACCGGGTGAGCAATCTCGAGTCGCTGTTGGCCGCCGCCCAGCCGCTCAAGGACACCCGCATCCTGATCTATTACGACCCGGCGCACCAGGGCGCCCTGGACAAGGTGCGACAGCGCTTCCGCATCGACGCGGCGCTGACCACCCCTGTCCAGCTGCCGGAGTTGGAGCGGGTCTTGCAGGCCTGGGCCTGATCAGCCGACCGCCCGGCGCCAGGAGGCAAGCGTGGTGGCATCGATGGCACCGGGGTTCTCAGTGGCAATCGCCTCCAGGCAGTGTAGCATGGCCCGCGCATGCGCCACCAGGCCCAGGAGGCTCAAGTTCCTTAGGATGCTGGTCAGGCGAAGGTGGTTGTGGTTGCCGGGTGTCAGCCAGTTCGGCGCCCGCATCCCGAACTGCACTGAGGGCTGGATGCGTGTCCCCAGAGTGACATCACAGGTCAGACCAAGAACCGGAGCATTAGGCGCAGGGACGCGCGCAGTCGTTCTCGCAGTTGGGGATCTACCCGGAAGGCAGCGATGTCCGCCGGTGACAGCACGGGTGCGAGAGGATTGAAGGCACTGGGTGCATCCAGCGGGAAGAGCCATTGGATGTAGTCGTGCACCCGCTCCAGGCGCTCGTCGTCCCAGGCGAGAATCTGCGCTAGGCTACGGCCGGCCGCGTCGCGGCCCGAGCCGCGATAGAAGGCGATCAGGGGGGAGTCGGTCAACGCTCGGTGCGACTGGGTTGGCCGACCACCTGCATCTTCTGGATCACCACGTCCGTGCGCGGGACGTCCTGATGCGGGCCTACCGTCGTCGTGGGCACCGAGACGATGCGGTCGACCACCTCCATGCCCTTGGTCACCCGCCCGAACACGGCATAGCCCCAGCCGCGCTGGGTCTTGTCGCGATGATCGAGGAAGTCGTTGTCGGCCACGTTGATGAAGAACTGGGCGGTGGCGGAATGCGGCTCCATGGTGCGGGCCATGGCCACGCTGCCGCGCACGTTCTTCAGGCCGTTGTCCGCCTCGTTGCGCACCGGCTCGCGGGTCGGCTTCTGGCGCATGCCTGGCTCGAAGCCACCGCCCTGGATCATGAAGCCGGGAATCACGCGATGGAAAAGCGTGCCGTCATAGTGACCCACAGCGACGTAATCAAGGAAGTTCTTGACCGTCGCCGGCGCCTTGTCCGGCAGGAGCTCCATCTCGACCACCCCAAGACTGGTGGTCATGCGCACGACGGGGTTGCCCGCCGCCCAGACGGTGGGTGCCATGGCCAGCACCATCAGGGCAAACGACAGCAGACTGACAATCGTCCGACTCATGTGGGTTCTCCTCTTTGGCGGGATCAGCGGCGCGTCGGCTCAAACGGGCTCGAACCGGGCCAGACCGGCGCGCAGTTTGGCGGCGATATTCTGCCGCAGGGCTGTGGGCGCGAGCACCTCAACCTCGGGGACGTGGCGCAGGATGTCCATGATGAGTTCACGGTCGTCGCTATAGGGCAGCTCCACGACGTAGCGTCCATCCTTCAGCAGGCGGCCGCGCTGCCGCGGGTGCCATTGCTCGAGGGCCACCCACCGTGCGCGCTCGGGGCTGAAGCGAAGACGCGCCCAGTTTACCCTGCGGCCGGAGAAGATCCCGTAGCCCGCCCCTAGGACGGCGTCCAAGCGCCGCTCAGACACCTCGCGCGCTGGCCTGTCGAGGATCTCCGCCCCGCGCACCCCATCCACGGCGAAACTGCGCAGCCCCTGGCGCAGGTGGCACCAGGCGTCCAGATACCAGTTCTCCCGATAGTGCACCAGTCGCTGCGGCGAGACCTCCCGCTCGGTGATCGCATCGCTGCCCTTGGCGTAGTAGGTGAGGCGCAGCCGCTTGCGTCGCAGCAGGGCCGAACCCAGGGTGGCGAAATGGTCGAGCGGCAGACGGCGGGCGGCGATGGGGATCAGCTTGATACGCCGTCTCACCTCCTCGGCCGGGTGCCACCCGCTGCCCAACAGCCCCGTCAGGCGCGCCATCAGCGGTTGGATATGTGGCCCCAGCAGACCGCCCGCGTCGAGGTTGGCGAGCAGATGCTGCATGGTCAGCAGGGCGTGGATCTCCTCGGCGGAGAACCACAGTCCCGGCAGCTCGTATTGACCGCCGGCCTGTCCACTGCGCTCGAAGCGATAGCCACCGGCCTCGCGGTCCCAGACGATGGGGGCGTTGAGCCGGTTGCGCAGGTATTCCAGGTCGCGCTTGAGGGTGGCGCGTGAGACCTCCAACCGCGCCTGCAGGGTCTTGAAGGAGACCACGCCGTGGTTGGAGAGCAGCATGTCGATGAGGTGGAAGCGTTCGGTGCGGTCCATGCTAAGGGCCCTTCACGGGCATTCTATGACAGTCTGCTGCAAGGCTCATCTGGCGAGCCCATCCGCGATTAGGCTGTTGATGTCAACCGGTATTCAAGACAGCCATGCAAACCTGGTCCCTGATCACCCTCTACGCCGGCCTGGGGCTGGCACTCGCCCTGCTGCGCCGCCAGCAGGGTGCCCGTCCACTGCACGCACTGGTCGACGGTCTCATATGGCCTCTGGAACTCGCCCGGGCCGGACTGCATCTGCTCGCCCAAGGTCTGGGCGGCCAACGCGCCTACCAACACGAGTCGGGATGGTAGCGACGACTACCCACATATGGTCTATACCTACCAAATCGTATATTCTTCACGCTCCGCGGCCTGGCCGCTGGAAACCGACGTCACCAAAACCAACCTGAAGGAGACAACACCATGCAGCAACGCCTACGTTTACTCCCTCTCGCCGCGCTGATCCCCCTGGCCTGGGCCGGCAGCGCGTTCGCCTCCAAGCCGGTCTGGCCCGATGTGGTCGTGCAACTGCATGGCGCGGGCAAGGCCTTCATCATCGACAGCAAGACCGATGCGGTCACTGCCACGCTGGAGACCTGTAAGGGGGGCACCCTGGGCTCCACCACCCCGGACGCCAAGAAGGTCTATGTGAGCTGCGCCGGCGATGGTCAGAAGGAGGTCGTCGTGATCGACCTGGCTGGTAAGTCCGTGGCCAAACGCATCGAGACCGGCAACCGGCCCAAGCATGGCTTGGTCAGCCCCAACGGCAAATGGGTGGGTGTCGATCATTGGGCCCTGAGCGATGGGAAGCTGCACATCGCCTTTATCGACACGGCTACGGACACCATCGCCAAGACCCTCGACATCGCGGTCAAGGGCAGCCCCAAGGGCGTGACCTCCATGCACAATGCCTGGAGCGCTGACTCGCGCTATTTCTTCAGCATGGACCGCGTCGACAACCGGCTGGTCGTGGTTGACACCAGTAATTGGAACGTTCACACGCTGGACATTCCCAGCGCCCCGCACTACCCGGTGCCCAGTCCCGACGGCAAGGAACTGTGGCTGGTGCATGAAGGCAACCTCAAGCCCGGCTTTCTCGGGCCGAATGGCACGCGTCTGGTGCTGGGACATGTCCCCGAGGGCAACGTCATGCCCGGCGTCATCGTCTACGATCTGACCAAGCCTGATATGCCCGTAATCGCCCGCATCGACATGCCCATCATTGGCGAGGAGGTGGTCGAGGCGCACCACGGCAATTTCACCCAGGACGGCAAGCTGTTCATGATCCTGAACCGCGGCCCTGGCAACGACAGCCGCGGCCGTGAGCTCGCCTTCATCGACGCCAAGACCAAAAGGCTCGTGCACCGTGTCTCCACCGCCAGCAACGGCATTGGACATGCCTACAACAGCCCGGATGGCAAGTACGCGGTGGTGACCAACTACGGCAACAACGTCATCACCGTGGTCGACACCAAAAAGCTGGCCAGCGTGAAGGACCTGATCATCGGCAAGGGCCGCATGGGTCATGTCGCCTTCACCCGCGACAGCAAATGGGGCTATGTCTCTAACGCTGGCGACGGTAACGTCTACAAGGTCGACATGAACAAGCTGGATGTCGTCAAGACCATCGAGACCGGCGCCGGCACCGCCGGCGGTGGCCAGATCCTCAACGTCTGGACCAACGTCTTCGAGGAACTGCCGCGCTGAAAAAGCCGACTTCCCGTTGAAAAAGGCCACTCTAAGGTGGCCTTTTTTTGAACCATAGTCTACGACCTGCAGCCTGTGGGCGAGGGCTGGAGAGGCCTCGCTAGACATCCAGATTGCGCACGCCCAGGGCGTTGGTCTCGATGAACTGCCGGCGCGGCTCGACCTCCTCGCCCATCAGGGTTGTGAAGATCTCGTCGGCGGCTATGGCGTCCTCGATCTGTACCTTGAGCAGCCGCCGCACCTTGGGGTCCATCGTGGTCTCCCAGAGCTGTTCCGGGTTCATCTCGCCCAGCCCCTTGTAGCGCTGGATGCTGAGGTTCTTTTTCGCCTCCTCCAGCAGCCAGTCGAGGGCCTGCTTGAAGTCGCGTGCGGCGGCGCGCGCCTCGCCGCGGCGGATCTCCGCGCCCTCGCGGATGAGACCAGAGACGAGCTCGGCGGTCTGGCGGATAGGGTCGTAATCACCCCCCTCAATGAAATCGGCATCCAGATGAGTGGTCAGGCTGATGCCGTGGCGGGTCTTGACGATCTCAAGGCGCCAGTGCCCATTGACCTCCTCTTTGATCGGTGTGATCCGCACCGGGCCGAGTTTCATGAGTTCGCGGGTGAGATTGTCCGCCGCCGCCTGCGCCGCCTCCTCGCTGTCGAGCCGGATGGCTGGCACCTGCAGCAGGGCATAGAGCACATCGTGGTCCATGCGGCGGGAGAGGCGTTCGATCACCGCCTCGGCGTAGAGGAATTGGCGGGCAAGCTTCTCGAAGCTCTCACCGGCGAACGGCTCGGCGCCGGCGGCCGGCGTGAGCTCAGCATCCTTCAGTGCCGTGCGCAGGAGATACTGCTTGAGCTCATACTCGTCTTTGAGGTAGGTCTCGGTCTTGCCCTGCTTGACCTTGTAGAGCGGCGGCTGGGCAATGTAGATGTGGCCGCGTTCAACCAGCTCGGGCATCTGCCGGTAGAAGAAGGTGAGCAACAGGGTGCGGATGTGCGAGCCGTCGACGTCCGCGTCGGTCATGATGATGATGCGGTGGTAACGCAGCTTGGACGGGTCGTAATCGTCCTTGCCGATGCCGGTGCCCAACGCGGTGATCAGGGTGGCGACCTCGGCGGAGGACAGCATCTTGTCGAAGCGCGCCTTCTCGACGTTCAGGATCTTGCCCTTGAGCGGTAGGATGGCCTGGAACTTGCGGTCACGCCCCTGCTTGGCCGAGCCTCCAGCAGAGTCGCCCTCGACCAGGTAGAGCTCGGACAGGGCCGGGTCCTTCTCCTGACAGTCGGCGAGCTTGCCGGGAAGGCCCGCGGAGTCGAGCACCCCCTTGCGGCGGGTCATCTCGCGCGCCTTGCGGGCGGCCTCGCGGGCGCGTGCCGCCTCGACGATCTTGGCAGAGATGATCTTGGCATCCTGTGGCTTCTCAAGCAGGAACTCGCTGAGCTTTTGCGAGACGATCTCCTCCACCGCCGGGCGCGCCTCGCTGGATACCAGCTTCATCTTGGTCTGCGAGGAGAACTTGGGATCGGGCATCTTGACCGACAGCACGCAGGCCAACCCCTCGCGCATGTCGTCACCGGTGATCTCGACCTTGGCCTTCTTGGCGATCTCGTTCTCCTCGATGTATTTGTTGATCACCCGGGTCATGGCCGCGCGCAGGCCCGTGAGGTGGGTGCCGCCATCGGCCTGCGGGATGTTGTTGGTGAAACACAGCACCTGTTCCTGGTAGCCATTGTTCCACTGCATGGCCACCTCCACCGTAATCGGTACGCCCCCAGCGGAGGATTCGCCCGAGGCGTAGAAGACGTTGGGGTGGAGCACCGTTTTGTTGCGGTTGATGTATTCGACGAACCCCTTCACCCCGCCGGAGAAGGAGAAGTTCTCGTGCCGGCCGTCTCGCTCGTCGATCAACTCGATCTTGACGCCGTTGTTGAGGAAGGAGAGCTCGCGAATGCGCTTGGCGAGGATCTCGTAGTGGTATTCGACCTGTCCGAAGATCTCTTCGTCGGCGAGGAAATGCACCTCGGTGCCACGCCGCGTGGTCTCCCCCACCACGCGCATAGGCGACACCTCGATCCCGTTTAGCACCTCGATGATGCGGTCCTGCGGCACGCCGCGGTGAAACTCCATGAAGTAGTGCTTGCCGTCGCGGCGGATGTTGAGCTTGAGCCATTTCGACAGCGCGTTCACGCACGACACGCCAACCCCATGCAGCCCGCCGGAGACCTTGTAGCTATTCTGGTTGAACTTGCCACCGGCGTGCAACACAGTCATGACGATCTCGGCGGCGGAGCGCTTGGGCTCGTGCTTGTCGTCGAACTTGATGCCCACCGGGATGCCGCGGCCGTTGTCGCTGACCGAAACCGAATTGTCGGCGTGGATGATGACCTTGATGTCGTCACAATAGCCGGCCAAGGCCTCGTCGATGGCGTTGTCCAGGACCTCGAACACCATGTGATGCAGGCCGGTGCCATCCTGGGTGTCGCCGATGTACATGCCCGGACGCTTACGCACCGCTTCCAGGCCCTCCAATTGCTGGATGGAGGACTCGTCGTAGGCACCGGCGCCGGAAGGTGTGTTGGGTTGTTGTTCCACGTGAAACCTTTTTTGTCAGGAGACTGAAGACAGAAGACTGAGGACGGTAGGCTTGCGCAGGCTGTGCCTGCGGTTCGGTACACCCCTGTACACTGAGGACGGAGGATTGAAGACCGTCATGCGCGCTGCGCGCGCTACTGCAGTCTTCTGTCTTCTGTCCTCTGTCCGCAGAAACGTACCTATCGCGCGCGGAACGCGCGCAAATCGACAGTCCTCTGTCATCCGTACTCTGTCCTCAGATCCGCATCGGCATGACCACATAGCGGAAGTGTTCCTCTCCGGGCACGGTGAGCAGCATGGAGCTGCTGGCATCGCCGAAGCTGCACTGCACCCGCTCGCTGTCGTGGTTGTTGAGCACGTCCTGCAGGTACTGGACGTTGAAGCTGATGTCCATCGGCTCGTGCTGGTAGTCGACCTCCAATTCCTCCTGCGCCTCCTCCTGTTCGTTGTTGCTACAGGCCAGGCGCAGACTGCCGTGCGTAAGCGCCAGGCGCACCCCGCGGTATTTCTCGTTGGTGAGGATGGCGGTGCGGGCCAGGGCCTGGTTGAGTTTGAGCCGTTCGATCACGAAGTGCTTTTCGTAGCCGGTAGGGATGACGCGCTGGTAATCGGGGAACTTGCCGTCCACGACCTTGCTGCGCAGCTCGAAATCGGCCTGGCGAAAGACGACCTGGTTTTTCGAAAGCACGATCTCCACACCCGCGTCGCTGTCGCCGAGCAGTCGGACCAGTTCCTGCACCGTCTTGCGCGGCAGGATCACGTCGAGACCCTGTGACGGCGGTTCCTTCAGATCGACGGCATCGAGGGCCAGGCGGTGACCGTCGGTGGCGGCCACCACCAGGCGTTCACCCTGCAGGGAGACCAGCATGCCATTCAGGTAGTAGCGGATGTCCTGGACCGCCATGGCGTACTGCACGCGTGTGAGCAGGTGTTTGAACTGCGACTGCGGCAGGGTGAAACGCACCCACTCGCCCTCGGCGATCTGCAGGCGCGGAAAATCCCGCGCAGGCAGGGTTTGCAGGCTGAAGCGGCTCTTGCCCGACTTCAGTTTGAGCTGCTCGCCTTCCAGTTCGAGGCGTATGGCCTGTCCGTCAGGCAGCGACCGGCAGATGTCGAGCAGCTTGCGCGCCGAGACGGTGAATGCGGTGCCGGGCGCGGGGACGTCCTGCAGCCAAGTGGTGATCTGGATCTCCAGGTCGGTGGCCACCAGGGCGGTACAGTCGTCCGCCTGCTCGATCAGGATGTTCGAGAGGATGGGCAGGGTCTGCCTGCGCTCGACGACGCTGACAGCCGCCTGCAGGGGTTTGAGCAGGGTGTCTTTGCGGGTTTCAAGAACGAGCATTGAAATCTTCCTGGTGGTGATGGTTAGGCGGTGCGATGACTCTGGAAAAACCCAATAGTCCCTCGGATATCATGGACTTGTCTAGTCCACAAGGCTGTGGATAAACAGGCCGCTCCGGAGTGCGGGTTGTGGACAAGTCCACGTTGGCGCAGCGGCAGCGGGATTCATCCCCAGGGTGTGCACACGCTGTCCCATGCGTTATCCGGTTAACACCTGTACGAGCAGGTTGTGGTCGCGGCGGATGGTCTGATCGGTATTGCGCAAGGCCTCGATCTTGCGGCAGGCGTGCAACACGGTGGTGTGGTCGCGGCCACCGAAGGCCTGGCCGATCTCCGGCAGGGACAGGTCTGTCAGCTCCTTGGCCAGATACATCGCCATCTGCCTGGGCCTTGCCAGGTTGCGAGTGCGCTTCTTGGAGTACATGTCCGCCACCTTGATCTTGTAGAAATCGGCGACCGTCTTCTGGATGTTCTCGATCGAGATCTGTCTGTTCTGCACAGCGAGCAGGTCCTTGAGCGCCTCCTTGACGATCTCCACACTGATGGGTTGCTTGTGGAAGCGGGCATAGGCGATGACGCGCTTCAAGGCCCCCTCGAGCTCGCGCACGTTGGAGCGGATTTGCTTGGCGATGAAAAAGGCGCTGGCATCGTCCAGCATCTCGCCTTCCTGCCGCGCCTTGTTGAGTAGGATGGCCACGCGCATCTCCAGCTCGGGCGGCTCCAGCATCACCGTGAGCCCCCAGCTGAATCGCGACTTCAAGCGTTCCTCGATGCCCTCCAGATCCTTGGGGAAGGTGTCGCTGGTGATGATGACCTGCTTGTGGTTTTCGATCAGGTTGTTGAAGGTGTAGAAGAACTCCTCCTGCGTGCGATCCTTGTTGGCGAAGAACTGGATGTCGTCGATGAGCAGCACGTCGAGGCTGTCATAGCGGCGGCGGAAGTCCTCGAAGGCCTTGGTGCGTATCGCCCGGATCATGTCCGAGAAATAGCGTTCGGCATGGATGTAACGCACGTTGGCGGCGGGGCTGCGGCGCAGGACCTCGTTGCCGATCGCCTGGATCAGGTGCGTCTTGCCTAGCCCCACGCCGCCATAGACGAACAGCGGGTTGTAACTGGCGCCTGGGTTCTCGGCGACTTGCAAGGCGGCGGCCCGCGCCAGGTCGTTGGCCTTGCCGCGCACGAAGGTGTCGAAGGTGAACTGCGGGTTCAGTCGCGTATGTTCGGCGACGGGCGGCATGGGGGTGCGGGTCTTCGCGGCGGGGGTCGCCGCTGTCGCGGCCCCCTGGCCGTTGATCGGCGCTGCCGCCGCGCTGGCCTGAGCGGCTGCCGCCTTGACAGGCTTGGCGAGGGTCAGGGTAACGGTGACCTTGCGCTGATAGTATTGCTCGGCTAGTTGCTCAATCTGGTCCAGGAACTTGTCCTTGATCCACTGCTGCACGAAACGGTTGGGTGCGCTGATCAGGACCTCGTCGGTGCCCTCCGTCACGGTGAGGGGTTTGAGCCAGGTGTTGAGCTGCTGGTTGTTGAGCGTCTGCTCGAAATGGGCAATACAATGGCTCCAGAAACCACTCATGATGGCGTGTTGAAGACCTGCTCGGGGAAGGCTGAGGGGATGTTTGGACTGGATTGTAGCACGTCGCCACCACCCCGGCAGAAAAGGAAATTCTTGACAAATGAGAGACTTAGACGTTCTAATCACGGGCTTTACCGAGTGAGGCCCCAGCATGAAACGCACCTATCAACCCTCCGTGGTTCGCCGCAAGCGCACCCACGGCTTTCGTGCCCGCATGAAGACCAAGGGCGGCCGCGCCGTCATCAACGCCCGCCGGGCCAAGGGCCGCAAACGCCTGGCGGTCTGATGCGAGCCAGGCCCTACGGCCTGGGCAGAGAAAAGATTCTGCGCAAAACGGATGAGTTCTCATCCGTTTTTCGTTTCAGGGCGGTCTTGCGCGGCCAGTGCGTGGACGTACACGTCGGCCCCAACGCCCTGGGTCATGCCCGCTTGGGCCTCATCGTGTCGCGCAAGGTCGTCCCGCTGGCCACCCGGCGCAATCGCTACAAGCGGCTGATGCGCGAGGCCTTCAGGTTGCAACAACACGCACTCGGCGGTCTGGACCTGGTCGCCCGCATCAAGGCAGCCTGTGCCGATGCGCAATTCCGTGAGGAGTTCGCCCGCCTGCTGCGGGACTGTCCGGGCCTCGTCCGGCGCGGTAGCCGACCCATACCCTAGAGCATCCCATCCATGGACACGCAACGCCTCATCGCCTTCATCGTCTTCTCCTTCTCACTGCTGCTGCTCTGGGAGGCCTGGCAGGATTACAACCGGCCGAAGACAGCCCCCGTCGCAGCCCAGGGCGCCCCGGCCGCACAAACGGGTACGGCCGCTACCGGGGATCTGCCGACACCGGGCGCCGGCCTGCGCGGCGCTGTGCCCCAGGCGGCGACCCTCGCCCAGGGCGCGCGCGCGCGTGTGCGCACCGATGTGCTTGAGGCCGTCATCGACGCCAACGGCGGCGATCTGCGCAGCCTGATCCTCACCGCCTATCGCGACAATGTCGACGAGAGCCGCCCCTTCCAGCTCTTCGAGGAAAAGACCGGGCGCAACTACCTGGCGCAGTCTGGTTTCATCGGCGGCAAACTGCCCAACCACAAGACCGTCTGGCAGTTGGAGCCGGGTGACTATGTGCTCAAGCCGGGTCAGGACCGGCTGGAGGTCCGGCTCAAGGCGGTCGTGGACGGGGTGGAGGTGACCAAGACCTATGTCTTCCGCCGTGGCAGCTATGTCATCGAGGTGTTGCACGCCGTGCGCAACGGGGGAGACCAGCCCGTCGAGGGCTACCCCTACTACCAGTTCCTGCGTCATGGACAGGCCCCGGAGGGAGAGTCGGCCTTCATCCATACCTTCACGGGCCCCGCCGTCTATACCGAGGCGGGCAAGTTTCAGAAGGTCAGTTTCGAGGACATCGCCAAGGGCAAGCAGCAGCATGTGCGCGAGGCCCAGGACGGCTGGATCGCCATGGTGCAGCACCACTTCGTCGCCGCCTGGCTGCCGCAGGATCCGAAGGCGGACTTCAAGCGCGAGTTCCGCACCGAGAGCCTGGGCAACGGCGAATACCGTGCCAGCCTGATCACCCCGGCGGTGCAGGTCCTCCCTGGCGAGGAGAAGACTGTAGCCATGCGTCTATATGCGGGCCCACAGGCGCTGGAAAAGCTCAAGGTCCTGGCACCGGGTCTGGAGTATGTGGTCGATTACGGCTGGCTGCACATCCTGGCCTATCCCCTCTTCCTGCTGCTCAACTGGCTCAACGGCCTGGTGGGCAACTGGGGGGTGGCCATCATCTTGCTCACCGTGCTGATCAAGCTCGTCTTCTATCCGCTCTCGGCGGCGAGCTACAAGTCTATGGCGCAGATGCGCAAGCTTGCGCCGCGGCTTCAGGCCCTCAAGGAGCGCTATGGCGACGACCGCCAGAAGCTGCACGAGGCGATGATGAAGATCTATCAGGAAGAGAGAATCAATCCGCTGGGCGGCTGTCTTCCCATCCTGGTGCAGATCCCGGTCTTCATCGCCCTGTACTGGGTGTTGCTCGGCGCAGTGGAGCTGAGGCAGGCGCCCTTCGCCCTGTGGATCACCGACCTCTCGGCGCGTGACCCTTACTACGTCCTGCCGCTGGTGATGGCCGCCACGATGTTCATCCAGATGAAGATGAGCCCCACGCCGCCCGACCCGGTGCAGGCCAAGGTGATGATGGTGATGCCCATCGTCTTCTCGGTGTTCTTCTTCTTTTTCCCCGCCGGGCTGGTGCTCTACTGGCTGGTCAACAACATCCTGTCCATCCTGCAGCAGTGGCGCATCAATCACGTGATCGAACGCGCCGGGCATGGCGTCAAGGCCGGCAAATGACCTGATCGCCGCCATTGCCACCGCCCCCGGGCGCGGCGGCATCGGCGTGGTGCGCCTGTCCGGGCTGGGCGTAGAGGGTGTCATCCAGGGCGTCATCGGCCGGCCCTTGAAACCGCGCCTGGCCACTTATGCCCGCTTCCTGGACGCCAGCGGTGAGCTCCTGGACGAGGGCATCGCCCTGTACTTCCCCGCCCCGCACTCTTTCACCGGTGAGGACGTCCTCGAGCTGCAGGGCCACGGTGGCCCCCAGGTCCTGCGCCTGATCCTCGAGCGTTGCCTGGAGCTCGGGGCACGCCTGGCCGAGCCAGGCGAGTTCAGCCGCCGGGCCTTTCTCAACGGCAAGATCGATCTCGCCCAGGCCGAGGCGATCGCCGATCTGATCGACGCGCAGAGTGCGGCCGCGGCGCGCAGCGCCATGCGCTCGCTCACCGGCGAGTTCTCGCGTGAGGTGCACGCCCTGGTTGACGCCCTGGTGCATCTGCGCATGCTGGTCGAAGCCACACTGGACTTCCCCGAGGAGGAGATCGACGCTTTCGACCAGGCCGACGCCGAGGGACAGCTCAGGGCGATCCAGGACCGACTCCAGTCGGTCCTGGCCCGCGCCCGTCAGGGTGCGCTGCTGCGCGAGGGCTTAAGCGTAGTTTTGATCGGCCAACCCAATGTCGGCAAGTCCTCGCTGCTCAACCGGCTTGCCGGCTACGAGGCCGCCATCGTCACTGACATCGCCGGCACCACTCGGGACACAGTGCGCGAGGCGATCCAGATCGAGGGCGTGCCCATCCATGTCGTCGACACGGCGGGGTTGCGCGAGACCACGGATCCGGTGGAGGCCCAGGGTATCGCCCGCACCTGGGCCGCCGTGGCGCGGGCCGACGTCGCCCTGCTGCTGGTGGATGCGACCCATGGCGTGTCCGCCCGAGAGGCCGAGATCATCCGAGCCCTGCCCGACATCCCACTCATCACCGTGCACAACAAGATCGACCTGACCGGCGAGCCCCCGCACCTCTCGGCGGACGGACGCGAGGTCTGGCTCTCGGCGCGTGAGGGCAGCGGCATCGACCTCCTGCAGCGGCGCCTGCTGGAGCTGGCTGGATGGCACGCCGCCGGCGAGGGTAGCTACATGGCGCGCAGCCGCCATCTCGCCGCTCTGCGACAGGCGGCCCACCATCTGGACAACGCGCGCGCCCAGCTGGGGCAGCTGGAACTCATGGCGGAGGAACTGCGTCTGGCCCAGGAGGCGCTCGCCGCCATCACCGGCGAGTTCACGCCGGACGACCTGCTGGGGGTCATCTTCAGCGAGTTCTGCATCGGCAAATAGCCCCCGGTCGGCAGGCCAGGGAATAGGGGTTTTGACATGGAATTGGCGCTTGAACGACGCGAGACACTGCCCAGCAGCGGGCCGCAGGCCCCTTTGAGTTGGCCCTCCATACTGGTCGAGCTGCGGGCGCACCGTCAGGCCTTGCTGCAGGGCCACATCCTGGCGGTGCTGGCGGTGCTGGCGTCGGTGCCGGTGCCGCTGATCCTGCCGCTGCTGGTCGATGAGGTATTGCTCGGCCATCCTAGTCTCTTCATCCGGCTCACCGCGCCCTGGTTCCCGCCGGCCTGGCATGGGCCGGTGCTCTTCATCGGCCTGGCCCTGGCGCTGACACTGGGCCTGCGCCTGCTGGCGATCCTGCTCAACGTCTGGCAGTCGCGCACCTTTGCGCTTGTGTCCAAGGAGATCGTCTACCGTATCCGCGCGCGCATGCTGCAGCGCCTCTCGCGCATCGCCCTGTCGGAATACGAGACCCTGGGCTCGGGGCGGGTGACCTCGCATTTCGTCACCGATCTCAACGCCATCGATAGCTTCCTGGGCGCCTCCATATCGGGTTTTCTCGTAGCGGTGCTCTCGCTCATCGGTGTGGCGGTGGTGCTCGTGTGGATGCACTGGCAGCTCGCGCTGTTCATACTGGTCTTGAACCCGATCGTCATCCTGTTCTCGACCAAGCTGGGCAAACGGGTCAAGGAGCTGAAGAAGCGGGAGAATTCCGCGATCGAGGCCTTCCAGGAGGCGCTCGCCGAGACCCTGGATGCCCTGGCGCAGATCCGCGCCATGAACCGCGAGCGGCATTACCTGCGACGGGTAACCGAGCGCGCCGCCGACATCCGTACCCAGGCCGCGGCCTTCGCTTGGAAGTCGGACGCCATGAACCGCATCTCCTTCTTCGTCTTCCTGGCCGGGTTCGACATCTTCCGCGGCCTGGCCATGCTGATGGTGGTGTTCTCGGATCTCAGCATCGGCGAGATGATGGCGGTGTTTGGCTATCTCTGGTTCATGATGAGCCCGGTGCAGGAGATCATCAACATCCAGTACGCCTGGTATGCGGCCAACGCCGCCTTGGGTCGGATCAACGCCCTGCTGGCCCTCAAACCCGTCGAGGAGATCGCGGCCGGGGTGAATCCCTTTGCCGGGCGGACCACGGTGGGGCTGCGGCTTGAGCGGGTGAGCTTCGCCTACGGCGACGGGGAACGGGTGCTCGACGGGGTCGATCTCGAGATCGACCCCGGCGAGAAG